>NZ_LT745763.1:2511258-2825165 GCF_900166595.1 Virgibacillus dokdonensis | reverse complement strand
TAAATGGGCCTAATCAATCTGACTTTAACCCATACCATAAACAACAACTGCCTAAACAAATGGAAGTTAAACAAACAATGAAAAAAGACCAATTAGAAATATCAAATGAAGCAAAACAGTTGCATGAGGACAATAGGGAAAATAAAACAAGAACTGCCAAAATAGATCGATTAAAAGAAATGATAGAATCTGGTGAATACAAAATGAACTATGATCAAACAGCACAGAAATTAATCGATTTCTTTACTGGAAAGTAATGAAGGGAAGGAAAGGAGGGTTTGCTTGAGCTTAAAAACTCTTATAGACATATTAGAAAAATTATTACATTTGCATGTAGAATTCGTCGATCTCTCAAAGACGAAAACAAACGTTGTAAAGAACGGCGATGTGGATACATTATCATCTATTATAGCTAGAGAGCGTAAACTGTCTAGAAAAATGGAGAAAGTAGAGAAAGAACGACAACAATATATGGCTACTTGGTTTGAGGTTAATCAGCCTCAGGAGCAAGAGCAAACTGTTACGACGCTTTTATCTCAAGTGGAATCTGAAAAAGACAAAGAGCAGTTAATCGAACTAACAACGGAGCTAATGAGGACAATGGCGCAGTTGAAACAACAAGAGCAATTGAACCGTATGTTAATTCAACAGTCTTTACAATTTGTTCACTTTTCTCTTGATCTAATGAATCCAACAATTGAATCAATGAATTATGGAACGGATAAGGAAAAACAAGTAAGATCTAAACAGTCTTTATTTGACTCAAAGGTTTAATAGGAGGCCGTAAGATGAGTAGTTTTCATGGATTAGAAATGGCAAAACGGGCGCTGTTTGCGCAACAATCAGCATTATATACAACGGGACATAATATTTCCAATGCGAATACAAAAGGCTATACGAGGCAACGGGTTAATTTTGAAACGACGACTGCTTACCCTGCTGCTTCAAGAAACCGTCCTGAAATACCTGGACAAATAGGCACAGGTGTTGAAGCTGGTTCTGTTCAACGCGTACGCGATAAATTTTTAGATTATCAATTTCGGTCTGAAAATAGTAGATCAGGTTTTTGGACTTCAAAATCAGAAGCTCTTAGTAGAATGGAAACAGTATTAAATGAGCCATCTGACAACGGATTAGCAAGTACAATGGAGAAATTCTGGAATTCACTGCAAGAATTGGCGGTTAATCCTGATAATTCAGGAGCTAGGTCCGTTGTTGCAAACCGTGGCATGGCAGTAGCAGAAACTTTTCAGCATTTATCTAAATCGTTATCTTCCCATCGATCAGACTTAAAAAATCAAATCGATACAACTGTGAAAGAAACGAATTCATTATTACGACAAATTGGCAGTTTGAACGAACAAATTAGTGAGCTTGAGCCACATGGTTATTTACCTAATGATCTATACGATCGTAGAGATAACCTCATTGATAAATTATCCAGTAAAATGAATATAAAAGTCACCTACTCTAAAAGCTCTGAAAGCTCGCCAAAGATAGCCGATGGAATAGCCTCCATTGAAGTTGTAGATAACACTGGTAATTCTTTTCAACCTAATGTCGTTTTAATAAACGGAACATCTGAGCAACAGCAGATTAATGAGTTTACTGTGGAGTATGGCTCTGATCCTTATGCATCAGTAACCGGAATAAGTGTAAATGGAGAAACAGTCAATATTCTTGAATCAAATGGAACCTTAGGAGGTCTCATTGATTCTTATGGTCATGATTTAGACGGTGATGGGGCAATTCAAGGCACTTACACGGATATGTTAACAAATTTAGATAAAATGGCAACCGAAATGGCTAAGGAATTTAATCGTGTACATAGAAGTGGAAAAGCTTTGGATGGAACGGACGGTATTGATTTCTTCGTCTTTAAAAACGGTAAGAGCGGTGCTGCTGGAATTACGGTAAACCAACTTATTATGGATGAGCCAGATAACATTGCTGCAAGTACAAATGAAACGGATGGAGAAGGAGCAAATGCCTTAGCGCTTTCTGAAGTATTTACGGATAAATCATTAGCTGGAAATCCGTTAGGCGAGAATACATCGATTAATAGTTTTTATGATTCGTTAATTGGAGAAATGGGTGTAGAAGCCGAAGAAGCTAAACGGATGACAGAAAATACAGGGATCTTAAAATCGCAAGTAGAAGAACAACGGATGTCAGTGAGCAGTGTCTCCTTAGATGAAGAAATGTCTAACATGATTAAATTTCAGCATGCTTATAACGCTGCTGCACGAAGTATGACAACCATTGATGAAATGCTAGACCGTGTCATTAATAATATGGGTCTTGTTGGGAGGTAGATGGTAGTATGAGAATTACGCAGAGTATGCTTTCAAATAACATGTTACGGAATTTGTCCAATAGCTATACGAAGTTGGATACGTATATGGAACAAGTAAGAACAGGGAAAAAAATAAATCGTCCTTCCGATAATCCAGTTGTAGCAATGAAGGGGATTAATTATCGTAGACAGGAAAATGAAGCGGAGCAGTATTTACGGAATACAGGCGAGGCACATAATTGGATGGATAACTCAGATGCAGCGCTTGATCAGGCCACAAAGGCAATGCAAAAGTTACGGGAATTAGCAGTTAAGGCAAGTAATGGAACGAATGATGATGAAGAATACAAGAGTATAAAAGAAGAAGCTAAACAATTGAAAGAGCATTTAATTAGTATAGCAGATACAAAAGTGAATGGTAAATACATATTCAATGGGACGGATACGACCAATTCACCATTTGATCAAAATGGCGTTTTTTCACCTAATACGGATCCTGTTAATATTCCTATTGCTGCTGGTTTAGAATTACAAGCTAACGTGGACGGAGGAGCTGTATTCGGTAATGGTCTATTTGATACAGTCGATTCATTTATTCAAAAGCTTGATAATCATGACATGGATGGTATTGAAGAGGTCATTGGCGAAAGTATTGAGGAACTTGATACAGGAATTAATCAAATTATTGATACAAGAGCAGGCTTGGGTGCTCGCATGAATCGTTTGGAACTCGTGGAAAATAGACTGGGTGATCAGAAAATAATGGCTACAAAAATGATGTCCGATAATGAGGATATTAATTATAGTGAAGCCATTACTAATTTAATTACGCAGGAATTTTTACATCGCGCCGCATTATCAACGGGTTCTAGAATTATCCAGCCGACCCTTGTTGATTTCTTGAGATAATAACATAACCCTGTCCCTTTGTTAGGTGGCAGGGTTTCCGTTATGAATACGAAAGGAACGATGACGCATGAATATTCCTCAATTGAAAATGACATCCCAAATGGCTCAAATTGAACTGCAACAAACGAAACCAAAACAAACAATCCGGCAACCAAAAGCAGACATATCAATTCAACAGCCTAAGGCAGAAGTGAGTATGCGGACAACTCCTAGTAAGTTAACTATTGATCAAACAAAGGCATTTGCCGATGCGAATTTAATGTCTATTTTCCAAAGAAATGATCAATTTGCAAGAGAAGGGAAACAAGCCGTTTTAGAGGGAATAGAGAGACGCGCGCAGCAAGGAACAGAACTAATGAAGATTGAGCAAAAAGGAAATCCGCTAATATCTCAAGCAAAAATGAATGCATATACACCAATGAAACGGTTAGGAATAGCTTTTATCCCTTCTCCGTTTTCAGTGAAAATAGACTATAAACCAGCAGAACTTCATATAGATGTACAAGCAAAAAAGCCAAATATTGAGGTCCAAACAAATTCAGCTGAGCATCACTATGTACCTGGAGATGTATTGACAAGAATGAAGCAATACCAAGATTTGCAGATTGAAGTCGTTTATCCTGAAGATAAGGTGTTATAAGATTCGCACTTCAAGAATGGGAAGATAGAAGCTGAAGTCTAATTAGGAAATAACTTCACCTAAAGCCCTTTTTTGTAAAAAGGCTTTAGGTCATTGGGGGGAAGAAACCCCGACGAATTGAGATTCACTTAATAATGAGGTTTGTCTTTGCATACAGGATATTGTAAATTTGCTGTTGCAAGAGTAATATCCATACTACAACAAGCGTAACAGTACGGTCATCTAACTTAATTAAAACATCATGTTTTGCAATCTATTAGATCAGTTAAAGAAATGGAAGGAGTACAATTATGCTTATAATGACAAAATATTTTGGAGAGATGGATATTGATTTTGCTAGGGTTATTCATTTTCCAACTGGTGTATTAGGATTTCCTCAAGAAACAGAATTTGTTTTAATTGATTTTCCTAAGCCATCTGTATTCCAATTATTACAATCCATGAAAGAAAAAGAGATAGCATTTATTGTCATTAATCCCTACCATATGTATACAGATTATACATTTGAATTGGACGACAGTATTGTACAAGCATTAAAACTGGGAGACGAAACGGATATCGTTGTATTATCGATTGTCACTCTAAAGAAGCCTTTTAAGGATAGCACGATTAATTTGCAAGCTCCGATAATTATTAATGCAAACAACTGGTGTGGAAAGCAGTTTGTAATTAAGACGAACCAATACAACACGAGAGAGCCGATTACTGTAAACGATCCTTTAATGGCGAAGGGAGAATAAATATGCTTGTATTAACTCGTAAACGTAATGAGGCCATCCAAATCGGTGAAGATATTGAAATAAAAGTGCTTGGTATGGAAGGCGATCAAGTGAAAATCGGCATTAGTGCTCCTTCATCTGTAGATATCTATCGTAAAGAACTCTATTTAGATATCACTCATGAAAACAATAAAGCGGCAAATATTCCAAATGAAATAGTGAATCTTTTAAAAGATAATACATAGATAGTTTCATAACAAACCAGACGCTAAAATATTTTGTCGTATTGTTATAAGTTCTTCATTAATAGCATTTTTATTAAACAGATTAAATAATTGTACAGTTAATCCGATATAAAAATAAAAAGGTTGTGGAGCAAATGAATATGCGATTAGAGCGCATTGGGACCGGGTCACATCCTAAGTTACAAGAACAGAGTAACGATCGGCAAGCGGTTAAGAAGGAGACAACTAACAACGATCAAAGTCGAGCCGATGCTATTCGTCCGTCCATGGTCGTGACAAAAGATAAGCTGAAAACAGCTGTAGAAAAATGGAACGAATTTATTGAGCCGTTCCGAACAGATCTACGTTTTAAGTTTCATGAAAAGCTGAATGAATACTATGTGACAGTAGTCAATCCATTAACAGATGAAGTTATAAAAGAAATACCTCCGAAAAAAATGCTAGATATGTATGCAGATATGGCGGAATATATGGGTATATTAATCGATGAGAAAATATAAAACGTTTAAAGTGGCTTTTGTATATCGAGAGGGGAGATTTTATAGTCGAAGAAAAACGGTAATTTGCTCTCTTAAGTTTTAGAGAGTATAAAATTTTAGAATATAAGTAAAATGATGGCGTTTTTCCGCCATAAAAGATTTGCGGAAAGCAAAGTTTTTCTAAAACATTTGAATAATACGATGTAAAGGGGCGAGACAAATGGTCATGCGCGTTGGTGGCTTAGCAAGTGGTATGGATATTGAAGCAATGGTAGATAAGTTGATGAAGGCTGAACGTATACCATTAAATAAATTAGAGCAAGATCGTACGAAATTAGAATGGAAACGAGATGCTTTTCGAGAAATCAACAGCAAGCTAACAGAGCTAGATGATTTAATGTTTGAAATGAGGAAGAGTGTGGCTTATAACGCAAAAAACGTTAGTTCAACCAAAGAAGGTGCAGTAACAGCAACTGCAAATGCGGATGTTGCCAATGGTACATATCAAATTAGAGTGAATCAATTAGCCAGTACAGCGATTAATGTAAGCACAAATACTGTAAAATCAGATGTACAGCTAGTTGAAGGTGATGAAATAGCATTTAATACGATAAATGAAAAAGGTGAAGAAGTACCATATACGTATACTATTCAAAAAGGCGATACATTAACGGACGTATTAAAAAAAATATCTCGAGATGATAATAATGTACGTATGTTTTATGATGAACAAACGGAAAAAGTAATTATGGAAACGACAAGGACAGGAAATTACCGTGATGGTGCAGAAATTCAATTTGATAATAATTCATTTTTAGCTAACGTGCTTCACATGGATATGGATAAGGAATCAGGCGGTACTAATGCGAAGTTTGAATACAATAATAGCGGGTTAATCATGGAATCGAAAACAAATTCCTATAAGATAAATGGAATGACATTGGAATTTAAGCAAGAGACAGAGGGTAAAAATGTCAGCCTTACTGTAACAAATGATGTGGACGCTTCCTACGAGAGAATAATGGAATTTGTTGATAAGTATAATGAAGTCGTAGAAGCGCTAAATAAATCACAGCTAGAGGAGCGTCATCGTGATTACCCACCATTAACCGCTGAACAAAAAAAGGATATGTCGGAGAACGAAATTGAACTTTGGGAAAAAAGAGCTAAAAGTGGGCTTTTACGAGGAGACACGACAATTTCTAATGGCTTATTTAATCTGCGCTCTAGCTGGTACGAAAAGGTAGATACTGGCGGAGAATATACAACTTTGACACAGGTTGGAATTGAAACATCCAAAGACTATTTAGATGGCGGAAAGCTCATAGTTAACGAAAAAGAACTGAAAACAGCACTTCGGGAAAATCCTGCTGATGTACAAAATTTATTTACTAACAGTGACGAAGGAAATTCACGTGGACTAATCCAACGTTTAGAAGATTCTCTGGAAACAACAAAAGAGCAAATCAGTGAAAAAGCTGGTAGTATTTTAACACCTTCATTAGAAAGTTATACATTGGGGAAACGAATGAAAGATGTGGATGATCGGATGGAATCTCTTGAAGATCGAATTGCTCAGGCTGAAGCTCGTTACTGGAACCAATTCACAGCAATGGAAAAAGCAATTTCAAGAATGAATCAACAGTCAGCGCAATTAATGTCCCAATTCGGTGGTGGCATGTAAGGATGGGAGTGAGTGAGCAATATGTCTTTTTATAAGCAACATCAGGTTTACCAAAATAACGCAGTAAATACAGCGTCACCTTCAGAGTTAACGTTAATGCTGTATAACGGTTGTATAAAATTTATTAAACAAGCGATGAAGGATATAGATGGAGATCAGTTTGAAGCTAAAAATAAAAATATCCAAAAGGCGCAAAATATCATTCTTGAGTTGATGGTTACGTTAGATATGGAAGTTGATATTTCCAGTCAGTTTATGTCACTTTATGAATATATGCATCACCGCTTAACAGAGGCGAACACACAAAATGATAGAGCGGCATTGGAAGAAGTTCTTAGCTTTGTTATCGAGTTTCGTGATACATGGAAGCAAGTAATTTTACAAACTAGAAAAAAACAATATTCTAAAGGTGCTCAAGTGTGATGAATCGGTTAACTTCCTTCTATGATACTACCCAACATTTACATGATCTTCTTCAACAGGAAATAGACCCAAAGGAACGCGAATCGATCATCTCAAAAGTAAATGACTTGATTGAAGAACGTGGTGAACAAATGAAATCACTAAAACCGCCTTTTTCAGAGGAAGAAAAAGCTACAGCAAAAAAAATTATGCAATTAAATAAGTTAATTGAACAAGAAATGCTGTTACTGTTTGATAATTTGAAAGTAGAATTGCGCCAAATGAAAAAACAAAAACAATCCAACCGAAAGTATATTCATCCATATGAAACGATACAATCACGGGATGGAATCTATTTAGATCGGAAAAAATAAATGCAGTGTAACTTTATGCAATGGGATTTTTTTCATTTTCTACTACTTGATTAAGGATTACAAAGTTATTAAATAGGTCGGGGTAAAAAAGGTGCTTCTTCCTCCCTTTTATTTACCCCGATGTTAAGAAAAAAATTTACCAAACATTTTACGAACTCGCGTTCTATGTTAACTTGTTTTTTATTGTAAATTATCTAAACCTAGTTGTATCAAGGTTTAAACGATTTAATGTAACAATTCCTTTACATTTTAATAGTTTTTACAGGAAATTTAAAGGGAAACGTTGTATAATGAAAGTAGCAGGAGAAAGGAGGACACTGATATGAATTTTAACATACGTGGTGAAAATCTTGAGGTAACAGGAGCTATACGTGATTACGTGGAGAAGAAGATAGGTAAGTTAGAAAGGTATTTTGATGCTCCACTAGCTTCTGATGTACATGTGAATTTAAGTGTCTATAATGATGAACAAAGGATTGAAGTGACGATCCCGATGACTAATTTATTATTGCGCGGTGAGGTACAACATGTTGATCTTTACGCTGCTATTGACTTAGTTGTCGATAAACTTGAGAGGCAAATTAGAAAACATAAAACAAAAGTAAATAGAAAGTTTAGACAAAAAGGATCTCCTAAGCATGTTTTTGCAGAATTAGAAAAAGACGCTTTAAATGGAGAGCAAGAAGAAGAGTCTTCTGATATAGAAATTGTGCGAACAAAACGATTCGACCTTAAACCAATGGATTCTGAAGAAGCGGTACTACAAATGGATATGCTCGGTCATTCTTTCTACGTTTTTGAAAACGCTGTAAATGGTGAAACAAATGTTGTTTACCGAAGAAAAGATGGAAAGTACGGGTTAATTGAACCAAACGCATAAAAAATTTTATAAAAAGTAAAAGCCAGTTGTTTTATGACAGCTGGCTTTTACTTTTTTAGTTAAAATAATGTAGTACCACATTGTACATGCAGCTGGTTTGGCTATCACAATTCTATGATTCTAGTTGGTATGTTTTTCTGCCGTAGTTAATAAGAAAGGTGTTACGAACAGACTAAAAATATTGTCGAAAATTGATGTCCATTATGCTAAATTTAAATAATGTCTGTAAAAATGTTATGAAATGTGGTATAAATCCACTCATTAACTAGGTATTTTATCCTAAAATTGCAGAATTATGTCGTTTGTAAGCCTAAAAACTAATTTTGGCTGTTCGCTTCATGAAGGCTTTTTGTGATATAAAATATGTAAGGGTAGGAGGTGAGCCATTGGATTGTGACAAAAGCCTTTATCTAAAGCATATTACTCAAAAAATAGAGCAACATGAGAGAACGATTAGCCAACTTGTGGAAATTGTAGCAGTTTTAAATCGACAATTAGCTATATACAAGGAGGGAGTGATGGAACGAAAGCGATAAATTTCTCCGTGAAAATTTCCTCGCAATAAGTGATCTCCCAAAACCCCCAATTATCCTCTCTGAAAAGAGTGGTTCATCCTCGAACCACTCTTTTGTATGGCTTGAGCTGCATATTAATAGCATTTAGAATAAGCTCTTATTTAAAAAATGAAGCTTACTCTAAAGCAAAGTAGTAGCGTATACTTGCATATTTCCTTACTCTTTTTCAAGACAGTGACGTTCTAGTTACTTCATGTTTTCATTTATTTTGGCTATATATTTATTCATCTAATAGTCGACGTAATAAAATATTATTAAATCGTCGGCTATCCACATCTAGACAAATTTCTACATTACCACTTTTGTCTGGTATGGCAATTGTTGTTCCAGTCATTTGGCGATGATCGTACTCAACATGAACTTTCGCTTTTTCTGTTTTGACAATATCTCTATTAATGGCAATAGAAACGGTTAACGGGTCGTGCATTTTAGTTATATCTTCCTTAATAAAAGCAAACCAACGATCCAGTTGATTAACAAGTGCTAAATTAAGAGGTGTTTTCGAATTTTCTAGTTGGTCTCTATGAAACTTTGTGAAAGTCACTTTATATGTTACATCTAATCCGACCATACAAATAGGCGCTTTACTACTGAATACAATGGATGCAGCTTCTGGATCGCACCTAATATTGTGCTCATTTATTGGGAGAGTTAGAGAATTGTCGCCAAGCCTAGTAACACCTCCCATTATAATTATTTCTTTTACGTTTTTTACGATGCTTGGTTCACGAATAATAGCAGTGGCAATATTTGTTAACGGACCAATTGCTATAAGTGTTATTTCTCCAGGGTTTTTCATTATTGTTTGAATAATAAAATCGACTGCATGGCCACTGTCGTATTCAATGTGCTCATCTTCAGTCAGAATACCCTCTCCTTCGTGACCAGCCATCCAAATATCACGATTAAACAGTAATGATTGGCTAACACCTGCAAATACTTTAATATTCTTTTGGTTTCCTAGTTGCAATAATTTTTTTGTAATTCTAGCTCTAAGCTCCGCATTGCCATACACTGTTGTAATTCCTTCGATTATTATTTCTTTTGACTTCATAGCAAGTGCTAAAGCCATTGCATCATCAATGTCACTCCCAATATCTGTATCAATAATTAATCTGTTTTGCATCATTTTCTCCTTTTTTGTTAATAGAATTAAATTTTATACAATAAACATCCCAGCAATGGCTGCATTTGATAAATTAGCTAATGTTGCGGCAGCTAATGCACGGACTCCAAGTTGTGAAATTTCAGTTCTTCGGTTTGGAGCTATTCCACCTAAACCACCGATAGCGCCCGCAATACCAGCTATATTTGCAAATCCGCATAGTGCAAAGCTAATGATAGCAACGGATTTATCTGAAAAACTACTCATTTCCGTTGAAAATTCTGTGAAAGCAACAAATTCATTCACAGTAAACTTAATAGCAATAAAATAACCACCACCAATAATTTCATCAAATGGTATACCTATGATGAAAGCTATTGGCGAAAACAAATATCCAAATAGAAATTCTAAAGATAAATCTTGGATGCCTAATAAGTTACCAATAGGGTCAATTAAAATATTTACTAAAGCTATTAAAGATGTAAAAGCTATTAGCATGGCTGCAATAGTTAAGGCGAGCTTCATACCGTCACTTGCTCCAGTAGCAGCGGCATCAAAAACATTTTTAGTGGTAATTTCAGTTGTAACATTAGCCTTTTTGTCTGCTTTATTTTTAGTTTCAGGAACGATGATTTTGGCAAATAGTAATCCGGAAGGTGCTGCCATAAGTGCAGCTGTGAGCAAATAGTCCACTGGTATTCCTAGTGCCGCATATCCAGCAAATACAGATCCAGCTACAGTAGCCATTCCACAAACCATAACGGCAAATAGTTCCGACTTTGTTAAGCTCTTAACATAAGGTTTAATTACAAGAGCTGATTCATACGGACCTAAAAATATATTTGATGCAGAGGCTGTTGATTCAAGTTTACTAGTTTTCAGTATCTTCATTAATGCACCACCAATTAATTTAATAAATCCTTGCATCACTTTTAAGTGGTATAAGACAGATACCAAAGAAGAAAAGAAAATAATTACTGGAAGTACTTGAATGGCAAAGACAAATCCATTATCTGGTAGAAGGTCTCCAAATAAAAAGTCTATTCCTGATTGGGAAGATCCTATAATCTTTTCAACAAAATCAGCCATCTTTGTTAGAATTTTTTGTCCCCAATCCCATTTTAAAACGACGAAGCCGAAAAGAATTTGAAGAGCGAAGGCGCTTATTACAGTGCGATAATTAATTGCTTTTTTATCCATAGATATTGACCATGCAAGTAAACCGAGTACTGCAATTCCAGCAAGTCCCCATAAAACATTCATAGTGACACTCCTTTCCTAGTTTATTTTTTCCATAATGTCACCAAATCTCGACAAAAACATTGCTTTTCAAAAAGCTCTTGATAGAAGCTAAATAGTTGGTTACTATAGTAACGCTTTCATTATATTATTTGGCTATAGCATGTTATAATGCTAGCAAATAAAATGATAAATATTTATAATTATTCGGTTGCATTATTATATAATTCGGTTAAGTATACTATACGAGGAGTGGTCGATTGGATACATTGGATTTTTTGTTTTTTTCTAAACGTAAAAAGGGACAATATATACCTAGTCATAACCATAATTGTTGTGAGTTAGTCTATTATTTTGCAAGTGGTAAAACAGAAATCGATTCAACGGAGTATACTTTTTATGAGAATAATTTTGCCCTTATTTCTCCTAATACCAATCATGATGAAATACATTTTGTTGATGCTGACGTACTGTATATTGGTTTTTATACCGAAAACGAGATAATACTAGAAAAGAATGGTGTATTTCAAGACAGCAGGGATTGGGTTATTAGAGAGTGTTTAGTTAAGATGAGAGAGGAGTTTGTACAAGAACAAAGTGGATTTTCAAAAATGCTTCATTTATTAGTAGGAAAGCTCGTTATCCATTTACAGAGGTTAATTGGTAAAACTAAAAAGTATATGGATCATACAGATGATAGAATGCAGTATGTTCGTAATTATATGGAAGAATATTTTCAGCAAAAGCTGACCAATGAAATTTTAGCCAATATTGCTGGATATAGTTATGATCATTTTCGACATTTATTTAAAGAAAAATTTAGCATGACGCCACAGCGATATTTGTATTTAAAAAGAATGGAATTTGCAAAAGCATGCCTTATTCATGATCCATCGAAGTTAATTTCCGATATAGCTTTGGAGGCAGGATTCTCTAATGACTCCCAATTTTGCAGTATGTTTAAACGAGAAACTGGTATGACCCCTAAAATGTATCGTGAAGAACAAAATAAAGTGTAGTTAATACCAATTGTTTCAATACTTCATAACAGAGAAACACCAAGTGCCATTTTTAGATTGGCTTTTTTAACACTATAGGAAAAACTACGACTTCCGCTATAAGACTTGGCGACAAGCTAAATTTTTCTAAGAGAGGGGCGAAACAGTTCTGAACGTTTAAGCATAAATGAAACTGGTAAAAATTGAAGTGCTAAAATAATGAAAATACATATTTACGGCCTCTGACATGGATGTATATCTTCCATTGGTTGAGAAATTAAAAAGCATATGTCCGTCTAACCTGTTCTTTTTTCATTTATGTGTGTACAAGTTTTAGGATGTAATCACTTTGTTTAGAAAGACATTGCTAGGTGTGATTTCATGCTACAAGTTGTCATCTATCTTTAGAAAGTGTTATGATAAATAATGGATTAAAATATTAAAACTAGTATTAACAATACACATCTCCAATTATCCAATAAGTATGCTACATGTTAAGATATAGGGGATTCAAGAAATTTGTTATTTTTGATAAATATTGAGGTGCTGCGTAAATGGCAAGTATTTTACAGAAAATTTTTGGTGATGGAACGCAACGACAATTGAAAAAACTTCAAAAGACTGTCGATCAAATTGAAGCGTTAGAACCGGAAATGGAAAAATTATCTGATGAGCAATTGCAACAAAAAACAGAAGAATTTAAAACAAGATATCAAAACGGAGAAACGCTAGACGAATTGCTAGTAGAAGCATATGCAGTTGTGCGAGAGGCTGCAAAACGCGTTTTAGGTATGCGTCCGTTTCAAACCCAGTTAATGGGAGCAATCGCCTTACATGAAGGAAATATTGCAGAAATGAAAACAGGGGAAGGTAAAACATTAGCTTCCACGATGCCTGCATATTTAAATGCCATAGCTGGAAAAGGTGTCCATATAATTACAGTAAACGATTATTTAGCAAGTCGTGACGCAAAAGAGATGGGTGAACTTTATGAATTCCTCGGTTTAACAGTTGGACTTAACGGAAATGGACTTACAAAAGAGCAAAAACGAGAGGCTTATAACCAAGATATTACGTACGGTACGAACAACGAATATGGATTCGATTACTTACGTGATAACATGGTTTTGTATAAAGAGCAGATGGTACAACGTCCGTTGAATTATGCAATTATTGACGAGGTGGACTCTATTTTAATTGATGAAGCAAGAACGCCATTAATTATATCAGGCTCTGCTAAAAAATCCGCAAGTTTATATCAACAGGCAAATGCATTTGTTTCAACATTGGCAAAAGATGACTATTCTTACGATGAAAAAACGAAAGGTGTTCAGTTGACAGAAGAAGGGATTAATAAAGCAGAACGTTATTTCTCTATTGATAATTTATTCGACTTGAATCATGTTTCGTTAACACATCATATTAACCAAGCTTTAAAAGCACATATCTCCATGCACCGTGACGATGATTACGTTGTAGAAGATGGGGAAGTCGTTATTGTCGACCAATTTACTGGTCGTCTCATGAAAGGTCGTCGCTATAGTGATGGGTTACATCAAGCAATAGAAGCAAAAGAAGGTTTACAAATCCAAAATGAAAGTATGACATTGGCATCGATTACGTTTCAAAACTTTTTCCGTATGTACAATAAACTTGCTGGAATGACAGGTACAGCTAAGACGGAAGAAGAAGAGTTTAGAAATATATACAATATGGATGTTATTGCCATCCCGACAAACAAGCCCATTATTCGAGATGATAAGCCTGATTTAATTTATAAGACAATGGAAGGAAAATTTCGTGCTGTCGTTGAAGATATTAAAGAACGCCACCAAAAAGGCCAACCCGTTCTCGTCGGTACGGTTGCCGTCGAAACTTCTGAACTCATTTCAAAGATGCTAAAAAAAGCAGGCATTAAGCATGAAGTGTTGAATGCAAAGAATCACTTTCGTGAAGCGGAAATCATCGAAAATGCTGGGCAGCGTGGTGCCGTTACAATTGCAACTAACATGGCTGGTCGAGGAACAGATATTAAATTAGGCGAAGGTGTTGTGGGATTAGGTGGACTTGCTGTTATAGGAACGGAACGTCATGAATCTAGGCGTATTGATAATCAGCTACGTGGACGTTCTGGACGTCAAGGAGATCCAGGTGTATCGCAATTTTACCTTTCCATGGAAGATGAATTGATGCGTCGATTTGGGTCTGATAATCTCCGTGCCATGATGGAGCGTTTAGGAATGGAAGATTCGCAACCAATTGAAAGTAAAATGGTTTCCCGTGCAGTAGAATCAGCACAAAAACGAGTGGAAGGAAATAACTTTGATGCGCGTAAGACGGTTCTTTCCTATGACGATGTTTTACGTGAACAACGTGAAATTATTTATAAACAGCGTTTTGAAGTGATTGATGCAGAGGGCAATTTACGCGAAATTATTGAAAATATGATTTTGTCTGCATTGGAACGTGTTGTTACAACACATACCCAAGACGATGATGAAGATAAGTGGGATTATAAAGCAATTGTAGATTATGTAACAGGTAACTTGCTTGAACCTCATGACATCTCTGAAGATGATCTTAAAGGAAAAGATCAAGAAGAAATAACCGAATGGATCATGGAAAAAGTAAAAGCACGTTATGACGAAAAAGAACAAGAATTAACAGAAGAACAAATGCGAGAGTTTGAAAAAGTGATTCTCCTTCGTACTGTCGATACAAAATGGATGGACCATATTGATCAAATGGACCAGTTACGCCAGGGAATTCATTTACGTGCATATGGCCAAAACGATCCACTTCGGGAATATCAACTAGAGGGCTTCGCTATGTTTGAGTCAATGATTCAAAGTATTGAAGAGGAAGTAGCGAAGTATATCATGAAAGCTCAAATTCGTGATAACCTTCAACGCCAGGAAGTTGTGAAAAATACGCAAGCTGTTTCTGGCGGTCAAGAAGAAAAGAAAAAAACACGTAAACCATTTGTCAAACAGAACAATGTAGGTCGAAATGATCCATGCCCATGTGGTAGTGGGAAAAAATATAAAAATTGCCATGGGAAATAAGAAGGAAGAAGCACTCCAAAAACGGAGTGCTTTCCTGACGCTTTGGCAACAATAATTACATAGAGGTGATTGAATTGGAACTAGTAGATATTAGAAACGATTTAGATAAGATGAATGGCCGCATCAACGATTTTAGGGGGTCTCTTTGACTTAGAGGCAAAGACAGAACGTATTCAAGAATTAGAGCTACAAATGACTGCTCCTGAATTTTGGGATGAACAAGAAAAAGCTCAAGGCGTCATCAATGAAATGAACCATTTAAAAACATATGTCAATAGTTTTTCTCAGCTTGAGCAACAGCTTGATAATTTAGAAGTTTCTTATGAACTTGTAAAAGAAGAGAATGATCAAGAGTTATTAGAAGAATTAATTCAGCAATTAACTTCTTTACGACAACAATTCAATGATTTTGAATTACAAATTCTTTTGAGCGAACCATATGATGCCAATAATGCTATCTTGGAATTACACCCTGGTGCAGGTGGCACGGAATCTCAAGACTGGGGAAGCATGCTGTTACGAATGTATCAGCGCTGGGCAGAGAGTAAGAAATTTCAAGTCGAGACGTTAAATCATTTACCAGGTGATGAAGCAGGGATTAAAAGTGTTACATTGCTCATTAAAGGACATAATGCTTATGGTTATTTAAAAGCAGAAAAAGGCGTGCATCGCCTTGTACGCATATCACCGTTTGACTCATCTGGTAGAAGACATACGTCGTTTGTTTCGTGTGAAGTGACACCAGAAATGACGGATGATGTAGATATCGAGGTAAAGTCGGAGGATATAAAAATCGATACGTACCGTGCTAGCGGTGCAGGTGGCCAACATGTAAATACAACGGATTCTGCTGTGCGTATTACCCACGTACCTACAAACATTATTGTGACTTGTCAAAATGAACGGTCGCAAATTAAAAACCGGGAAGCAGCTATGAAAATGTTAAAGTCAAAATTATATCAACTTGAAATTGAAAAACAAAAGCAGGAATTAGCTGAGATTCGTGGTGACCAAATGGAAATTGGTTGGGGAAGTCAAATTCGTTCTTACGTCTTTCATCCATATTCTATGGTGAAAGATCATCGCACAAATGTAGAAGTTGGTAATACGCAAGCCGTTATGGATGGAGAAATTGATTCGTTTATTGATGCTTATCTAAGACAACAGGTGAATTAAACCAATAATAATTTTTCATAAATTCGTCATAATTGGCTGTGTAAGTTGACCTATCAACCTCTAGCGCCTTTTTTGTAGTAATATTTGGAAACAGAAAGAGTTTTAAAACAGTAGTCATTGGTTATAATAGAATTGATGTATGATTAATAACATAGTTAGGGGGATTAGAATCATGAAAAAATGGTTATTAGCAATGCTGTTTGGCACTGTATTAGTGCTGGGCGCATGTGGGGGCGGCGATGATGAAAATGCTTCCGAAGAACCAGCTGATAAGGACGATGCAAAAACAGAGGAAAATAGCGGTAGTGTAGATGCTACTGCTGCTGAAGAAGTCTACCAGGATAATTGTTTAAGCTGCCACGGTGCAGACTTATCTGGCGGCAATGCCCCTGCTTTGACAGATGTAGGATCAAAGTATTCCTCAGATGAAATTGCAGACATTATTAAAAATGGAAAAGGAAGTATGCCTGCAGGAATGGCTAAAGGCGATGATGTTCAATTGCTTGCTGATTGGTTAGCAGAAAAGAAATAATGAGAATTAAAACAAAGCTTACTTGACAAAATAACAAGTAAGCTTTTTATATGTGCGCCCTGCATGGACGAAAACTCCTAAACGGATGAGCAGAAATTAGATAGAAGGCAGGCTTAGGTCGAATGTAGAAATTTGAAAAGTCGCTGAAGTTCATTATATTTTCGCTTGAGTTTTATAAAAAGTCGCTGAAGTTCACAAAATAGTTACTCGAAGTTCACATAGAAGTCGCTGAAGTTCACAATTATCCACGATGAGTTGCTACACCTTAAATCAAGAAAAAAACAGTAACCTTTTACAATTGCTGCTGTTTTTTTGTTGGGCTTGTTATAAAGAATTACTATTTTTTTCGTTTATATATAAGTGAAGTTACTTAAACAAGTCTCTAAATCTTCCAAATATGCGAAGAGCCCTTCTTCGGCAATTGCTTCTTTTCATTTACATCATGATTGGTAAGTATATCCACTTCTAAAAATAGTCCGAAAGTCACTTGATTTTCTATAATATGACAATTTGTTTCATATAAGCCTCACTTTGAAATACAAATGTAATAATTTTGTGTCTAAAAATGGTGCGGAAAGATGTTATAATTATGTAGACACACTCCTCACAACATTTATGAGTGGTTATCTTAACTCGATTTTTAAACGTGCTAGTCACTATCTTCAAAATTGAATAGTGCGTAAAAAGGGGGAGTGAGAAAGACCTACGCCTAAATATCCGAATTGTTCAGAAACCTTCAGTTATGCTAATTATAAGATACTATTGTCTCATAATAATAAAAGGTTCCTATACTGTTTGAAGATGTACACGATGCGTAACGTGGCACGCTACAATTAAAAAATAAAGGTGATTAATGAATGATACAAATGAAAGATGTATATAAAACGTATGATAATGGTGTTTCGGCACTAAATGGAATAAATATAAATATTGACCGTGGTGAATTTGTATACATAGTTGGTCCAAGTGGTGCAGGTAAGTCCACATTTATCCGGCTAATATTCCGAGAAGTAAAGCCAACAAAAGGAACGGTTTATGTAAATGAAATGAATGTTAATGAATTAAAAGAAAAGCAAGTGCCCTTGCTGCGGAGAAATGTTGGGGTCGTTTATCAGGATTTTAAATTGTTGTCTAAACTGACAGTCTATGAAAATGTAGCTTTTGCGATGGAAGTAATCGAGTCCCATCCATCACTTATTCGAACACGCGTAATGGAAGTACTAGATTTAGTCGGCTTGAAACACAAAGCTAGATTTCTCCCTCATGAATTATCAGGAGGTGAGCAACAACGTGTATCGATTGCTCGAGCTATTGTGAACTACCCTAAGATTGTTATTGCTGATGAACCAACAGGTAACTTAGACCCAGATACTTCATGGGGAATTATGAAGGTATTGCAGGAAATTAATGACCGTGGAACAACAGTTATTATGGCTACACATAGTAAAGAGATTGTAAATACTTTTAAAAACCGTGTTGTTGCAATTGAGGACGGGTTAATTGTTAGAGATGAACATCGAGGTGAATACGGCTATGAAGGTTAGAATACTTATGCGACATATACGTGAAGGATTTAAAAACATCCGGCGTAATGGTTGGATGACAATGGCCTCGATTGCAGCTGTGACAACGACATTAATTTTAGTTGCTGCTTTTTTAGCTTTAATGCTGAACTTAAATGAAATGGCAGACAACATAGAGAGAGATGTCCAACTCGATGTCATGATTGAACAAACTGCAACCCAGGAAGATATCCAAGCTTTAGGAAAATCTATCAATAAATTAGAAAACATTGATTCTGCTGTTTTTTCTTCTAAAGATGATGAATTAAATAAATTAATTGAAAGCATGGGAGAGGATGGACAAGCTTGGGAAATGTTTGAACAGGACAATCCATTGAACCATGTTTATATTGTGAAGGCAAAACAGCCTGAAGATACATCAGATATAGCTGAAGAAATTAAACAAATGTCAGCTGTAGAAGATGTCGTTTATGGACAAGACGTTGTGAAAAGATTATTTGAGTTTAACAAGTATGCAAGAACGATTGGTTTAGTGTTAATAATTGGGTTAGTATTTACGGCTATATTTTTAATCTCAAACACGATTAAAATCACGATTATGGCTAGAAGTAAAGAAATTGGCATTATGAAACTAGTTGGTGCGACCAATGGTTTTATTAGGTGGCCATTCTTCGTGGAAGGATTATTATTGGGTGTAATGGGTTCAATTATACCAATTATTATTGTGCTTACAGGGTATTATTACGTGGAAGATATCCTAAGTAAGCAAACGACGTACAAATTTATTGAACTTTTACCTTATACTCCTTTCGCCTTTCAACTATCGGGAATTATTGTAGCAATTGGTGCAGCTATAGGTGTTTGGGGAAGTTTGATGAGTGTTAGGAAATTCCTAAAAGTCTAACCAATTATTTTTAACAACAACATGAACAGGCATCTACCAGAGATATCTTTTTGATACCTCTGGTAGACAGAACTTAATAAAAACAGAGGGAAAGGTGAACAGATTAATGAGAAAGTTTCCAGTCCTATTATCAACCATTGTTGCAGCTTCTACCATCACATTATCAACGACTTCCATATCCGCAGAATCAACGGCAGATTTAAATGAAAAAATTGATGCATTACAACAACAACAAAAACAACTTGAAGAAAAACAAGGTAAGTTACAGCGTGACACAGATAAAACAGATAAAAAGATTAATAAAAACCTAGATAAACAAGGTTCTGTAGAAAAAGAAATTCATTCGATTGATACAGATCTACAAAAAACGTTAGAGCAAATAACAACGAAAGAAACAGAGATAAGTAACACCAATCAACAAATAGAGGAATTAGGAAAACAAATTCAAAAGCTCAAGAAAGAGATTACTATTCTAAAAGAACGTATTGCTAAACGAGAAGGATTATTAAAGGATCGTCTGCGCAACATTCAGCAAAATGGTGGCTCTATGAAATACATAGAAGTAATTTTAGGTTCGAAAAGTTTTGGTGATTTTATTAGCCGGTCATCTGCTGTAAACACGATTATGGATCAAGATAAAACGATTATGGAACAGCATGAAGCGGATAAAATAGCTGTGGAAAAAAATAAAGTAGACGTAGAAAATAAAAAGTCTGAAGTGGAAGAGCGAAAACAATCCTTGCAAGCTCAAAAACAGGATTTAGTTGCCTTGAAAGGACAGTTAGATAAACAATTGTCGAAAAAAGAAACACTAATGGCAAGCTTGGAAGAAGAACACAAAGAATTGGAAGCATACAAAGTAAGTGTAGAGGAAGAACAAGAAATTTTGGCACAACAGGCTGAAGCAGCGGAAAAAGCAAAACAGCTTGCTCAATCACAGAAGAGTGAATTAGAGCAGCTAGCTAAAGAAAAAGCAGAGCAACAAGCAAAACAAGAAACGACGCAACCTAAGTCCAATCATTCATCTTCTGCTAATAATAGCTCTGGCTCAAGTTCAAATTCAAGTGGTGGTTCAGCACCAGCGCCAGCACCTGAACAAAATATGGGGGGAGATATGATGTATCCTATCTCTGCGCCAATAACCTCTCATTATGGCACTCGCTGGGGATCAATGCATCATGGTACAGATTTCGGTGCGTCAATAGGTACGCCAGTTCGTTCGGCGGCATCTGGAGTTATTATTATGACGAATTCTGCTTCTCAAGCTGGGATGTCAGGTTATGGAAATGTTATTTTAGTGTCACATAATATAAATGGACAATCTTATACAACCTTATATGCTCATTTAAATAGTATCGGCGTGAGTCAAGGACAAACTGTAAGTGCTGGCCAAGTTATTGGTGCTAGTGGAAATACTGGACAGTCTACAGGGCCACATTTGCATTTTGAAGTTCATCGCGGTGGTTGGAATGGTTCTAAAAGTAATTCCATTGATCCAATGACAGTTTTAAATTAATTTTAATCCAAAAGGCATCAATCCTAATTCGATTGATGCCTTTTTTGCTGATAACATGTATAATGACATCATAAAGAGAAGCTGCAATGATTGGATGGGTTCACTCAGCCTTTGATGATTTACCTATTCCATGGAGGGGCATGTTTATAAATATATTGGGAAGAAAGTTAAAAAATCTCTCCAAAACGGAATAGGAACGATGGTAATTATTTTTTGAATTGCATATGTTATGATAACAAGAGAATATCAACTCTTGTTTGTTACTAAATGACAGTTGGTATGAAGGCTTGCACAAGTGAGATTCCTATGTTTAATGAGTTGAGGTGAAAGGATGAAATTAAGAAAGCTACATATTGTACTACTTTTTATATTAGCTTTAGCTATTGGTCTGGCTGGAGGTTACACGGGAGTGAAGCTAGCTCAGAAAACAACTCCACCTACAGAACAGTCAATGAAATTAGGTGGTGAAACGGCTGCCAATGAAGTACCAACCCAAGATATGGAAAAAGTGGATCAAGCTTTTCGATTAATTAAAGAAAATTACTTAGAAGAAGTTGATGATAAGCAGTTAACAGAAGGTGCGATTCAGGGCATGCTTTCTACTTTGGAAGATCCATACAGTTCCTATATGGATGCAGAAACAATGAAGAAATTTAATGAGCAAATTGAGTCTTCATTTGAAGGGATAGGAGCAGAGGTAAATAAAGTAGACGATGTATTAAGCATAGTAGCTCCGGTGAAGGACTCTCCAGCTGAAAAAGCAGGATTACGGCCAAATGATCAAGTTCTCAAAGTTGACGGGAAAAGCCTCGAAGGCTTAAGTCAAAATGAATCTGTCGCTAAGATACGAGGAGAAAAAGGAACCAAAGTGGAACTAACAATCCGTCGGGCTGGAGTTGAGGAACCTTTTAAAGTGACAATAGTAAGAGATACTATTCCTCAGGAAACGGTATACAGTAAAACGAAGAATGTAGACGGCAAAAAAACAGGTATTTTAGAAGTGACGAATTTTTCGGAACGCACAGCTCAGGAGTTCAAAGAACAGCTGACAAAAATGGAAGATAGTGGTATTGAAGGATTAGTGATTGACGTTCGAGGGAATCCTGGTGGACTGTTAAATGTTATTGAAGATATTTTAAAACAATTTGTTCCAGAAGATATGCCTTACCTACAAGTGGAAGACCAAAAAGGTAACAAAACACCATATCATTCTGATTTAAAGGAAAAGAAAAAGTACCCGATCAGTGTCATTATAGATGAAGGAAGTGCTTCAGCATCGGAAATATTAGCTGTAGCTATGAAAGAAATGGGCTATGACGTGGTTGGGCAACCAAGTTTTGGTAAAGGAACGATTCAGCAGGCCGTTCCTTTAGGGGATGAAAGTACTATTAAACTTACTTTCTTTAAATGGTTGTCACCAAATGGGAAATGGATACATGAAAAAGGTGTCCAACCTACTATTAGTCAAAAACAACCTGAATATTACTATACAAGCCCTGTCAAAATTGAAGAGCCGTTAAAGGAAGACCAAACTGGAGATAAAATTAAAAATATCCAAATTATGCTTCAAGGTTTAGATTACGATCCTGGGCGTATAGATGGCTACTTTAGTGCAGCAACAAAACAAGCAGTAACTTCTTTTCAACAAGATAATGATTTGCCTACATCTGGTGAAATTGATGCGCAGACAGCTAAGCTGATTGAAACCCAAATCATTAAAAGTATTCGTAATGGGAAAGATGATAAACAATTAGATAAAGCAATAGAAGAAGTTTATAAGTAATTTGTAAGCAATGAGAAATCATGTCCGCGAGTATTTGCTCGCGGATTTTCCTAAAATAGTCTCATATGGATGTAGAAATAAAAAACTATTGTTATAAAGCGCTGTTGCCTGATATACGAAGCATACATAAAGTCAAGCTGGGTACATTCATCCCTCCCGGGATTGTTCGTATCAAAGGCTATGACCTAAAGGTCACTTAAAAAAATTGGTGTAGGTGCTGTTACTTGCTACTGAGTTTACTTAGCCTCAAGCATTCCAAATTCTTGAATGGAGAGTCTGGCAGCTTCTATCCAGGATAAACGCAAAACATATATTAGGACACCTAGCTCGATGTAGATAATAATAAGTTGTAAGAAAGCGACTTTGATTATTGGGGTGATAAACTTGTTAGAATCAGGCTTATTAGAAATCGTTAAAGGGATAGGGAAAATGTTTTTAAACCCGTTATTTTACTGGATTTTTATTCTAATTATTGTTACTGGAATGAAGCGGATAAAACGGGAAAGAGAAGACTTCGGTATAAAAATTTACAATTTGTCTTCAGAATGGAAAAATACGTTTTGGCTGTCTATTATAGTAGGATTGTTACTTTCTGCGTTTACACTAGGTGTGGGTGTTACACTTACATATCCTGTTATATTGTTATTTGGTTTGATAACTATACTCATTAGTATAACGGGAAGAATTAACTTACTTTCGGCAAGCTATATTTTAGGGATAACCTACTTAGTCCTCATGTTTGTACCTGAATGGATAAATATAGAGACAATACTTCCTTTTCATATACATACAGATGTTCATCTTTCGGGTTTAGTTAGTTTATTAGCTCTGCTATTGCTTGCCGAGAGTATCTTATTATTTAGCTCCAGAAACGATGTAACCTATCCAGAACTGACACTTAGTAAACGGGGGATATGGGTCGGACAGCATCATTTAAAAAAGCTGACAGTAATTCCGTTTTTTTCACTTGTCCCAACAGGTTCACTAACTCCGTTTGCGGATTTTTGGCCTTATTTTACGTTAAATGGGGAGACATACGGTCTTGTACTTACTCCTTTTATTCTCGGTTTTGATCATATTGTACGTGCGCAACACCCTTCATTTGCTGCTAAAAAGCTAGCACGATCTACATTGTTATTAAGTTTCCTAGTGGCTGCGCTTGCAGTAGGTAGTATATATTATTCTTTGTTTTCATTTATAGCGGTATTATGTGCAATTTTGGGAAGAGAATGGATAAACTATCGCTTTCGTATTAACGAACACAATAAACCAGGGTATTTTCAATCAACGGATCTAGCGTTAAAAGTGCTTGCTGTACTTCCGAATTCTCCAGCTGATCGGTTAGGGATTCATGTAGGTACGTTGATCACTAAAGTAAACGGGAAGAAAGTGAGTCAACCTGAATCTTTTTATCACGCCTTGCAAACAAGTGGAGCTTTTTTTAAATTGGAAATCATTAATCGAGAAGGAGAAATAGAATTACTACAAGGGGCATGGTATGAGGGGGACCATCATGGTTTAGGACTATTATTTGTCTCTACCCCACACGATCATGAGCATCTTAATGTAAGTAATGGAGAAGGATAATTTATCAAATTTTAATCTTTTGTTTAACGTTTAATCGAAATGAATGAACCAAATAGCTACGCATGAACCTGTCTTATTCCCTTTGTTAATGTTGGGATAAGTCAGGTTTTTCTGGTTTCTTTTCACTTCAAATAAGTGCTGTAAAACGCCTATTTTAAGATGTTAACTGAACAAGTGTTAGAGAGGGTGTCAGCACTCATGAGGTGTATATCTCTCATTATTAAAGATTAGCGTTCCCTTAATTTTAGAGCCTTTTTGTCGATGGGTAATAATATTGAAAAAATGTTGCAAGCTAATATAAAAAAGTGTTGGAGTTGAGTGGCTCATGTTTATGCGCACCTGCTTTCTGTATTTTTGGGGAAGTATCGACCCAATTTATTTTACTTGCTCTAGGTTAACATATATTGTTGGCCCAAACCAAAAAAGGACGCTATTACGAGCTCGATTAACGAAATATAAAGGCGCAAAAATGGTTCTTTCTGATGGGACCGTAATAGAAAAGGGTGATTTGTTAGTGAAGATACATTTGCATAATGTTAAATTACTTAAAAAATTCTCAAAACAGTCGAATGACATGAAACGAGCCGTTATCATCTATCATAGTGTAAAACAAGCAATGCCAAGTTTAGCAACATATATTGAAAACCACGTGGAACAGGAAAGAGTAAAAGGGATTATTGGAATTACTAATTTATCAAAAGGTGGAAAGAAATTAGGGTTTGAAGAGAAAGCCTTGCAAAATAAATTTTATCGTATTTTCAAGAAAATAACATTATTCCCGATTAGTTTTTTAGCTGGGAAAAAATCAATAAAACCTGTTTATTTATTTATGTCAAAAGGGAAGTTATTAATGAAATACGGAAATCGCTGTTAATGAAAAATTTTTGCTTTTTAATCTTTCCGCATTCATTTTCAAGCCTAGACAGTAGAGTCTTTGCGATAGATGAAAATAACTCACTTTAAAACGATAGGATGAAACAAATGAGGCAGATGCAACCATCAGAAGCATTATTTCTTCCGTTTTTACAAATTCCAAGCGGGCATCACCATGTAGCAGATGCACTAATTGCTGAGTACAAAAGCATTTATCCAAATCATCGGTATGAAAAGGTGGACATACTTAGTTATGGGTATAAAAGTATAGAAAAGTTAGTTTCTTCTACGTATTTAACTTGGATAAAATATTTTCCGGAAGGATATGATCGTTTATACTCGTTTTTAGTTTATAAACAAGGGACTAAAAAAAGAAGCAGACAATGGCATTATGAAACTTTGTTTCGTCCAATACTACAAAAGGTGGTACAGCAAGCTGGAGCAAATATACTGTTTTTTACACATGCTTTACCTTCCAATATGGCAAGTGTTTTAAAGCAACAAAGAAAGATAGAAGCTATTACAGTAAATGTGTATACAGATTTTTTTATAAATGCTTTATGGGGGACAAAGGGAATTGACTATCATTTCGTTCCGACACTTTCCATGAAACAATATTTAATACAGTGTGGTGTACAGGAAAGTAGTATATTTGTTACTGGCATCCCCGTTCACCCATATTTTTATTATACGAATAGCAATCAAAATCAAAAAGAGGAACTGCAAATACTAATAGCTGGCGGTAGTTTAGGGACGGGAGATTTGGAATGTTTGCTAAATGAATTGAATTTATCTTCTCGAGCACATCTTTATGTTTTATGCGGACAAAATGAGCAGCTATATCAAAAACTTTACTCTAAAAAAAGTTGTCACATAACGCCATTACGCTATTTGCATTCTAAGCAAACAATGAATCAACTGTATGAGCGTGTAGATGCTGTTATAACGAAGCCTGGTGGTGTAACCGTTAGCGAATGTCTTATGAAGCGGAAACCACTGTTTATATACAGCGCTTTACCAGGCCAGGAAAGAATTAATTTACAGGAATTAACACGTTTAGGTTTAGTACAAGTAATTGATAAAAATAAAACAATTGGCAAGCAAATAATGGATTTTTTTTCAAATGATTACAAGCAACAACAACTGTATCAACAGTTGCATAACTACTTGGAAAATAGAGAGCAAGATTCTGTAGCATCTATTATAAAACGGATTACACAACAAACAAACCACAAAGGGGGAAATAGTATCTCCTATATATAAGATGGCGTAAAATAATCCACATAGATGAAGCCAAGCAAATAATCACTAGCGTTGCATAAAAAGTAATGCTTCAAGTCAAGCGTTAATTTTCCATTTGAGACATATGTAACAGAATTTTCTGATATATGTTATTTGTACACAATGAAAAAAAGACAACAGGCATGAGAGGTAGCCCTTCATCCATTTTTTGAATAGTATATACTTTTAAACGAATGGATCGTATGTTAAATCATCTAAGTGTAACACGTCTCCTGTCTCCTATTGTGCTAGGGTCTCTGCAAAAATTCGCTCATTGTCCCACTTTCGTCGTCCACTGGACTCTCGCTCTGGTTCTTTACGTACTTTCAAAATAAAGGTTGCCATGGATTGATCGTAACCATCCTTTATCCAACGCAACATTTCCAGCAAGGTTCCTTTGAAACCTATTTTATTTTTCATTAGGATGATCAGGCAAAAGGTAATCATTGCAAGATAGACTTGATTATAAACGGCATTTTCACTCTTACCATATAATGTTGTAATGACCAAGTGTTGCTTGATCCATTTGAAAAACAACTCTATTTTCCAGCGGTTTCGGTAGATATCGCTGATTTCTTGCGCACTGCGCTTGGCGTCGTTACACACAATCCGAATAGGCTTGCCATTACTATCTGTTGTCTCTATCAATTGTAATGGATGTTTCATGTTTCCGATTGTCACCATGGCATGGCGTGTGATGGGAGAAGATGGATCCACGAGTAACTCTTCCACGACGTGTACCACTGTATTGGCTTTGATACGCGTTGCAAATTTTATTCCTTTTTCCGAATAGGCATCGAACTTCGCAAAGTTGAAGTACCCGCGATCGAATACATGAAGCACATCTAACTGATAAACAATTAATTCATCCAGCTGTGTCTCATCCGCTGGTCGGGCTGGCGTTAGAATCATCTTATCTAGCGAGAGCGTATCATTGCACAACCTAATTGAAGTGTGCATTTTAATCCCGGCTTTTGTTTCTCGAAAATCAGCCCATTCATAGCCACTAAGACACATGGAAATAGTCGATGAATCAATCAAATGCAGCTGAAGCAATGCCTTTCCTGCTTTCACAGGTCCTAGTGTATACTGTACCTTTTGAATGAGATGACGAAGAATAGCTTCTGGTATTTCATGTGGGATTTGTCTATTCTTACGCGAGAGTTGTGACTTACTGATACTGTCTATACCTACTAATCGCTGCACCGTTTTTTTGCGTGAAACAGACTGACTGATTACTGCAAGATTTTCTGATTTTTTAAGTTGTGCGTAAATAAATAAGCGAATATAGGCAATGGTATCTAGCTTTTTCACATACTTGTCTACCCCTTCTATATCAATCATTTTTTGAATAACTTTTGTATCTAATGGATGAATGTATTCCTTGAATACCATTTTTATGGTATGATTGTCCATGAAAGACTCCTTATAATTTGGGATTTGGACAGGACTACCATTCCCTTATTATAAGGTTTTTTTATGCGTTTTTGTATTGATAATTCCTATTATTCTTAGTATTGACACGAGTTGTTTTTTCTTGACTACTTTATAAAAAGTTTATGCAACGCTAGTGTCAAATAATAGAGAGTCAAGTAAAGGGATATTAGCTGTGATAATAGGTAAGCTTTTTAGGAAAAAAGTAAAGATGTTTGAAGCATGTAGAGAGGATATTATCTGCATGTTTTTTTCACTAGAGGAAAGTATACGAATTTCGTGATTTAGCGTACAAGAAAAACGAAGGCAATCAAGATTATATAAAACAATTACTACTTCGCGGGAGTAAGTAATAAATGATAATTTTCCAAGGTTTAAGTTGCTATAAAAGAACAAATCATGCATTTATTTTATTATCAAAGGAGCCTGCGTTTCCCGCCACGTATTTTTTCGATAGGTGACAAAAAGTCCGTTTACAAGCGTTTTGTTTGCAAGTCGCAGAGCCTGCGTTTAATTACGATATGAAGCTTAAACATACTTATTGATTAGTAATTCATAAAGCATATGTTAGCCTTTGTAGGAAAGGGAATTATTACAATAACGAATATTTGTTCGTTTTTCTGTTAACATATGTAAGGTTTATGATAAAATGAATACTAGTTATGGACGGATCGGAGGAGAAGCTAGTGGAAAATCAATTTGAGCTAGTTGCCAAATATGAACCAAAAGGTGACCAACCACAAGCAATTAAAGAAATTGTTGAACATATTAAGGCAGGAAAAAGGCACCAAACACTTTTAGGCGCAACAGGAACTGGTAAAACTTTTACTATGTCGAATGTAATTAACGAGATCAATCGGCCAACTTTAGTGATTGCGCATAATAAAACTTTAGCCGGTCAACTATATAGTGAGTTTAAAGAATTCTTTCCTAATAATGCTGTGGAATATTTTGTTAGCTACTACGATTACTATCAACCTGAAGCTTACGTACCATCCACGGATACATTCATTGAAAAAGATGCGAGTATAAATGATGAAATTGATAAACTAAGGCACTCTGCTACATCAGCATTGTTTGAGCGACGAGATGTTTTAATTGTTGCGAGTGTTTCCTGTATTTATGGATTAGGTTCTCCAGAAGAATATAAAAGTCAAGTACTCTCTATTCGGACAGGAATGGAAAAGGATCGAGATCAACTATTACGTGAACTTGTAGACATTCAATATGCTCGCAATGATATTAACTTCCAACGCGGGACGTTTCGAGTACGTGGTGACTCTGTGGAGATAATTCCAGCTTCTAGAGAGGAACACTGTATACGCGTCGAATTCTTTGGTGATGAAGTCGACCGCATTCGTGAAGTAGATGCATTGACCGGGGAGATTATTGGCGATCGAGAGCATATTGCTATTTTCCCAGCCTCTCACTTCGTAACACGAGAGGAAAAATTGAAGCTTGCTATTAAAAATATTGAAAAGGAATTAGCAGAGCGTTTAAAAGAGTTACGCGATCAAGGGAAATTACTAGAAGCACAACGTTTAGAACAACGGACGAATTACGATCTGGAAATGATGCATGAAATGGGCTTCTGTTCAGGCATTGAAAATTATTCACGCCATCTTACTTTGCGTGAAGCAGGTGCGACACCATATACATTGCTTGATTTCTTTCCTGATGATTTTCTAGTTATGATTGATGAATCACATGTCACACTCCCACAAATTCGTGGCATGTTTAACGGGGACCAAGCGCGAAAACAAGTACTTGTAGATCATGGATTCAGATTGCCGTCAGCGCTAGATAACCGCCCGTTGCGTTTTGAAGAATTTGAAAAAGCTACGAACCAACTCGTTTATGTTTCTGCCACACCAGGACCATACGAACAAGAACATTCGCCAACAATGACAGAACAAATCATTCGACCAACAGGTCTCTTGGATCCAGAAGTAGAAGTAAGACCAATTGAAGGACAAATTGATGACTTAATCGGGGAAATTCATAAACGTTCCGAGAAAAACGAACGTGTGCTAGTCACTACGTTAACGAAAAAAATGTCTGAAGATCTAACCGATTATTTAAAAGAACTTGGTATAAAAGTTGCTTACTTGCATTCAGAGATTAAAACATTGGAGCGGATTGAATTAATTCGTGATTTACGTGTTGGTAAATATGATGTTCTCGTTGGAATAAATTTATTACGTGAAGGTCTTGATATTCCAGAAGTATCTTTAGTGACAATTTTAGATGCGGATAAGGAGGGATTTTTACGTTCAGAAAGGTCCCTTATCCAAACGATGGGGCGGGCAGCGCGTAATGAAAATGGCATGGTTATTATGTATGCAAATAAAATTACGAAGTCGATGCAAATAGCCATTGATGAGACGTATCGTCGGCGTGCAAAGCAGATTGCTTATAACGAAAAGTATGGTATTACTCCTACGACGATTAAGAAAGACGTACGAGATGTAATTCGAGCAACTGTTGCTGCTGAAGACCAAGAAACGTACGAAAGTAAAACGAAAAGTGTTACGAAGCTAGCAAAGCAGGATAAAGAAAAAGTAATAGCGAATATGGAAAAAGAAATGAAGGAAGCTGCCAAAGCATTGGATTTTGAAAAAGCAGCTGAACTTCGAGATGTCATACTTGAACTGAAAGCAGGAAGGTGATGAAATGCCTAGTAAATATATAACCATCCAAGGTGCTAGAGCTCATAATTTAAAAAACATTGATGTCAATATACCGAAAAATAAGCTGGTCGTCCTCACCGGTCTGTCTGGTTCTGGAAAGTCTTCATTGGCTTTTGATACCATTTATGCAGAAGGTCAAAGGCGTTATGTTGAATCTTTATCTGCCTACGCAAGACAGTTTTTAGGTCAAATGGATAAGCCGGATGTAGATGCTATTGAAGGCTTATCTCCAGCAATCTCGATTGACCAAAAGACGACAAGTAAAAATCCTCGTTCTACAGTAGGAACAGTGACAGAGATATATGATTATTTGCGTTTATTGTTTGCTCGAGTTGGTCACCCTACTTGTCCGAAACATGGGGTAGAGATTACATCGCAAACCGTAGAACAAATGGTAGATCGAATTATGGAATATCCTGAACGGACTAAAATGCAAATTTTAGCACCAATAGTATCGGGCCGAAAAGGGGAGCATGTAAAGGTATTTGAAAAATTAAAGCAAGAAGGCTATGTTCGCATTCGGGTAGATAAAGAAATGCGAGAAGTTACCGAGGAAATAAAGCTTGAAAAAAATAAGAAGCATTCTATCGAAGTGGTTATTGATCGGATTGTTGTTAAAGAAGGTATGGAAGGTCGGTTAAGTGATTCGATAGAGACAGCATTAGCTTTAGGCGAAGGAAAAATCATTGTTGATGTAATCGGTCAAGAAGAAATTACATTTAGTGAAAATCATGCATGTCCTATTTGTGGATTTTCAATTGAAGAATTAGAGCCACGTCTCTTTTCTTTTAACAGCCCTTACGGAGCATGTCCAACTTGTGATGGATTAGGCACAAATTTGGAAGTCGATTTAGACCTGGTTATTCCTGATTGGGATAAATCGTTAAATGAACATGCTCTTGCGCCTTGGGAACCGATTAGTTCTCAATATTATCCACAATTGTTAAAAAGTGTTTGTAACCATTATGATATTGACATGGATATGCCTGTAAAAAATATTCCAAAAGAGAAAATGGATAAAATCCTTTACGGCAGTGGTAAAGAAAAAATCTATTTTCACTATGTGAATGAATTCGGCAATGTTCGAGATAATCATATTATGTTTGAAGGTGTAGTTAATAATGTCTCTAGACGTTACCGAGAGACATCTTCGGATTTTATTCGTGAAAATTTAGAAAGATACATGGCTCAGAAAAACTGTCCATCCTGTAGCGGATATCGTTTGAAAGAAGAAGCACTAGCTGTCCAAATGAATGGGAAGCATATTAGCGAGGTGACCGATTTTTCAATTACAGAAGCACAGACCTTTTTCCAAGGCTTACAGTTGTCCGAAAAAGAAAAACAAATTGCGAAAATGATTTTAAAAGAGATTTCGAATCGGTTGGAGTTTTTAAATAATGTAGGATTAGACTATTTAACGTTATCGCGAGCTGCAGGGACACTCTCTGGGGGAGAAGCCCAACGAATACGTTTAGCTACACAAATCGGCTCTGCATTAACAGGGGTTTTGTATGTGCTAGATGAGCCTTCCATTGGTTTACATCAACGTGATAATGATCGTTTAATTGGAACGCTAAAGCGCATGCGTGATTTGGATAACACACTCATTGTCGTAGAACATGATGAGGATACGATGCTTGCTGCTGATTGGTTAATTGACATCGGACCTGGTGCGGGAGAGCATGGCGGTGAAATTGTAGCGAGCGACACACCAGAAAACGTGATGCGTCATGAACAATCGCTAACAGGGCAGTATTTGGCTGGTAAGAAATTCATCCCTTTACCTGCAAAAAGAAGGAAAAAGGATAAGCGTGTTATTGAGATCGTGGGGGCAGAAGAGAATAATCTGCAAAAGGTTTCTGCAAAGATTCCGATTGGTTTAATGACCGTCGTTACTGGTGTATCTGGGTCGGGGAAAAGTACATTAGTAAATGAAATTTTATATAAAGCCTTAGCGAAAGAGTTATATACAGGGAAACATAAGCCAGGAAAACATAAAGCAGTAAAAGGAATAGAGCATATTGAAAAGGTCATTGATATTGATCAATCACCAATTGGCAGGACTCCTCGTTCTAACCCTGCAACATATACGGGTGTATTTGATGATATTCGTGACGTATTTGCACAAACAAATGAAGCAAAAGTGCGTGGATACAAGAAGGGGCGATTCAGTTTTAACGTTAAAGGAGGCCGTTGTGAAGCTTGCCATGGCGATGGCATTATTAAAATAGAAATGCACTTTCTCCCAGATGTGTACGTTCCTTGTGAAGTCTGTCATGGGAGCAGATACAATAGGGAAACATTAGAAGTAAAGTATAAAGGAAAAAACATTTCTGATGTGCTTGGTTTAACGATTGAGGAGGCATTGGAATTCTTTGCGAATATCCCGAAAATAAAGCGGAAATTACAAACGATTTATGATGTCGGTCTCGGTTATATAAAGCTTGGTCAACCGGCTACAACTCTATCTGGTGGGGAAGCACAGCGCGTCAAGTTGGCAAGTGAACTGCATCGACGATCAAATGGTAAATCCTTTTATATTTTAGATGAACCAACGACAGGTTTACATGCTGATGATATTAGTCGGCTGCTAAATGTGTTACAGCGACTTGTCGAAAATGGTGATACCGTTCTTATCATTGAGCATAATTTAGACGTTATTAAAACAGCTGATCACATTATCGATTTAGGTCCTGAGGGTGGTGCTGGAGGGGGAACCATTATTGCTACTGGTACACCCGAACAAATTGCTAAAAAAGACAATTCTTATACAGGAAAATATTTAAAAAATGTTTTAGAGCGTGACCAGAAACGGATGGACGCTTTCATTAAAACGACAGAAAAGTTAGCGACAAAGTAAAGTGATTTTTACAGACTCTCGAATTATTCTTAAAAAGCATTGGATGTTAAAGGTATACTTTAATCAGTGGGGTTTTTTCTCCCCTCACTGATTGGGAGTACCCTTAGAAAAATTGCACAGTTCATCATACCCGCGCTTCTTTCTTTTCCACGCCAAAAGCTTTCATTTCCTATACCATGTAATGTAGCCATTGTTACCTTCTTTTAGTAGGTCACCTGGTTGCTAAAAGAAACAATACCTCCCCTGTGTTTATGTTTTGACCATATCTCTTTCTTTCGTTAAGCTAAAAGGAGCAGAAAATGGGGAGGAACCACAATGAAACCAATTGAAATCAACCAAGTGCAAGGATGGTTGGATAAATTCATAAACACGCCAGTTTATATTCATGTAGAAACAACAAATGGTGCTTATGCTAGTCATTTTGATGAAAAAGCGTATAATGTAGGTGCTTATGTCAGGAATGTACAGATTACTTACACGCAAGCAAAAATTGTTGGCGAAGGGAATGCTTTTCGTGTTGGTTTAAAGACAAGGAATGGGTGGATTTATGCAGAAGGGTTAACGGATTGGACGATACATGAGGACACAAAAGTGCTACTTGCTGGCCATGATCGTGAAGGAAGATTAATGGTTGCTTTGCAAATAAGTGAAACCCCTTTTGATTATTAATGTACACTATAGGAAAACATGTAATTTGCTAGTTTATCGTATAAGGTTAAGTACAAGCTTTACCACATAGACTGGTAATAAGTTAAGTTATTCTAAGAAAGAACAGGTGATGAAATTGGATAAACACGTCGTTATCATATTACCACATCCAGATGATGAGTCATTTGGATCTGCTGGATCCCTTGCGCAATTTCGAAGTCAGGGAATACCAGTAACTTATTTATGCGGTACACTTGGTGAAATGGGGAGAAATATGGGGAACCCGCCATTTGCCAACCGTGAGACTTTACCAGAAATTCGCAAGCAAGAATTAAAAAATGCATGTGAAGTGCTTGATATAGATGTAAAGATGCTTGGCTATCGAGATAAAACGATTGAATTTGAAGATCGGAATGTGGTCGCTAACCATTTGCAAGGCATTTTGGAGGAAATAAATCCTAGTCTAGTTATTACGCATTATCCAGGTTATGCGGTGCATCCAGATCATAACGCTTTAGGTGCAGCTGCAATTCAAGCTGTAGAGCAAATGGAAAAATCGCGTCGTCCTGTTATTTGGGCACAAGCATTTGCTAGAGGATTTCAAAAAGAATTGGGAGAGCCTGATGTAATTAATGATGTAGAGGAACAGTTTGAAACAAAAATGAATGCTATTCTATGTCACAAATCACAGGCAGGCGGGATGATTGGACAATTAAAAAACTATAAAGATTTAGGAGCAGAGGTCTTACAAGAAGCAAAAGACCGATTTGGCAAAGAAGCGTTTTTTACACTATAAGAAAACTGCCATGCCTCACTGCTACGTGCTAAAAGGACCGCAGTACCATTGTTTTTTGAAACTTCTAAACGTAAGTCAATGACACTTATTTCTTAAATAAGGATGGAGGCTATGATAATGAAAAAGTTGTATCGTTCAAATTCGAATCAGATGCTAGCAGGTGTTTTCGGCGGCTTAGAAGAATATTTCAATATTGATGCAACCATTTTACGGCTACTATTTGTTGTTTTGTTATTTATGAGCTTTTTCACGGTAGCTGTTATTTATCTTATTGCGGCAATGATTATTCCAGCTGAAGGGGAGATACGTTAAGCATGAAGAGATGGCTTTTATCAATTATTCTTAATGCGGTTGCATTGATTGTCGTTGCTCAGCTATTTGATTCGTTTCATTTAGAAGGATTTGGTACAGCAGTGCTAGCAAGCTTTATTTTATCGCTATTAAACATCCTTGTAAAACCAATTTTAGTTATTTTGACGTTGCCAATTACGATGCTTACATTAGGCTTATTTCTGTTTATCATCAATGCATTTACACTTATGATTACGCAAGCAGTTATGGGGAGTTCTTTTGCAATTAGTGGGTTTGGTACAGCTGTTTTAGCTTCCATTATTATTTCAGTTATCAGCGTGTTATTAAATCGTCTAGTGCAAGATTCCTTAGGTTAAAGAAGTTTTTATTTACACTATAAGGCTTTGTTTCGCCGTAAAGACTTGGCACTAGAAAAGTTTTTCTATACGCACAACGAATTCGAATAAAACATCGTAGGCATATTTGTCTACGATTTTTTTACGGTATGTGCTACAATGAAGAAAACTTTTGCTTCTTTCTATGGACAGCCATTTGGTATGGAATGACCAACCATTTATAATGAAAATAGATTTCTAATTAAATATTCAAGTTATAACTCAAGAAAAGCCTAGTGATGCGATGTGTTTCTAAAAATGTAGTGGAAGAATAGCTTTTACATAATTTTGTTAAAAGAGATCGTAGCATATTTAATCTAAAAAAAGCAACAGCATGCCAAAGTATAAATTTTTGAAGGTTAAAGTATAAGCAAAACGACGGCGCTTTATCGCCATAAATACTTGACGATAGCCAAGTTTCTCTAATAAGCACTTAAGTATAAAAATGGTTATTTTACAGCATGTGTCCGTTTGACTACAAGGAGGAAATAGAAACAATGTCAACAGTTCGTACGAAGGATTTACTGGATAATTTTAATTTAACATTAAAAGCAGGAAAAGATGGTTTGTTTAGAGAGATAACAACTGGAGATATTTCTAGACCTGGGATAGAAATGACAGGTTACTTCAAATACTATCCTAAGGAAAGACTTCAGTTAATAGGTAGAACAGAAATGGCATATTTCTTGGAATTAAATGATGAAGAAAAAGCCCATCGTGTTGACAAGTTATGTACAGATATTACTCCTGGGATAGTTGTCACAAGAAACATGGAAATCCCTCAAGTCTTGATGGATGCTGCTAATGAATCAGGCGTGCCAATTCTCCATTCAAAGCAAAAAACAACGCGAGTTATTAGTAGACTAACCAACTTTTTAGAGGCCAAATTTGCTCCATTCACAGCTATTCATGGCGTTTTAGTTGATGTCTATGGAGTAGGTGTATTAATTATGGGGCAAAGTGGCGTAGGGAAAAGTGAAACGGCTTTGGAACTTGTTAAAAGAGGACATCGGTTAGTTGCAGATGATAGTGTGGAGATAAGACAGGAAGATTATGATACCTTAATTGGAAATTCCCCTCCTTTAATTGAACATTTATTGGAAATACGAGGATTAGGAATTATTAATGTCATGACATTATTTGGAGCTGGATCAGTTCGAAACTTTAAAAAGATCTCTTTAATCATTAATTTGGAGAATTGGGATCAACATAAGCAATATGATCGCCTTGGTTTGGATGAAGACAAGATGAAGATTATGGATGTGGAATTACCAAAAGCAACGATACCTGTTCGCCCAGGAAGGAACCTCGCAGTTATTATCGAAGTTGCTGCGATGAATTTTCGTTTGAAACGCATGGGTGTTAATGCTGCTGAAGAGTTTTCAGAGCGATTAACGAGTATGATTGATCAAGAGACAGAGGATCACTTGTAAGGAGGATGAATGAATGAGCTGTTCAGCAGAACCGTTAGATAGAGTTTTTTTACAAATCGGTACTTTTCCAATTTATTGGTACGGAGTTATTATTGCTGCTGGAGCCTTTTTAGCGCTTTTATTAGCAAATCGTGAAGCCAGCCGTTTAGGGATGAAAAAAGATATCATGGTTGATTTAGTGGTTTTTGCGATCCCTATAGCCATTATTTCAGCGAGAATGTACTATGTTATTTTTGAATGGGATCAATATGCTGGTGGAAGCTGGACGGATGTTTTTGCTATTTGGGAAGGTGGCATTGCTATCCATGGTGCACTTATCGGTTCTGTTCTGACTGCTATTATATATGCACGAGTGAAGCGTGTATCTTTTTGGCAATTAGCTGATATTGCAGCGCCAAGTCTTATTTTAGGTCAAGCTATTGGACGCTGGGGTAATTTCATGAATCAAGAAGCTCATGGTGGACCTATTTCAGCATCTACATATGAAAGCTTCCATCAATATTTGCCTGATTTTATTATGAATCAAATGTGTATTGATGGCGTTATGTATCACCCAACATTTCTCTATGAATCTGTGTGGAATTTGCTGGTTTTTGCATTGTTGCTTTTGTTTAGAAGGTTTAACCCGCTTCGTGGCGAGTTGTTTTTAAGTTATGCCATCATGTATTCTGTAGGACGCTTCTTTATTGAAGATATGCGCACGGACAGTCTATATGTATTCGGTGAATTGCGTCAAGCGCAAGTCATCTCTGTTTTGATTATAGTGGTTGCGCTTGTGTTCATTATTTATCGTCGTAAAACTTTACACGTTCGCTATTTAGATATCATGAAACGACAATCGCAAACAAAGAAAACCAAATTAGTTGGAAAAAAGAAGAAGAAAAAGAAGAAGAAATAAGGTTAATTAGTAGCACGCACGTACTATGCCATAAATACGTTTGGTTTACTATAAAGTATACTAGCTAAATATGCGAGGAGGAAGAGAATGAAGGGGACAGCGCAAAGAGGATTAAAACAAGGGCTTTTAACGACATGGACATTAGGAAAAGTTATTTTCCCAATCACGCTAATTGTAACCATTTTACAATTTACACCCGTACTTCCATGGGTGATCAAACAGCTAACACCTATAATGGGGGTATTTGGGCTTTCCGGAGAAGCAGCTGTTCCATTAGTGCTAGGAAATGCATTAAATCTATATGCAGGTATAGCAGCTATTGTTTCTTTTGAATTTACGGTAAAAGAAGTTTTTATTATGGCTATAATGCTGTCATTTTCCCATAACTTATTTATTGAATCGGCAGTAGCGTCCAGGGTAGGAGTTAGTTGGTGGCTCATTTCTGGAATTCGTATAGGTTTAGCGCTATTTGCCGCAATTGTCATTAACCTTGTATGGGAAGGTGGTTCCGAACAAGCTGTTTACGGTTTTATTTCCAGTTCAACCCCTGCTTTAAATGGCTGGGGGGAAATTGTTTTACACGGTTTACAGACAGCAGCTATTGCGATAGTTCAATTAGCACTTATTGTTATTCCGCTTATGATTGTAATGCAATTTTTGCGCGAAATGGGTTGGCTAACAAAACTTTCCAAAGGCTTTGGTCCATTTACAAAAGCACTTGGAATGAAAGAAAATACTTCGATGACGATGGTAGCAGGGCTAACGATTGGTTTAGCTTATGGTGCTGGAGTTATGATACAGGCTGTGAAAGAAGATGGAGTCGAGAGAAAGGATATGATACTTGCGCTGATCTTTCTTGTATCTTGTCATGCTGTTGTAGAAGATACGCTCGTCTTTATTCCGCTAGGTATACCAGTTTGGCCGCTATTAATCATTCGTTTAGTAACAGCGATTGTATTAACGATGACAATAGCTTATATTTGGAATAAACTAGATAAAAATAAAAGGAAGGAACCGACAACAAATGAGCATTCGTACAATACTTTTTGATTTAGATGGGACATTAATAGATACAAATGAGTTAATTATCGCCTCGTTTTTCCATACATTTAAGCAATATAATCTACAATTTACGCGAGAAGAAATTATTGAGTTTAATGGTCCTCCTTTAGTAGATACGTTTAAGGCAATCGATTCAGAAAAGGCAGACAGCATGGTGCAAACGTATCGAAGCCATAATATGAAAGAACATGATAATTATGTTAAGGTATTTCCTTATGTTATAGAAACATTGGAGCAGCTAAAACGAAACGGATTCAAATTAGGGGTTGTTACAACTAAAATGCGATCAGGTGTGGAAAAAGGGTTATCTACTACAAAGTTAACAGCTTATTTTGATACTGTGATTACATTAGATGATGTCAAGAACCCAAAACCACACGCAGAACCAGTATATAAAGCGATGGAAGAGTTAACTGCAGAACAACCTTCAACATTGATGATCGGCGATAACGCACACGATATAGAGGCTGGGAAAAATGCAGGTGTGCAAACAGCTGGAGTAGCATGGTCTTTTAAAGGAAAAGAACGTTTATTACAATATGAACCAACATTTATGCTAGAGGATATGCGTGATCTTTTAAACCTTACAGGAGTGTAAAACATGCGAAGAACAAAGCGTTACCCTGTGCAACATACAAATTCCTTATGGCAAATGTATAAGACAGTGTCATTTTGGAAAATCATGAGGAATTTTATCATCATTCAGCTAGCCAGATATACGCCTTTTTTACCTGTGAAAAACTGGCTTTATCGTACATGCTTATCGATGAAAATTGGTAAACAAACTGCTTTTGCGCTTATGGTTATGCCAGATATAATGTTTCCTGAAAAGATTACGGTAGGAAAAAATAGTGTCATTGGCTATAATACGACGATCTTAGCTCATGAATATTTAATTACAGAGTATCGGCTTGGAGAGGTTAGGATCGGTGATGAAGTCATGATAGGAGCGAACACGACTATTTTGCCGGGAGTTCATATTGGTGATAGGGCGATTGTTTCAGCTGGTACATTAATTCACAAAGATGTGCCTGAAGGAGCATTTGTTGGGGGAAATCCAATGCAAATAATCCATACAAAAAAAGAAAGGGAGGAAAAACATAATTCAAATGAAGGCAGGTGAAAGATTTGCACGTTCCGACTGGTATATTGCCGGCTATACGTAAGATGAAGGACTTTGATAAAGCATTAGAAACAGGATACCCGACCATTGTTATTTTAGAAACGCGTTTAGCACAAATTAAGAGTCTCGTTGCGCACACTAAAAAATCAAATAAAAATATTTTAATTCACTTCGATTTAATTCAAGGTTTAAAGTCGGATGATTACGGAATGGAATATGTACTTAGGGAAATCAAACCAGATGGTATTTTATCAACAAGAGCAAATGTTATTCGCATGGCTAAAAAACATGGCTTACTGGCTATTCAACGGGTGTTTCTATTGGACAGTTTAGCGCTGGAGCAAAATTTAAAGCAGATTGAAAATGCCAAGCCGGATTGTATTGAAGTATTACCAGGTCTAATCCCTACCATGATTCAATCGATAAATGAACAAACAAAGCTGCCAGTTATTGCTGGGGGACTCATTAAAACAAGTGATCAAGTAAGACAAGCGCTAGAGGCTGGAGCTGTAGGAGTCTCAACATCTAATACAGATCTTTGGTAATAGGGTAAAAGGAAATCATTGTTGACTGCCTACATATATGTTATACTTTAAGTAAGTTAATAGATGGACGGAGATATGGAGAAGCCGCAAAGCAACTAATATATATTATATTAGTTTGTTTTGTGGCTTTCTTTTTTTACACTTGGTTTATCGTATACATCTAGCCAAGTTTTTCTAAACGCAGCATTGATGAATAATAATCGTTTATCTTTTATGTGTAAATATATTTCCGTTCCATTTTATACATGCGTATCCTGTAAATGGGGTATGGATATATAGAAACAATAGTCGAATATTTAGGGAGTGATGGAGAATGCATACTTTTTCAAGCTTTCAACGTGAGGATAACTTAAAACATATGGAAAGTAAGCAACTGGATTTATTGGTCATTGGTGGGGGGATTACTGGGTCCGGTATTGCTTTAGACGCTACAATGCGAGGGATGAAAACAGGGCTAGTGGAGATGCAAGATTTTGCAGCAGGAACTTCTAGTCGTTCAACAAAACTTGTCCATGGCGGGCTTCGTTACTTAAAGCAAATGGAAGTTAAAATGGTAGCAGAAGTAGGACGGGAAAGAGCTATTGTGTATGAAAATGGCCCACATGTAACAACGCCAGAATGGATGATGTTGCCGTTTTATAAAGGAGGCACATTTGGACCAGTTACGACAAATATTGGTTTGCGCGTATACGATTTGCTAGCTGGTGTAAAAAAATCAGAACGGCGAAAAATGTTAAATATGGAAGAAGCTTTGGCAAAGGAACCGTTGATTAAACAAGATGGCTTGAAAGGAGCCGGTTATTACGTAGAGTATAAGACGGATGATGCCCGATTAACGATGGAAGTATTGAAAAAAGCTGTACAAAAAGGGGCACATGCAGCTAACTATGCTAAAGTGATTGACTTTATATATGATAAAAATAAACAAATAACAGGTGCTATTATTGAAGATCAAATTAAAGGAAAACGCTATCAAGTGCATGCAAAAAAAATGATTAATGCCGGTGGACCATGGGTGGATGAATTAAGAGAGATAGACGGATCAAAACAAGGGAAAGCGCTACATTTAACAAAAGGGGTTCATCTTGTATTCTCAAAAAAAGTTTTCCCATTACAACAAGCTATTTATTTTGATAGCCCAGATGGTCGCATGATTTTTGCGATACCTCGTGAAAATGTAACCTATGTCGGTACAACAGATACGAGTTACAAAGGGGATATTGCGAATCCGGCAACGACAGTTTCTGATCGGGACTATATTTTGAATGCTATTAACTATATGTTCCCGTCATTAAATATTACTGCCGACCATGTAGAATCGAGCTGGGCTGGTTTACGCCCATTGATTGCTGAAGAAGGGAAAGACAATCCAGGAGAAATATCACGTAAAGACGAAATATTTGTTTCTGATTCTGGGCTGATTTCAATGGCTGGGGGGAAATTAACCGGCTACCGTAAGATGGCCGAAGATGTCGTGGATAAAGTTACACAGCAGTTAAAAGAAGAAGAAGGTATTTTATATTCTAAATCTGATACAGTACATCTCCCAATCTCAGGTGGAGAAGTTGGTGGCTCGCAAGGGTTTGCCAAATTTGTTGTTCGTAAGACAGAGGAAGCAGTAGCAGAAGGGATAGATGATTCGACAGCTAAACGATTAATTTACAGGTATGGATCGAATTTTGATAAAATCTTGGAATTTTACCGTGATAGACAGCAAGAAGCAAGTGCTGAAGGGATCGAACGTTGTCTTTTTGCAGAACTAGTATATGCGCTAGAGTATGAGGCAGCGTATAAGCCTGTAGACTTCTTTATTCGACGAACTGGGGCATTATTTTTTGAAATAGAATGGGTAAAGGCACATAAAGACAAAGTTATTTCATATATGGCTAAGGTATTACAATGGACGAATGAGGAAGTAGAGAAGTATACAGATGAATTAAATATAGCGATGGAAGAGGCTACTCATCCAGTAGTAAATAATTAAAGCAAAAACGGGCATCTATTGGGAGATGCCCGTTTTGTTGAAAAAAGCTTAAGAATATTCCGTCCACGTAGGATTGCCTCATGCTTTACTCTTATTCGAATCTATATCAACGTGCTACTAAATATGGTATAATTAAATTTGTATGTCTACAAATTAGGGGGATATTTATTATGCAGCAAGTTACGAATAAAACGAAAGGAAAACAAAATAACGTTCTCCCTTTTATCCCTGAAGGTGATTTTTATTTTACAAAAGGTATAGAAGCTTTCCAAAAAAGAAAATTTGATAGTGCTGTCAAGTGGGTAAAAAAGGCAATTGATCACAAGCCTGATGAAACTTTGTATCAATGTCAATTATCTATTATATATACGGAAATTGGCGCTTACCATGCTGCTAATGACCTTTTAATGAATGTACTAAAGGTTTCTGAGAATGTCGATTGTTACTATTTAATAGCGAACAATTTCGCTCATTTAGGATTATTAAATGATGCAAAAAAGTACGCTCATCTCTATATAGAAAAAGATCCGAATGGGGACTTTAAAGAAGAAGTTCTCCATTTATTAGAACTACTTGAAATTGAAGAAGACCTAGAGGATGAAGAGTTGGAAGAAGAGGATGAACTTCTTATCTATCAGGAAACGGTTTTTTACCATATGGAGCATCATGAGTGGGAAAAGGCGATGCATATTTTAGAGGAAATGCTTATCTTGTTTCCAAATCAACCAAATATAAAGCATGAGTACGCAGAAACGCTCTTTTTTTTAGGCCATGAACAGCGAGCGGTTAATATGGAGCTTGAAGAAATGGAATCAAATCCAATTTCACTATATGGATGCAATAATTTAGCTATATTTAATTATTATTTAGGTCATATGGAAGCATATAATTTCTATATCGAGCCATTACTAAAAGTATATCCAATTCACGAGCAACAAAAATTACGTATTGCAGTAACATTAGCCCGAACAGGGCAGTATGTAGCTGCTGTAGATAGATTTAAAATGCTAAAAAAAGACAAATTGAATGGGCATCTATCTTATTTTCGCTTTTATGCATTAGCTGCATACCATATAGGAGACCATGAAAAAGCCATGTCTATTTGGAGGGAAGGGTGTAAAAAACATCCTGAATTGAAAAACGAAAATACACCTTGGCATGAGGGTTGAAGCGCCTTGAGCAGAATAATAGACGAAAGTTGTTTTGTTTATTAAGCTAAGTATGGCTGAATTATTTATAAGAAAAGAGGCGAATACAATGTCTGATATTAAAATGTATGATGTAATCATTGCAGGAGCAGGCCCAGCCGGAATGACTGCGGCTGTCTATGCCTCTCGAGCTAATCTAGAGACATTAATGATTGAACGTGGAATACCAGGTGGCCAGATGGCGAATACAGAGGATGTTGAAAACTATCCAGGTTATGATCATATTTTAGGACCAGATTTATCAAATAAAATGTTTGAGCATGCGAAAAAGTTCGGCGCTGCGTATGCGTATGGTGATATTAAAGAAGTAATTGATCATGGAGCGTACAAAACGATTGTTGCTGGACAAAAAGAATACCATACGCGAGCACTTATTATAACTACTGGTGCACAATATAAAAAACTAGGCATCCCTGGGGAAGAAGAGCTTAGCGGTCGAGGGGTTTCTTATTGTGCTGTTTGTGATGGAGCGTTTTTCAAAGATAAAAACCTTGTTGTTATTGGCGGGGGAGACTCTGCTGTGGAAGAAGGCATTTATTTAACGCGATTCGCTAACAAAGTAACCATTATTCACCGCCGTGATGAATTACGTGCCCAACGTATTTTGCAAGATCGCGCTTTTGACAATGATAAAATCGACTTTATTTGGGATACTGTCGTAGAAAAAATAAACGAAGGCGCCGGGAAAGTAGGAAGTGTTACTTTAAAGAACAATAACACTGGTGAAACCTATGATCATGAAATCGATGGTGTATTTGTTTATATCGGTATGGTACCTTTAAGTGAACCTTTTACATCGTTGGGTATTACCAATGAGGAAGGGTATATTCCAACAAATGAAAATATGGAAACAAAAATTCCTGGTATATTTGCTGCTGGTGATATTCGCGAAAAAACGTTACGTCAAATTGTTACAGCGACTGGTGATGGAAGTATTGCAGCTGAACAGGCCATTAAATATGTGGAAGATTTAATGGAAGAGTTAAAAGCAACACATTCGTAATTAGAGGTTTCTTTTAAGAAAAATTTACGATGAGTCATTGCTTTTTAATCGCGCTGTAATATAAGCGCAATATTCATGGGTTATAATAAAAATAACTAATTGACCCCCTTTTAATAGATAGATTAGTTAATGGACACAGATCACGTATCTGTGTTTTTTTCTGTTTTTAGACGCAAAGTATAATAAAAACGACAGTGATTTTTCCAAAATACTCGGGTGATAGACAAGTTTTTGCTAAAAGAAGAAAGACGAAGATACTGAAGCAAAAACTCTGTTTTCCTCTCTCGTTAGTAGCGCTCCATTAGTATATGTTTCCATCCCCATATCGTAGTGCTTGTCATTCTCTTGCTGTTAGGAAGTTTCATTTTCAACATAAAACTAGTATAATTAGAAAGGGAAAGAAAGTTTGTTTTTTAGTTTCTGTTCATTTAGAGGTGATAGGAATGCAACAAGTAGCAAATTGCATATTATTAAAACAAGACCACATTTTATTATTAAAAAAACCGAAGCATGGCTGGTATGCAATGCCTGGTGGAAAGATGGAATCTGGTGAAACGATAAAAGAAGCCGTTATTAGAGAATATAAAGAAGAAACCAATTTGACAATTCAAAATCCGCGTTTAGCTGGGGTATTTACATTCACTGTTTTACAAGATGATCAACAAACGAAAGAATGGATGATGTATACATTTACTTGTCAAGACTACAGCGGTAAACTGGCAGACTTTTGTAGAGAAGGAGAGCTACAATGGGTTCCCGTGAATCAAGTGTTACAGTTGCCGATGGCTGAAGGTGACCGGTTAATTTATAGGCATATTTTTGAAAATAAACATGTTGTATCAGGAGCTTTTACTTATACACCTAAAGATGATTTGATTACCTATCGAATAGATGGTTCCTCCGATATGAAGTAATTTTTTAATGTCATTCTGCAAGGAAGCCAATGAAAGAGGGAGATAATGAATATGAGTGAAAATCTTGAAACAAAATTAGTAATTATTACAGGAATGTCAGGTGCCGGTAAAACAGTTGCAGTGCAAAGCTTTGAAGATTTAGGGTACTATTGCGTTGACAATCTTCCTCCTACATTATTGCCAAAATTTATTGAACTCATGAGAGATTCTACAAACAATATACAGCGGGTAGCTATTGTCATGGATTTACGTGCTAGAGAATTTTTTGATTCCTTGTTTGAAGCTTTAGATACTTTAGCAGATGAAGAATGGTTAGATGAACATGTTCTATTCTTAGATGCAAAAGATGAAAAGCTTGTCAGTAGGTATAAAGAAACGAGGCGTTCACATCCGCTGGCGGTTGGAGGTTTACCGCTTAATGGAATCCGGCAAGAACGAGAAATATTGGATGAACTAAGAGGAAGAGCACAAAGAATTATTGACACGACGAATTTAAAGCCGAGAGAGCTTCGTGAAAAGATTGTTCAAAAGTATTCAGAAGAAGATCAAGAAGTATTTTCTGTGCACATGGTTTCATTTGGTTTCAAATATGGTTTACCAATTGACGCCGATCTTGTATTCGATGTTCGTTTTTTGCCGAATCCTCATTATGTAACAAATTTACAACCATTAACAGGTTTAAATAAAGATGTATCTTCTTATGTATTTCGATGGACAGATACACAAAAATTTATCGTAAAAGTACTTGATTTATTGCAATTCATGTTACCACAATATAAAAAAGAAGGAAAGTCACAATTGGTTGTTGCCATTGGTTGTACTGGTGGGCAGCATCGCTCCGTCGCACTGGCTGAACATTTCGCTAAAGAATTGCATAAAGACTATATTACACACGTCACGCATCGTGATATTGATAAAAGAAAGGGACAATAATATGACTGAGGAGAAACGTCCGAATGTAGTAGTTGTTGGAGGGGGAACGGGGATGCCTGTCCTACTCCGAGGTCTGAAGGATTTACCTATTCATTTAACAGCATTAGTTACTGTAGCCGATGATGGAGGAAGTACGGGAAGGTTACGTAATGAAATGGCAATTCCTGCTCCAGGGGATATTCGTAACGTGATTGCAGCTTTATCTGATGCTGAACCGATGTTAATTGAATTATTTCAGCATCGTTTTGATGTTTGTAATGGCTTATCTGGTCATTCACTTGGAAATTTACTCCTAGCAGCAATGAGTTCGATTACGGGGAATTTTAATATGGGGATTAGAGAAATCTCTCGCGTCCTAAATGTAAAAGGAAAAATATATCCGATCTCAAATGATAACATGTCGCTCCATGCTGAAATGGAGGACGGGACAATCGTGTCTGGGGAGTCGAAAATTCCTTTATCTAACAAAAGAATAAAACGTGTTTTTTTAAGCCCGCAGCCTGTTGAACCATTACCGAATGCAGTACGTGCTCTAAATAATGCCGATTTAATCGTTATTGCACCTGGTAGCTTGTATACAAGTATCATGCCGACCATCATTATGCCACAAATAGCAGAAGCAATAAAAAATGCAAAATGCCAAGTGGTATATGTTTGTAATGTCATGACGCAAGAGGGCGAAACTACTGGTTATACAGCTGCTGACCACGTGCAAGCTATTTGTGATCATATTGGAGAAGCGAGTGTTGATGCGATTGTCGTACATAATGAACCCATTGAAAAAACGATACGAGAGATGTATGCAGAAGAAAACGCTTCTCCCGTGGTATATGATATAGAGCGTTTAATAGGTATGGGCCTGCAAATTATAGAGGGAGATATTATTGATCCGACACAGCCTACTTTAAGGCATGATAATCATAAAATTGCATCATTGCTACATTCGCTTTTGAACAAATGAATATTGTAGATAAAAAAGGTGTCACGTCAATTTTGTATTTGAAGAACTAGTGTAATAGGAGCAAGAAAGGAAATAGCTTTCACAGAAAAATTTATTTTAAAAACGAAACAATGTAATCTGTAGCCGTGATGGCCGCCATTAATAGCACCTACTATTGATCTGTAGAAGGGAGGGATAAGTATGTCCTTTGCTTCCGAAATAAAAAAAGAATTAACAGCAATCGAAGTAGATGATTGCTGTAAATATGCGGAATTAGCTGCATTAGTTCGAATGAATGGGGCAATTTCAATATCAAAGCAAAAATATACTTTGGATATACAGACGGAAAATGCTGCTATAGCGAGAAGGATTTATTCTTTAATTAAAGCAACTTATGATACAAGAGTGGAATTATTAGTAAGAAAGAAAATGAAATTGAAAAAAAATAATGTATATATTGTTCGTTTGAATGAAGGTGTAAGACCAATTTTAGTAGATCTCCATATTTTGCAAGAACCAATGACGTTTAATCGGGTTATTTCTGATCATCTTATTCATAAGTCTTGTTGTAAGAGAGCTTATTTGCGTGGAGCATTTCTTGCTGGTGGGTCAGTGAACAATCCAGAGACGTCTTCTTACCATCTGGAAATTTTTAATATTTATGAGGAACATAATAATTCATTTTGTGATTTGCTTAACCAATTTGAATTACATGCTCGTAAATTAGAACGAAAAAACGGGTATATAGTTTATATAAAAGAAGCAGAAAAAATTTCAGAATTCTTAAGTATAATTGGTGCTTATAATGCTCTATTTAAATTTGAAGATGTGCGTATTGTTCGAGATATGCGCAATTCGGTTAACCGTATTGTTAACTGTGAAACAGCAAACTTAAATAAAACAATTGGAGCAGCTTTTCGCCAAATTGAAAACATACAGTTCATTGATCGTACAGTTGGTTTGGAGCAGTTACCAGAAAAGCTCAAGGAAATTGCTGTTCTCCGTGTAAAACACCAAGAAGTTTCCTTGAAAGAATTAGGTGAATTAGTAGAAAGTGGTAAGATATCTAAATCAGGTGTAAATCATCGTTTGAAGAAAATCGATGACTTCGCCGAAAAAATTAGAAATGGCGAGTTTGTACCTTAACCTTTGCTTACAAAATGTACCATGATATAATGGTTGTAAATTATAAATATTTTGCATAGATAAGATAACATGGAGAGGGGTTCCTCTCTTCCATGTTGTAGTAATAGTTTGCATAAAGTAAAAGCAATATGGGAAGGCTTTTAGGTTGATGCTAGCGATATCAGAGGAGAATGATAACGCTTACTGTAGAGGGAGAGAGGATGATCTAATTGGTTGAACGGATAATTAAAGTAAATCTTTCTACTGGTCTACAAGCTAGACCAGCAGCAGAATTTGTTCAAGAAGCAAATCGTTTTCATGCTCATGTTTTTATTGAAAAAAATGGGAAAAAAGTGAACGCAAAAAGCATTATGGGATTAATGAGCATAGCTATAGTTGCTGGAGAAGAGATTACACTTATTGCTGACGGAACAGATGAAGAACAGGCTATTGAAAGGTTAACAAAGTTTGTTTCTGAAACATAGAAAGCCACCCAAAAAGGGTGGCTTTCTATGTTCTTTAATCAGGTTTACGCTCTAGTACCTTATCAATTAAACCATATTCTACAGACTTTTCAGCTGTCATAAAGTTATCGCGATCTGTGTCACGTTCAATGACTTCAATTGGCTGTCCTGTTCGTTCAGAAAGGATTTGATTAATTTTTTCACGCATTTGAATGATTCGACGTGCATGAATTTCTATGTCTGTTGCTTGCCCTTGTGTTCCACCTAGTGGTTGATGAATCATTACCTCACTATTAGGTAATGCGTAACGTTTGCCTTTGGCACCCGCAGTTAATAGGAATGCCCCCATAGATGCTGCCATTCCTGTACAGATTGTAGAAACATCTGGCTTAATGAGTTGCATCGTATCGTAAATTGCCATGCCGGCAGTGATTGATCCACCTGGTGAGTTGATGTATAGTGAAATATCTTTTTCAGGATCCTCTGCGTCTAGAAATAATAATTGGGCTACAATGGAATTTGCAACGTTATCGTCAATCGCACTTCCTAACATAATGATTCGATCTTTAAGTAAGCGTGAGTAGATGTCATAGGCGCGTTCACCGCGGTTAGTTTGTTCAATTACTGTTGGTATTAAATTCATAACAATTATCCTCCTCTATCTATTCGTATATCTTTGATATCGATATATTTATCATAACTAATAGGTCAAATAAGGTCAAACAATAAACATTGAAGTTTGACAAATATACATCCATTTATTCCCGTTTTCTATGAAAATAAACATACAAAAGAAAAAAGGGGTTGTCTATTATTAGAATACAGGTTATAATATCCTATGTGTCTTCATTCAAAATAAAAATATGCGCCCGTAGCTCAGGGGATAGAGCAACGGTTTCCGGTACCGTGAGTCGGGGGTTCAAATCCCTCCGGGCGCGTAAAAAAGATTTTATATCCGAGAAAACCATCGGAAGTTTTTATGGTACCTCATACTGTGATTTTTTATAATTTATTAGATGACTAAAACGTCTCTTTGTATTACTGTCTATGTAAGTAATAAAAGAGGCGTTTTTATTTTTTCTATAAAGGAATAGTTGTGCAGTAAAAGTGCAGCATGCCAAAAAATGAATGGAATTAAAAAATCTAATGAGGTTAATTCTTAATGCTATAATTGTGGATTTAAAAAGAATGTGGTATATTGAATAAAGAATTTACTTTGTCATCTTTAAGGAAGGAGTATCTAGCTCATGAAGAAAAAAATACTTGCTTATTTATCAATGGGATATGGATACTCTACTGCTGTTTTTTTCTAAAAGTTATATAAATTGGTGAAGTGTGCCCAAAATAGCTTTTGAAGAATAATAGTAGAATAATTTGATGGCGAGGTAATAAAATGAACGGAAAAATTACTAGAAAAAACCCTGTAACAATGCCCACTCCAGTGGGTAACTATACGCATATTACAAGAATACCTAAAGAAGCAGATCTTTTTGTAACCTCAGGGCAAATTGGAGTGGACATGAAGGGAGATATCCCGATTGATTTTAACGCTCAAGTTAAAAACACCTTTATTAATATGAAACATGTTCCCGAATCGGAAGCATTAGATGAGAATAACATCATTAAAGTAAATATTTGGGCTACAGAAAAAATCGATTGGGACTATCTATATTCTGAGTGGGATGGCCTATTTGGTGAAAATTACCCTGCAATGACGATTGGCTATATCTCTGAATTAGGCTTACCAGAAATAAAGATTGAAATCGAACTATGGGCGGCTAAGCCTGAATAAAAGTATTTCTTTGCATTTTGGAATTTGTTTTGTATGCACCCTCCATTATTACTCATTTCGTAGCAATGGAGGGTGTGTTTTATATTTGCTGGAAAGTTTCATGTTGAAGTTGGAGTAATACGCCCTAAAGAACAGGCAAATTAATTACAACTTAGCTTGAGGTGTGGGGGTTCTTCTCTATCGGTTCAAGGATACGCTTAATTTGTACTATAGTAAACTACTATGGCACGCATTTCGAGCCAGCATCTATTATGGAAATAACTTGTAAATGAAGTGGACGAACCGCAGAAGCAAGCATAAGTCGTTCACATGGGAAGCGTTCAGCTGTTTTTGCGTAAATTTCTACTTCCGAAATCCGGGATTTAAATTTACGAATGAAGGGAAAGGATTAGCTGCATTTTGAGAAAGATATTGGAGAGGATCCGTGTGCATTTATAACTCCCACACAGATATACGAGGGAAAGGAACACAATCCAAAAAGATAGGTTCCTTTCTCCTCGATCTATAAAGATTGGCGCTAACCAAGTTTTTCTAAAAAAACAAAGGAATTTGCTCTACCATTGTTAGAATGCCTAAGTAACCCATCAACACAACTACAATTCCTCCAGTTATTGTTAACCAAAGTGGATGTTTATACGAACCAACAATTTTTTTCTTATTTGCAGCCACCAATAGGGTTCCTAAAGCAAGTGGCAAGATAAGGGCATTTAAAGCCCCTACTAATATAAGCATCTGAACAGGTTTGCCAATGAAAGCAAATGTAGCTGTAGAAATGATAATAAATAAAATGGTAATCCAATTATGATATTTTTCAATCGCTGGACTAAAAGAACGAATAAATGAAACAGAGGTATAGGCTGCTCCAACTATAGAAGTTATAGCTGCTGCCCACATAATTACGCCGAACAGTCGATACCCTATATCACCAACGGCTAGTTGAAAAACGGAAGCAGGGGGATTGCTAGGGTCTATGCTTAGTCCTTGTGAGATAACACCGAGAACTGCTAAGAATAAGGCCACACGCATTACACCTGTAACAACGATACCAGTTATAGAACTTTTTGTTACGTAGGATAAATTTTTTTCTCCTTTTATTCCAGCATCTAACAAACGATGTCCACCTGCAAAGGTGATGTAACCACCAACAGTTCCTCCAACTAAAGTAATGATGGCATACATGCTAATTTTTTCTGGCTTTACCGTGTTTATCATCGCTTCCCCAACAGGTGGAGAGGTTTTAAAAGCTACATAGAGCATTAATAATATCATAATAAAGCCAGCAACTTGTACCACTTTATCCATTGCTTTACTGGCCTCTTTTATGGTGAAAATCAAGATAGCAAAAATGGCACTTATTATTGCTCCATAAATGGGGTTTAAACCGAGCATAGCATTTAAACCTAGGCCTGTTCCAGCAACGTTTCCTATATTAAAAGCAAGACCTCCCAACACGATGAGAATTGCTAAAATAATACCAAGCCCAGGGAGAACTTTATTAGCAATTTCTTGACCTCGTAGCTCGGTTACTGCAATAATCCTCCAAATATTTAGCTGTGCAAACACATCTAATAATAAGGAAACGAATATGACAAAGGCAAAACTTGCGGCTAACTGCTGTGTAAATACAGTCGTTTGTGTTAAAAATCCTGGGCCTACTGACGAAGTCGCCATTAAAAAAGCTGCTCCAAGAAGAATGCTTCTGTTAGATTTCTTTTTCACTTTTTTTGTCTCAAGTTGAGAATGTATTTTCTTTGCAGTCATGTAGTTTTTCCTTTCTCAATTAAACTGGGGAAATTCGGATGTTGTGTTTTTGGAACGCATCGGTTATATAAGCAGCAAATTCAAGAGCATGTTTACCATCTCCATGGATACAAATGGTATCTGCTTTTAGTGGAACAGCATTTTTTTGTGTAGAAATGACTTTACTCTCTGTCACCATACGAATTACTTGCGATACTGCTTGTTCTCTGTTGGTAATGAATGCATTATTTTCATTACGAGAAGTTAATGAGCCATCTGATTGGTAAGTGCGATCGGCAAATACTTCGTGGGCAGTTGTTAAACCGATTTTTTCTCCGGCTTTCGCAAGTTCACTGCCAGATAAAGCATACAATACTAGATTCGTAGAAAAATCATTTACAGCTTGCGCAATGGCAGCAGCCAACTCCTTGTCTTTGGCGGCCATATTATATAAGGCGCCATGGGGCTTCACGTGTTGCATTTGCGCATTGTATGTAGTTAAGAAAGCATGTAATGCGCCAATTTGATATATAACCATATCATAAGCCTGTTGAGCTGTGATCGCCATCTCTCGCCTTCCAAATCCATTTAAATCTGGCAAGCCAGGGTGTGCTCCGATCTTCACCCCGTTTTCTAGAGCCAGTTGCACTGTTTCTCTCATTACAGTAGGGTCTCCAGCATGAAAACCACAAGCAATGTTAGCTGAGGAGACATAGGTTAAAATATCCTTTTGCTCGCTTAGTTTATACCTTCCGAAACTTTCTCCCATATCACAATTTAAGTCTATTTGATATACCATTCTCTTCTTCCTCTTCTAATAGATTTAATACTAGTTTTTAAATTTTTAGTATAAAGAAATAGTAGCATATTGTTTTTATGTTGAAAAGATTGTTATTTATTGTTTAATTAGAATTTTGCTATATGTCATATTGACGTACTATTTTAATAAGTCGTATAATCAGTATATGTTTTTATCATTATTTCGAAAAATGGATTAAAGAAGGTAATTGGATGAGTTGTGTTCTAAATAAAGTAAAAGTTTGGCCGTTTAATGAATCTGCTCTTATAGTACAATTAGGAGCTGATTTAAATCCAATCGTACACCAAAGAGTATTGCAATTCGTAACTCTTTTAGAAGAGACCCCTTTTGTTGGATTTATAGAATGTGTACCTGCTTACCTTAATGTGACTGTTTATTATGACCCTTATAAGGTGTATGAATCTCAGCCTTCCCATGTAACGCCTATATCTCCTTTTGAAATCGTAAGGACTTACATAAATGGGCTACTACATAAATTAAACGATGACAGGAAAAGATTTACTGGACAAAAGGTTGTCATCCCTGTTCTCTATGGGAGTGATTATGGCCCAGATTTAGAGTATGTCGCCAATTATCACAATTTGTCCATGGAGGATGTCATTCGTATTCATACGGAAAAAGAATATTTGGTCTATATGCTTGGTTTTGCCCCTGGTTTTCCTTTTATTGGTGGTATGAGTAAACAAATTGCTACTCCTCGCAAAAGTACACCCCGCTTAACTATTGCACCAGGGTCAGTGGGAATTGCTGGAGCACAAACAGGTGTATATCCTTTAGAGACGCCAGGAGGCTGGCAGATTATTGGCTGTACCCCCATTGATTTATTTTTACCTAATCAAGTACCGCCATCCTTGTTAAAAGCTGGTGATACGATACAGTTCGTATCCATATCCCTGGAGGAGTATAGGCAATATCGACGGGGAGGGAAGGAGAATGAATAGTGTACGTGTGCTCCAGGCAGGTCTGTATACTACAATTCAGGATTTGGGTCGATTTGGATATCAAAAATATGGAGTAATTGTAAGCGGACCAATGGATGCTTATTCTTTACGAATTGCTAATTTGCTTGTAGGAAATGAAGAAGAAGAAGCGGTAATAGAAATGGCGTTAGCTGGGGCAACCTTACAATTTAAAGAATCGCATGTAATTGCTATTACTGGAGGCGATTTAACGCCTAAATTAGATGGGAAACCAGTACCTATGTGGCGTCCGATTTTAGTGAGAAAAGGTTCTGTTCTCCAGTTTCAATTTGCTATTAAAGGGTGCTATGCCTATGTTTCCTTCGCTGGAGGTATTCATGTACCAAAAATAATGGATAGTAAAAGTACGTATGTAAGAGCTGGCATAGGTGGATATGGTGGAAGGACCTTACAAAAAGGCGATACTTTTGCTTGTGGTGATAGGAGCCCTATAGCAGAAGCACTCGTGCATCAATTAGAACGCGCCTCTGATTATTTACCTTGGTCAGTCAATCCTTCCCCACTCATTTCCTTTCATAATCATTCATTCATTCGAATTATGAAAGGAAATGAATTTGAGCAATTCGATAAAGAAAGTAAGTACGCGTTCTTTCATGAAAATTATACCATTACAACGCAATCAGACCGAATGGGGTACTGCTTAACGGGTCTCTTGCTATCCTTGACTGAAAAATTTGATATGCTTTCCGAAGCAGTTACATTTGGAACCGTTCAAGTTCCTCCAAATGGACAGCCTATTATTTTAATGGCTGACAGCCAAACTACAGGAGGTTATCCAAAAATTGCTCAAGTTATTTCGGCGGATTTAGCCACGCTTGCTCAAACGCAACCAAATACTTCTGTTCGTTTTCAAGAGGTACGTTTAGAGGAAGCAGAGGCGATATTGTTAGAACATAAGCGTATATTACAGCAAATAGCAGCTCGTATTAAATGGAAAGTCTTAGGATGAGTGAGAATATGTGCCGAGAGAGGTAATAGGAGAGTGCTACATCTGAAGCGGAAAAAGCGCTTTTCCTTTTTTATAGTTTGTTCGTTTTATTTTTAGGGCAAACTTATGGAAGGTGATGCATGATGAAGGCTTCAGAAGAAGAGAGTAAACAATTTGATAAAGCGTTAGATACTTTTATTGAGCTTTATAACAATATGGAAGCGGATGATCCCCTCATTCATTTTACTGATGATGTTGTGGAGCAAATTGAAGCAGCTAAACAAGTATATGGAGAAGCTCTTGTTCACGAAAAAATTAATTCCATTGTTCGAGAAGCACTTTCCTTGGTAGCATTAACGAAAGATCGGCAAGAAACAGAATCACAAGGGTAGATTTCTTTTGAAATGACTAAAAAACACGTATACACGTTCGGTTTTTGTGGTATAATAAGAACAAATGTTCTTTAGGGGGCTATACGATGAACTCCATGTTACAGTGGTCAAAGGAGAACAAGCAAAAACTGGTTCTATTTTATATGGATCAAAATAATCGAGTAACACAACGATTCATACGTGTGATAGAGATATATGAAGACTCATTTATAGCATTTTGTTTTTATCGTAAAGAAGTTCGCAGGTTTAAATTTAGCTATATCCTTTCTTGTGATCGTGTGAAAAGAAAGGGAAGTGCATAAGATGAAGATATATGATCGAGGGACGATAAAATGGACCTCTATGATGTTACCAGAGCATGTGGATGTACTTCAGGATATGTGGGAAAAGCTTGAGCGCAAAGAAATGCCTATTTTGGACGAACAAAAGCTGGAGGAGTTGGACGTCCAATTACAAGCTGCCGTTCGTCAGGGTATCTGTATTGAAATTAAGTACTTTAATGGTCGGGATTTTTTAACTAGCAAAGGGAAGGTAAAGCAGATCACAAATGAGTGTCTTTATTTGCAATCAGGCAAAGCAATTAAGCGGGGGCAAGTGTTGGACATATGGACGTAATAGTATCATGGTTGGTGTGTGTTTCTAATTGGCGCGCCACCCTTGTGTGTATGACAAACTTGCGCTATATTTATGTAATAACTACTGCTATCGCCAGAAAAGCTTGGCGATAGCTAAATTTTTCCAAATATGATGAAGCATTTATCAGCTCTTGAAGGTATCCGTCGTATATTAATATAAATATCACTCGTGTACATCCTACCTATTTCGCTTGCGGTTCGTAAATATCCCAGGCTGTTTTTAAAGCTTTAACAATATAATCTGCTACTTCTTCTATCATGAGAAAATCCGTCTGCACCGTTGAATGATGCGTTTGATAGATGACTTTACGTTCATGGAATAATTGCTTGATTTCTGCTAAGCTTTTTCCTTGTAATACAGGTCTACTGTCAATGAGTAAACTAATTCTATCCTTCCATGAATCCCAAGACAAATCAAGGTAGAAAACAATACACTTTTCTAAGCAAATGCTTCTAATATCCTCTTGTAGAAAAGCACCTCCACCTAATGAGATAATTTTTAATTTTTGCTCACATAAACCATGAATGATCTCTTTTTCTTTTTTTCTGAAAAACGGTTCGCCATATGTTTTAAATATATCTGTGGTTGGCATTTTAAATATGTCTTCGATGACCTGATCAGCATCAATAAAATCTCTGTACAGTTTTGCAGCTACTGATTTACCGATGGAAGTTTTACCAACTCCCATAAATCCAATTAAAACAATGCTTTTTTGACGTATAGGAATTTCATTATACATTGGGTTACCTCTTTCTGTTTTGACTTACAAATAAAGCGAATCTTCTAATTAAAGAGGATTTCATTCCTCTCTCATTTGGTTATTAATATGATCAAAATGTCCTTTGCGGGTACATTTTACCTGCTTTTATCCTGTCCAAGTATTCATCTCCTAATTCTTGGAGGGGGTCTAACAGTACCTTACATCTAGGAACTTTTGATATCTTTCATTAGAAAATAACAGGTAATAAGATCACTTTATTTTATAATGGCGCATGCAAATTACTTTTAACAAAAATCCAAACAGGAAGTTACATTTTATTTATTATAAGCGAAAAACTAGCAACTTGTACAAGGAAAATCATATTTTTGTTGGCAATCCTGTCTAATAGACTTATAATAAATCACTAGCATTGCATAAATATGGTTTGAAAATTCAGTAAGCATCTTTGCAGGATTTTTTGCCAAAAAGACAAAGGCTAAACAAAGGTGGTCTGTCCATTTGGAAAAATTATACAATTAAACTATTAGCAACAGCGACACTGTATGTATTTACGGAATAGATCTATCGTCAAATCTGCGAATCCAGATGTACGCAGGTTTCCACAGCGCTTTATTTAACCAGCGGCTAATTCGGAGTAAGGACTTCTTACTCCTCATCTCTAACTGGATAAGTACATGTAAACAGTAAGCAATAAGTGCAAGGAAAATTTGATTTTGAATGGCAGTTTCGCTCATGCCATAAAAGTGTTTGATCTCTACATGCTGTTTGAGCCATTTGAAAAATAGCTCTATGGCCCACCGTTGACGGTAAATTTCACTAATCTCTTCGGAATTTAGATCGAAACGGTTAGTAATTAATCGTAGAATGTTTCCCTTTGTATCCACTACTTCAAGTAGGCGGAATACATTCTCTGTACGATTTTGCGTCGAACCGATGTAAACCATCTTGTCGGATAAAACCGTAGCATCTTTAGGTATAGAAAATGATTCTACTTCACGAGTGATGGCGTTTTTCTTCAGTCTTGATACGAAAAAATAGCCTTCATCTGTCATTCGATCAAATCGTTCATAATCAACGTATCCACGGTCAAACACATACATGGCTTCTTTGTCGTCTACGAGAACTTCCAGTTGATTTCTGTCATGTTCTTTGGCTGTTGTAATCACTGCTTTTTCAGGATAGACGGTATCTTTATTCATAAATATAAGTCGTAAATGTAGCTTAACTCCTGCTTTTGTTTTACGGAACTTTGCCCACTTATGATTCGTTAAGTTTAATGGAAGCGTGCTAGAATCAATGATTTTCAATGGCATGTATTTCCCGTTTTTAGATTGGATACCTTTTATTTTGTAAACAAGGTCCAAGAATAAATGGGAAAGGATCATTGGATTCATTTCATTATTCTTCCTTGATAGCTGAGATGTACTAATCGATTCAAACCCCAGTGCTTTCTGAAGTCCATCATCTATTAGGGCATCGCTCATTTCTTCCAAGCTCTCGAATCCTTGCAGTTGGGCAAGTAACATGAGCTTTATATACCCTGCAGTTGTTAGCTTTTTTGTGTAGTAATCTTGTTTATTTTCTTCTACTTGTTCAAATAGTTTTTTCGTATTTATAGGTGAAACCCATTTACCAAATGATGATTTTAGTGTATTCTTGTCCATACGGATTATCCTTTACTTTTGGATTTGGACAGGAACCACCTGTACTTCCATTGTAAAGGATTTTTTTGTATCATGAACACGTAATTATTAAACATTTTCAGTATTTTGAATCATCAGGTTTAATTAATGCAATGCTAGTGATAATAAATATTTAATAGAAGCGACGACATGTAAAAACAGATGATTTGCATTTGTCTATGAATGATGAGCAGGTAATTAGTCGCTTGAACAAAGGTGGTGACTACAACGGAAAAAGCATGAGCTTGGCGCTTTTGCGAGTGCGGAGGCTCAGTACGTATAAAATTTCAAGCAGAAAAACATAAAGTTAGTAATAATTGGTTGAAATAGTAATGCCTAAATATATTATACGAGGGGGCATAAGGTGTGAAGAGGGTAAAAATTAAAGATATACATATAGGAAAAGGAATGCCAAAGATTATCATTCCAATAATGGGAGAGACATTGCAAGAGATTAACCATGAATTAAGCGAAGCCAAACAGGAAAAACCTGATATGATAGAATGGCGTGCGGATGCTTTCTTACATGTCACTAATATAGAAGAAGTTCTCCGTTTGCTAGCAGAAATTAGAAAGTTGATCGATGATATTCCATTGCTTTACACCTTTCGTACTTATAAAGAAGGGGGGAGGAAAGAAGTAACGCTTAACTACTATGAAGAATTGTTAAGTCAAGTTATACAGTCAGGATTTATTGACGTCATTGATGTTGAACTATACATAGAACAAACGATTCGAGAAAGACTGGTACAAATTGCGCGACAAAATAATGTAATTGTTCTGATGTCTAATCATGATTTTCAAACCACTCCGGCTAATAAAGATATGCTAGCACGTCTAATAGCCATGCAAGAGACCCGAGCAGATATTGTAAAGTTAGCGGTAATGCCGCAAAATGAAGAAGATGTTTTGCGTCTATTACAAGTTGCGGCAAAAATGAAATCAACCTATGCCCAAAAGCCGTTCATTACCATAGCTATGGGGCCATTAGGTATATTAAGTAGGGTTGGAGGAGAAGTTGTAGGTTCTGCTGCTTCTTTTGGCTCGGCGATACAAGCTTCTGCACCAGGACAAATAACAGCTGCTGAATTAAGGTATATTCTACAAACGATCCATCGTTATTCAAAATAAAAATAAAAAGCTACCCCGCTATAAAACGATGTAGCTGTGCCTGTTGAAAGTTATTTTTAACGTACTTCCGCAACTTCTTCAAGCAACCCACAAGGGTGGGAAGTGGTGGAGTTGTTCGCCGCTAATAGAGCGATTTGAATTTCTTGCACTTAGGAAAGCATCATATTTTTTGGTTTATAGTATAAGAAAAACAAAGGCTTTCGCATAAGACCTGGCGACATGCCAAGTTTTTCTAATGTTTTTTCAATGGTTTGATTAGCAGAATGGAGCTGTTTTACAGGGAAGGTATAGAAATTTAAAGTTTATCGTATAAGCAGCATACGGCTTTCTGTACAAAGAATTGGCAATTAGTCTAGTTTTTCTAACATGCTTTCGCCTACCAAGTGTGCTATATGCTCATAATCTATGGAAATACTTTAATTACTTTATTGTCGATCGGATTTTACATACTACTGCATTTCTTCCGCTTCCGATAAGCGTTAAAGCAGGGGACATACTAATAATAGTAAATCCATGCTTTTCTTCCCTTATCCTTATACTTTCAACTAAAACAAATTTTCGCCAGGGTCCAATGTAAACACTCCTTGTCTAAACAAGAATAACTTTAAAAAACTCAACTATACTGCCTATTTGTTTGGTGCTGAATAGCTTGTCTAGCTAATTTGTCTGCTTGCCTATTTTGTTTTTCAGGAATCCATTTAATAAAAAAGTGCGGAAAATCAGAGGCGTGCTCACTTATTTGGTGTAATAATGGGATGAACAGTTTGTTTTTGGAGTAATTTTTCTCAATTGTATCAACAACAATTCTAGAGTCAGAGCGAAAAGATAAAATGTCAGTTGGAAATTTATCTTTGCAAATCATTAAAGCTTTAATAACTGCCTGAAATTCCGCTTCGTGGTTGGAAAAATCCCCTAAAAAAAAGCTGTATCTATAATGTTGCTGTTCATGCTTGATATAAACACCTGCACCACTTGGCCCTGGATTACCATAGGATGCACCGTCTGTAAATACTTCTATCATGTACATAGCCCTCCTTATGTGTAAGCTGATTATAGCATATGAGATGGTGTAATAACACGCTAATACTTTTGATGTATAGATAAAGAAGTATTCAACTCTATAAAATATGCTTTGTTATACTATATAAAAGTATAAAATGTTGACTCACGATAGTAAAAGAAAAATTACCACATAAGTTATAAGCCTTGAACCGAATAATATGGTCTTCTCTAGATGGATTTTTGTTTTTGTGGCACAATAAAGGAGGAGGGGGATTATCATGAAGTTACAACTTGTTAATGAACAAGTCTTACAGTGGAAGATGAACCAATCCTTAATGCAATCGATTCAAATATTACAATTTTCCAATACAGAACTGGTGGAGTATTTAAAAGAATTGGAAAAAGAAAACCCGCTCATTGAAGAAATAAACTATGATGACGCCGCTCTTCCATATCATTCATCTACGGATGATGTTATAGGACCTGGAGAAATCAATGCAAGTAAGTTAAGTATGTACGACCTTTTGAAAAAACAGTTATATACATTACATATACCTGAAAAAATGCGACCTATTGTGTTATATGGTATTGATTCCATAAATGAAAACGGTTACTTGGATGTTGAGTTACAACTTTGGGCAAAGCAGTGTCACTCGACATTAGAGCAGGTAGAGCAAGCAGTAAAACTTATCCAATCACTAGAGCCAGCTGGAATCGGTGCCAGAACCTTAAGCGAATGTATTATATTACAATTAAAAATTTCTGCTGTGGATAAACCACTTGTACATGATTTATTAGAAAACCATTTACAATGGGTAGCGGAAGAAGATGTGGAAGCTGTAGCCAATGAATACGGTAAAAGTGAAACATACGTAAAGGGTTTATTTGCACAAATTAAAGCATGTCACCCCAAACCAGGACACTTACTTGATACGAAAATAGATCATTACATTATTCCAGAAGCTTCTATTTATAAAGAAAAAGAGAAATGGCAATTATCTTTTTATTCGTGGAGCACGCCAAAAATCACTTTAAATGAGTCGTATTTTCATATGAGAGGGATTGGAAAAGAGGCGGAGAAATATATTAAAGAGAAACAGACACAAATAGAAATGGTGAAAAAAGCTATTACTTATCGAGGTGATACATTAGAACGTGTTATTCAATGTATGCTTGAAAAGCAATCTCTGTATTTTGAACATGGCACACATATGATGCAACCACTAACATTAAAAGATATTGCAGACGAATTGGCATTACACGTTTCCACTATAAGTAGGGCTATTGCTCATAAATATGTGCAAACACCAAATGGCATTTTACCATTGAATTTCTTTTTGCAATCTGGTGTAAAGCAAAGCAACGGCACCAAAGCTGCTGCACTTGCAATTAAGAATATGATCGCTGACCTTATAGCGCAGGAAGATAAGTGTAAGCCACTGTCTGATGAGAAGTTACGAAAATTGATAGCTGAAAAATATACGATTCAAATTGCGAGACGTACAGTCACGAAGTATAGAGAGCAACTACAAATACCATCATCGACGAAAAGAAAGGAATGTTAATTTTGGTAATGATCCATTTTTATACAAAAAAGGCTTGTCTTTTATGTGATGAAGCAAAACTTATGTTGGAATTTTTTCAAGATGAATACGATTTTAACGTTCGAGAATGTGATATTTATACGAATGATCTTTGGTTAGAGAAATATCAGTTATTAATTCCTTGTGTAAAAGTAAATAATGCAATATTGGACGCATCCCAACTAAATTGGGAGACGCTAAGAAATTTTTTAGATCAATATGTAGGTAATAAAAGATGAGATAAGCGCATTATTTTTTTGTTAGTGCTTTATGTGCTTTTTTCAATAATTCATCCAAGTATTTGATATAAACATAAAATACTTAAACATACTATACGAAGAGCTTATCAGTTATTATCCTGCAGTTTTTTTAAATAATAGGGAGAGGTTATTGAATATGGGGCATGTTGTTTTTATTCATGGGCTTGGGCAAAGTGCATCCAGTTGGCAGGAAACGATTGCTTATTTATGCGAATATCGTAATATATATAGTCCAAACCTTTCTGCGATGCTTCAGCATAAAGAGGTTACGTATCAAAATTTGTATGCTAGTTTCACCACGTACTGTAAAGATTTGGACGAACCGTTAAACCTTTGTGGGCTTTCATTAGGCGGAGTATTAGCTTTAAATTATGCAATCGATTATCCCAAAAAGGTAGCCTCATTAGTATTAATAGGTGAGCAATATAATATTCCTAAAATGTTGTTTAAATTGCAAAATATGGTATTTAAATTTGTTCCGAAATCTTCTTTTGAGAATATAGGGTTTGAAAAGAAGGACTTTATTCAATTAACAAATACAATGACTACGCTAAATTTCAGTAAAAAATTAAGTGATATTATGTGCTATACCATGGTTGTTTGTGGTGAGAAAGATCATATAAATAAAAAAGCATCAAAAAAGTTTAGCTGAACATATTCCAAAATCAGAACTTCAAATGGTAACAAATGCTGGACATGAAGTAAATGAACAAGCTTCAAAAGAATTAGCGAAAATTCTAAAATCTTTTTATGAGAGAAATCATTTGTTTGTAAATAACTGACTGACTTCATATTCATTTTGTGAACCATTACTAATGAAAGATTCTAAATAAATTTCACCAAATCACTTGTTTTGGTTGTACTATAGGCGGTATAAAATTTTAAGGTTTATTGAATTAAGAAACTGTAGTATCGATATAAAGACTTGGCGATAAGTCAAGTTATACTTCATATTTTGTCTATTGAAATTTGCTTCACATAATTTTAACATTAAATCGGTTGTGTAATTAAATAAATTTGGTATAATATACATGTAAGCAAGAAAACATAAAGCAAGGGAAAATTTTTTTTGCAGCTTCCGGGACGTAATAATTCCGCCCGGGACTCCAAAAGACCAGGCGAAGGAGTCCTTAGTAATGAGAAACTTGATTCAACTACAAAAAAGGCTGCTACCTGATCTGTTGGATGTGATGCAACGACGTTATGCAATGTTACGCACCATAGATTTGTTGGAGCCAATAGGTCGCAGGGGACTAGCTGATAACACAAATGTTACCGAAAGAACTGTACGAGGAGAAATAGAACTTTTACAGGAACAAGATTTAATTCAAATTACTGCTAAAGGTATGTTTATCACAAAAGCGGGTAAATTAATCTTGGAACAGTTAGGTGCATTTATGAATGAAATCATGGACTTGCGCGCACTAGAAAACAAACTAAAAGATGCACTGTCCATTACTGACGTTATCGTTGTTCCTGGAAATAGTGATGATCATGAGTGGGTCAAGCAAGAAATGGGAAAGGCTTGTGTAACCAGTTTGAAAAATATGATTGGTGAACATCCGACCATTGCTGTAACTGGTGGAACGACAATGGCTGCAATTGCAGCGGCAATGACACCTTTTGAACAAAGCAATGAAGCTCTTTTTCTTCCAGCTCGAGGGGGGATTGGCGAAAAGGTAGAAAACCAAGCGAATACGATCGCAGCTGAAATGGCTCGTAAAGCTCATGGTGACTATCGACTACTTTATGTCCCTGATCCGTTAAGCGAATCAGCTTATCAAATGATTATCCAAGAGCCAAGTGTAAAAGAAACATTGCAGCAAATAAAAACTGCAACTGTTGTAATGCATGGTATTGGTGATGCGTTAACGATGGCATACAGAAGGAAAACAACTGCAGATATTGTGGAGAAACTACGCAAACATCAAGCAGTTAGTGAAGCATTTGGTTATTATTTCGACAAAAAGGGAAATGTTGTACATAAGGTGCGTACAGTCGGAATACAACTAGAAGATTTAGGACAAGTTCCTTTTGTTGTTACGGTTGCTGGCGGTCGCTCTAAGGCGCAAGCAATTGCTTCCTATTTCAAACGAGCAACAACAAACCTGCTCATCACCGATGAAGCAGCAGCAGAAGAGATTTTAAAGGGAATATCCACCCTTTAATATATATAATTTAATTCATTTTTAGGAGGAATTATCATGGCAGTAAAAGTAGGAATTAACGGTTTTGGTAGAATAGGACGTCTTGTATTTCGTCTAGCTCTACAAAATGAAGATGTAGAAGTAGTGGCAATCAACGACTTAACTGACGCTGAAATGCTAGCTCATCTATTAAAGTATGACTCTGTCCATGGCATGTTGAAAGAAGAAGTTTCTGTCAATGGTTCAAATATTGTTGTTGGTGGAAAAGAAATTAAAGTAATGTCTGAAAGAGATCCTGCTCAATTAGGCTGGGATAAACTTGGTGTGGAAATTGTTATGGAATCTACAGGACGTTTTACAAATAGAGAAGATGCACAAAAGCATCTTGATGCAGGTGCAAAAAAAGTTATTATTTCTGCACCTGGTAAAAACGAAGATTTAACAGTAGTAATGGGTGTTAACGATAAAGAATATGACCCAGCTAACCATCATGTTGTATCTAATGCATCTTGTACGACAAACTGCTTAGCACCGTATGCTAAAGTATTACATGACAACTTTGGTATTAAACGTGGACTAATGACTACAATCCACTCTTATACAAATGATCAGCAAATCCTTGATTTGCCACATAAAGATTATCGTCGTGCTCGTGCAGCAGCACAAAATATTATTCCAACAACAACAGGTGCTGCTAAAGCAGTAGGGAAAGTTCTTCCAGAATTAAATGGTAAACTAAATGGTGGAGCTGTACGTGTACCTACACCAGACGGTTCTCTAGTTGACCTTGTAGCTGAATTAGATAAGAATGTAACAGCAGAAGAAATCAATGCAGCACTAAAAGAAGCTGCAGAAGGTGAACTAAAAGGTGTTCTTGAATACAGTGAAGCACCACTTGTATCTACAGATATTTTAGGTAACCAGCATTCTTCCATTGTAGATGGTTTGTCTACTATTGTTCTAGAAGATAACTTAGTGAAAGTTGTTTCTTGGTACGATAACGAAATGGGCTACTCTGCTCGCTGTGTTGATTTAGCAGTATTAATGAAAAACAAAGGACTATAAGAAAAAATAGCGGGGGAGGAGCATGGTTATTCCTCCTCCGTTTTTCCTTGTAAGAAAAGATATAATATGTTTAAGTAGTCTTCGGAGAAAGGGATCTTTGTATAGTTTATGAAGAAACTGAAAAAGTTAGAACTACGCTTGACATTTTAGCGATAGCTTAAATGAAAACAATGCGATTGGTTGCTGCTAAGACGAAGAATGAATGAAGTAGAAATTAATTTTTTGGATAGTTCTATTTCTTGTACCTAACAATTCGATAGAGGGATAATTACATATCCTACATTTAGGAGGCAGAAGAACATGAATAAAATGTCAGTAAAAGACCTTGATGTTAAAGGGAAAAAAGTTTTTTGCCGTGTGGATTTTAATGTACCGATGAAGGATGGAGAGGTAACAGATGATACAAGAATTAAAGCAGCTCTCCCTACCATAGAATATTTATCCAATCAAGGTGCGATTATCATTTTAGCAAGCCATCTTGGTCGTCCTAAAGGGAAGGTCGTAGAAGAACTACGTCTCGACCCTGTAGCAAAACGACTAAGTGATTTAATTGGGAAAGAAGTAGTTAAAACAGATGCCGTATATGGTGAAGAAGTGCAAGAGGCTATTTCTAAGGTAAGCGAAGGCGACATTATTTTAGTTGAAAACGTTCGTTTCGAAGCGGGCGAAGAAAAGAATGACGAAGCATTGTCTCAGGCCTTTGCTGATCTAGCTGATGTGTATGTCAATGACGCATTTGGCGCAGCTCATCGTGCCCACGCTTCCACAACTGGAGTAGCTGAAAAGCTTCCAGCTGCTGCAGGATTTTTAATGGAAAAAGAATTATCCGTTTTAGGTAAAGCATTAGAAAATCCAGAACGTCCTTTCACAGCTATCATTGGTGGTGCGAAAGTAAAAGATAAAATCGATGTTATCGATCATTTACTTGAAAAAGTTGACCATTTAATTATTGGTGGTGGCTTAGCTTATACGTTTATTAAAGCGCAAGGTTATGAAATTGGTAATTCCCTATTGGAAGAAGACAAAATTGATCTAGCCAAGCAATTTATGCAAAAAGCTAAAGACAAAGGCGTAGATTTTGTTCTTCCAGTTGACGCTGTTGTAGCTGACAAATTTGCTGAAGATGCAAATAAAAAAGAAGTGGACATTGATCAAATTCCAGCGGACTGGGAAGCATTGGATATTGGTCCTAAAACATCAGAAAAGTATGCTGAAATTGTTGCTAAATCTAAATTAATTATTTGGAATGGTCCAATGGGAGTTTTCGAAATGGAAGCTTTCGCGGATGGTACAAAGGCAGTTGCTAATGCATTAGCAAAAACAGAAGGCTATACAGTAATCGGTGGTGGCGATTCTGCTGCTGCAGTAGAAAAATTTGGTCTAAGTGATAAAATGGATCATGTATCTACTGGTGGAGGAGCTTCTTTGGAATTTATGGAAGGTAAAGTTCTTCCAGGTGTAGCTGCTTTAACTGACAAATAAATTGGTATGAGGTGAGACGATGCGCAAAAAAGTAATTGCTGGAAACTGGAAAATGAACAAGCTAGCAAGTGAAGCGAATCAGTTTGTCGATGAGGTGAAAGTAAAACTACCTCAATCAGACAAGGTGGAGGCTATCGTTTGTTCCCCATTTCCTTACTTAGCTCAGCTTGTGGAAAAAGCAAAAGGTACAACGTTAGCAGTTGCTGCTCAAACGATGCATTATGAAGAAAGTGGTGCATTTACAGGCGAAGTAAGTCCTGAAATGCTTGCGGACTTAGGTGTAACTTATGTTGTTTTAGGGCATTCAGAGCGTAGAGAATATTATAACGAGACAGATGAAACAGTGAATAAGAAAGTGCATGCTGCATTTAAACACGGACTAACACCAATTGTTTGTGTTGGTGAAACGCTAGAACAGCGTGAAGCTAACGAAACAATGGATCATGTCGAAATGCAAGTTACAAAAGCTCTAGAAGCACTTAGCGAAGAACAAGTTGCTAACACAATTATTGCCTATGAGCCGATTTGGGCAATTGGTACAGGAAAAACAGCAACGAGTGAACAAGCAAATGAAGTTTGTACGCATATTCGTGAAGTGGTTGCAAAACTTACTTCTAAAGAAACGGCAAGCAAAGTCATTATTCAATATGGTGGCAGTGTAAAACCTGCAAATGTTGATGAATTACTGGCTCAATCTGATATTGATGGCGCATTAGTTGGCGGAGCAAGCCTTGAACCAGCATCATTCTTGCAATTAGTGGAGGCAGGTGCCAAATGAAACAAAACAAACTAGCGGCATTAATCATCTTAGATGGTTTCGCTATTCGTGACGAAGAAAAAGGGAATGCTGTCAAACATGCGAACAAGCCTAATTTTGACCGCTATTGGAATCAATACGCCCATAATCAGCTAACAGCTAGTGGTGAGGCTGTCGGTTTACCAGAAGGGCAAATGGGTAACTCTGAAGTCGGTCACTTGAATATTGGTGCAGGGAGAATTGTGTATCAAAGTTTAACCCGTGTTAATCTATCGATTAAAGAAGGCGAATTCTTTGAAAAAGAAGCGTTCATAAAATCGATGCAACATGCGAAAAAAAATGGGAAGGCGCTACACATTTTTGGTTTGCTTTCTGATGGTGGTGTACACAGCCATATTAATCACCTGTTTGCGCTTTTGAAGCTTGCAAAAGAACAAGAACTAGAGAAAGTTTATATCCATGCATTTTTAGACGGACGAGATGTTGGTCCACAGACTGCTAAAACATATATTAAGCAAACACAAGATAAGATAGCAGAATACGGAGTCGGGCAAATTGCGACGATTTCTGGACGTTATTATTCCATGGATCGGGACAAGCGTTGGGATCGTGTGAAAAAAGCATATGACGCCATGGTGTACGGAGAAGGTCCGAAATATACGGATCCACTCGCTGTTGTGGAAGAGTCTTATGCTAGTGAAATTTATGATGAGTTCGTCATTCCATCCGTTATTACGAATGAAGCTGGTGACCCAGTTGGAACTGTGGAAGATGGGGACTCCATTATTTTTTATAACTTCCGTCCAGATCGAGCTATTCAAATCTCACGTACATTTGCCAATGAAGATTTTCATGACTTTGACCGTGGAGACAAAGTGCCGAAAAACTTAGACTTTGTTATGTTAACGAACTTTAGCGAAACAGTAAACGGCTATGTTGCCTATGAGCCGGTTAATTTAGATAATACAGTTGGTGAAGTTTTAGCACAGCATGATATGAAGCAATTGCGAATCGCTGAAACGGAGAAATACCCACATGTTACGTATTTCATGAGTGGGGGACGTGAAGCGGAATTTCCAGGTGAAAAAAGAATCTTAATTGATTCACCAAAAGTAGCGACATACGATTTAAAACCAGAAATGAGTGCTTATGAAGTAACGGACGCGTTATTAGAAGAACTCGAAACGGGTGATCGTAATGCGATTATTTTAAATTTCGCCAATCCAGATATGGTTGGACACTCTGGCAAATTAGAGCCAACTGTTAAAGCTATCGAAACTGTTGACGAATGCCTCGGAAAAATTGTTGATAAAATTATTGAACTTGGCGGACACGCTATTATTACAGCCGACCACGGTAATTCGGATGAAGTCATTACGCCAGAAGGAAAGCCAATGACAGCTCATACAACGAATCCGGTTCCTGTTATCGTTACAAAAGAGGGTATCAGCTTACGTGAAGGCGGAATTTTAGCAGACTTAGCACCAACCTTACTTGATTTATTAAATATTGAAAAGCCAAAAGAAATGACTGGCGAATCATTAATAAAATAATAAAACTAACAAACGTTTTGAAAAAAAGGAGACGATTTGAATGCCATATATTACAGATGTTTACGCACGTGAAGTATTAGATTCTCGCGGTAATCCAACCGTTGAAGTAGAAGTATTTACAGAATCAGGTGCTTTTGGTTCTGCATTAGTTCCTAGCGGAGCTTCTACAGGAGAATATGAAGCAGTAGAATTACGCGATGGCGATAAAAGCCGCTACCTAGGTAAAGGTGTCTTAAAAGCAGTGCAAAATGTGAATGAAGTAATTGCACCTGAACTATTAGGAATTGATGTAACACGTCAGAATATTATCGATGCACTAATGATTGACTTAGATGGCACTGATAATAAAGGAAAATTAGGTGCAAATGCTATTCTAGGTGTTTCCATGGCTGTTGCACACGCTGCAGCAAGCTATTTAGAAGTACCACTTTACAACTATCTTGGCGGATTCAATGCCAAAACATTACCAACCCCAATGATGAACATTTTAAATGGTGGGGAGCATGCAGACAACAACGTTGATATTCAAGAATTTATGATTATGCCAGTGGGGGCAGAATCATTTAAAGAAGCACTTCGTACAGGTGCAGAGATCTTCCATTCCTTGAAAAATGTATTGAAATCGAAAGGTTATAACACAGCTGTAGGGGATGAAGGTGGTTTTGCACCAAACCTTGGCTCTAATGAAGAAGCATTACAAACGATTGTAGAAGCTATTGAAGCAGCTGGCTATAAGCCTGGTGAAGAAGTGAAATTAGCAATGGACGTAGCCGCTTCTGAAATTTACGAAGATGGCAAGTACAACTTAAAAGGAGAAGGTGTTGTACGTACTTCTGCAGAAATGGTTGACTGGTATGAAGATATGATTAGTAAGTATCCAATCGTTTCTATTGAAGATGGTTTAGATGAAAACGACTGGGATGGTTTCAAACTTCTAACAGATCGTCTAGGCAAAAAAGTACAACTAGTTGGGGATGACTTGTTCGTAACCAATACAGAAAAATTAGCTAGAGGTATTGAACAAGGAATTGGTAACTCCATCCTTATTAAAGTGAACCAAATCGGTACTTTAACGGAAACATTTGAAGCTATCGAAATGGCAAAACGCGCTGGTTACACAGCTGTTATCTCTCACCGTTCTGGTGAAACAGAAGATGCTACCATTGCAGACATTGCTGTAGCAACAAACGCTGGCCAAATTAAAACAGGTGCTCCATCACGTACCGATCGTGTAGCTAAATACAATCAATTACTACGTATTGAAGATGAATTAGCTGGCATGGGCGAATATGCTGGAAAAACAGCATTTTACAACTTGAATAAATAACAAATAGTTAACGACCTCCCTGTTCGTGTAATAGCGAATAGGGAGGTTTTTAATTGGCTTTTCACCCGCAACTTTAAGATAAACGATGAGGTTATGTATTACTGTGTAGTGAAGGATTGGGAAGCTTTTCATGCTATCCCAAATTAGCTTTCAGAAAATGCTTAAGATTCTATGGCTATAGTATAAAAAGATACAATGATTTTCGTTATATAGACTTGTTGGTAAGTCAAGTTTTTCCTTCTTTCCGCTGTGTTACTACATGAAGGTCAGGTATGGCTGAACCAGCCAAACATCTATAAAGAGAATGTCATTCATGATCTGTTAGAATAGCAGTATAATATATTGAAAATTCATATATAAAAGAAAAAGTATCGGTAACATGATATAAGGCTATTTGATAGCTTTAAGGGAGGTGTAGAAAATAAAGAAGCAAAATAGCGTTCTGTATAGAGAAGTTCAAAAACTATGGTCAATTCCACTTTCGATATTCATTTTTATAGTTTCTGGTTTATTTTGGTGCATCTTTATTCTGCAAATTGCCCTTGGAGTACCTGTTGGCAATAATCCGATGTCAAATGTCAGTTAATTGTTTTCTGGCTTATCTTTGGTGTTGTATTTCCGATTGTTTTTCTATGCTTTTTGAAATTAGTATTAGAAGTTCGTGATGATGGTCTATACGTTCGATTTATGCCTTTTCACATTCGCTATAGAAAATTTTGGGTTTGAAGAAATAAAGCATTATGACTTCATTATGTATAGTCCATTAGAACGTTTTGGTGGTTGGGGAATTCAGTAAATACGAAAGGAGAAACGGGTTACATAATTATTGGTAAAAGCGCAATAAAATTGTATTTAAAGGAAAAACTTATGTAATTGATATAAAAAAGCCAGAGAAATTGAAAAGGTGCTAGATGGTTTGCGAAAAGATCTTAGTTTGTAGCACTGGGTTAATGGTATGTTTCACTAAATAATGAGGAAGTATTTGGGTAGATGGTAGAATTGAATAGGCTTCTCTTTATACTTCTAATTATTCCTGTGACTGAACTATTAGAAAATTGGAGGGATCGAAATGCACTAATACTCGCAGCCTGTTTATCTGGTTTTCACATGTTACTAGTTGTACTTGCAACAAGTGCGTGGTTCTTATTTGGAATTGCAATATTTTTAACTATCCGTGAAATTATTCATGGCCCATCTGTACATAAGTTTGTAAGTAATTATACATTTAAAACTGCCAGAGGAAAATACATGGGAGCATCTGATCTTCAGTATTCGCTGGGTAGGTTTCTCGCACCAATTATCGTTATTCTTTCAGTATCTTTTCCACCGATACTTGTTTTTGGCTTTATTATGGTTTGCGCTTTAATTAGTGCAGTCATTTATTTCATATTGTTTAGGATCTTAGCTGTAAATGATGGAGCGAATATAGAAACTCGGTAAATGAATGAGTTGGTGTGAAAAGGTAGTAAATTGTATGTGATGACGCTTAGCACCAAAACTATAAAGAACTTAATAAGTATCCTTTAAAGATAAACTTGTGAAGCTCATAATTTTATCCCAGATAGAACTTGTTGTAAGACTCCTGCTTTAAAATTGGAATATACGAGTTCTACAAATTTAAGTCCCCGGAATCGTTCAGAAGCTTTTAATTCATGCCCTTGGGCTACTAGCAATCCATAGGGGATGAAAGTCCCATATCGATTGAGGATACACTTTATAAAGCGATTTTAATCAATATTAATTTTAGATTTTTCAAATCTATTCAAAGTTTTTGTTTGATTAATTCACTGACTATAGTATTATGAATAATTGATACTAACTTTGGAAAATAATACAACTCTTGTGTTACTATAGTACTACATTAAACTTAAAGGTAAGTTGAAATTATTAAGAATACCAATATCAGATCTTTCCATACAATGCGTCAAGTGTAGAGAGAAATAATCATTAGGTAAAATCATGCAAAAAGGCGCATTGAAATCTATTCTATTATCTTGTATAGGTAATAGACCATGGATTGGTGAAACAGAAGCATACAAAGAATCGATGAAAACTTATTTACGTGGTGCGTCTAACATCTACTCACCAGCAGTGACAAGTTTTTTGCAGATTTCGTTAAGTAACAAAATAATAATCCACTGGTTTCTAAAGTGCTTGAGAATAAAATAAAATTTAAAAAGGCAAATGAAAAGGGATCAAATTCTTTCGGAACATTATTAAACATATTAGATTTTAAAGAATCAGAAACAGATAAAATCCAAAAAACACTCTCGGGTGAATTTGCAGAAGAAATAAGTTTCCTGTCGATACGAAAACAGAAAATGATCCCCTATTTTTCAGTTGTTCATAAAATAGGGTCATTACCAGAAATTCAAGTATTACAAGAATTTACACGAATAGAAAACTTAGATCGATCTGAGTTAGCGAAAACAAAGGATCTAATTCCAGTTATGAAATATAAAAACAACAAGCGGCTGCCAGGGATACGAAATGATGGTGAGGTTATCTTTTTTTAGATTTGATGAGCATAAATTAAAAGAATGGGAACTTAATACAAATCATTCAGAGGTAACCTCTGATATTATATTAAGATATAATAGGAATAGGAATCAACTTGGTTATTCAGCATCTGGTGACTCTGAGGGAAGTCTAGGTGGGCTAATAGAGCAAACTAAACCTAATAAAAACTATACCCTATTTTTATACGAGCGATTGGACGTATGATGTATTGTTCTTCTGACCCAAAATGTTCAGAAGGCGAATTTAAATTTCAGTCAACTGCAAATAATTTTTTGCTCTTATGTTTCAGAAACATCCTGTGAGTGTGGAAATCAACTTTTAGATCGTCGTTTACTACTCAATATTAAACCAGGAGAAAATACTGTTTTTTTGATGAACTTTAATAATTTTTGTCCTAGTTTGTTATAAAAGTATAGATATATTACAATATTATTTGTAGTAGATGATTATATGGCTAAATAAATTTAAGATCATATCAATTTGATAAACTATCATTCCTGAACGTATCAGAAAAGGAGTTTCCGGTGAATATAAATAGTATAAAAAACGAGATTCAAGAAATGGAGCATGTGTGGCATAAATTGATATTTCTATGCAATAGGGATGGACGATTTAATACAACAATACCAATCATAGATCATTTCGAAAAAGTAAACGTTAATCTTATCTTAAGTCAGGGATTAATAAATAAAGCTGAAAATAAATATCCGTTATATGTTGAAGAGATACTTTTGAATACTATTTCACATAGAAATAAGGTATATCTCCTTCAACATATTGATATTCTTTTTGATCCAGTATTACAAATTCATCCAATACGTTTATTGGAGAATATCAGTAAAACCTATAAATTAATTGTTGAATGGCCAGGAATATATAGGGATGATCAACTTTCTTATGCTGAATATGGTCATCCAGAGTATTTTACTTGCCGTGAATTTGAAGGGAAAGTTATTTGAAATATAAATATGGAGGAAAGTATTATGCTTCGTTATGATGAATTAATTGCATTCGATCCAGTTGAATCTGTTGTCCAATTAAGAGAAGCGGACGATCAAAGTCGTGCTATTTCACTATTAAAAACATATGTAATCTCAGATAATATGGCTGAAAAGTTAATGAACGATATATTTGAAAACATTCAATTTGAACGTATGGTAGATAACAAAGGTATGCTTATTGTCGGTAACTACGGCTCTGGTAAGTCCCACTTAATGAGTGTCGTTTCCACGATTGCAGAATTACCAGGTGCCAGTAAGCATTTACGCAATAAACAAGTAGCTGAAAAAGCAAAAGAAATAGAAGGGAAATTTCAAGTTATTCGTGCTGAGTTTGGTGCAGTGACAATGCCTCTTCGTGAAATTGTTTGTAGGCAACTGGAAAAGGGACTAGCAAACATGGGAATAGATTATACTTTTCCTACTGCTGATCAAGTGACAAATAATAAAGATATGATGTACGAAATGATGGAATTATTCCATGAAGAATATCCTGATAAAGGATTATTACTTGTTATTGATGAGCTTCTTGACTATTTGAGGGGAAGGAAAGAACAGGACCTAACGCTTGATCTAGGATTTTTACGGGAAATTGGAGAGGTTTGTAATAACACCCGTTTTCGCTTTGTTTCTGGTGTACAGGAAATGCTTTTTGATAATCCGAAATTCAGTTTTGTTGCAGACTCACTACGCAGAGTAAAGGAACGCTTTAAAGAAACACGTATTGTCCGTGAAGATATTGCATTTGTAGTATCAGAACGTCTGTTAAAGAAAAATGATGAGCAAAAGGCACTTATTCGTGAACATTTAAGTAAGTTCAAAAAATTGTATAGCGGGCTATCAGAAGAACTAGAAACCTACGTTAATTTGTTCCCAATTCATCCAGCATATCTTGAAATGTTTGAAAGAGTACATATTGGCGAAAAACGCGTTGCCTTGCAAACAATAACAGGTGAGATTAAAAAATTACTATCTGAAGAAGTCCCTCAAGATGCAACAGGACTTATATCTTTTGATAGGTATTGGACGTATATAGAAGAAGATTCTTCATTACGATCGGATGATCGCGTGAAGTTAATTACAGATAAGGTCGAAACATTGAAGGGTATTATTCAATCCAGTGTGAAAAGGCAGTATAAAGCCATGGCAACACAGATGGTAAATGCGTTAGCTGTATTTCGTTTAACTACAGAGGATCTAAAGACACCCATTGGCTTAAGCTCATACACACTTAGAGATAAATTATTCTTGAGTCAGCCTTCTTTGCTAGACTTTGAAGATGAAGCAGCTGGTTTTTTACAAACAACTATTGAAGCAGCAATGAAAGATTTAAGGACTGCAGCTAGTTTTCAGTATATATCTTTAAATAATGATAATGGCCAGTTTTATATTAACATCGATGAGTCTATACCAGTGGATGAGCTAATACGTCAACGTGGTGAAGGTTTGAAGGATAGTCAATTAGATAGTTATTATTTTGATGTGTTAAAACAGGCTACTGAAGTATCGGAGACTACAGCCTATGTTTTTGGTTATAAAATTTGGCTTCACGAAATTCCTTGGGTAGATCGAAGAGTGAAACGAGAAGGTTATTTATTCTTTGGGGCGCCAAATGAGCGATCAACTGCCCAACCTGAAAGAGATTTCTACATATATATGCTTCAGGCATTTGAAGAACCTAATTTTAAAGATGAACAAAAAGAGGATGAAGTATTTTTTCGTTTAAAGAAAAAGAATGATACATTTGTTGATTTGTTGCGCTTATACGGTGGTGCAACGGAGATGTATAATGATACGACAACAAATAAAAAATTATATAAGCCTAAAATGGAAGAATATAAAAAGAAATTAGTAAAATGGATTAAAGAAAATTTCGTTGATACTTATGAAATTGTATATCGAGGAAAAAGTGCAGGTGTACTAGAGCATGGAATGTTTTTACCAAGTAATCCTGATACGTTGGTTGAACTTGTTGATTCCGTTTCACAAGACTTGCTTTCCCAATGGTTTGAAGTGAAATATGAAGAGTATCCTTCATTTCGAAAGCTTGAACATTCTTATTTGACGAAAAAGAACATAGCTACCTATGTGAAAGATGCATTAGATTATTTGAATGGTCGTAAAACAAATCAAGGCGAAGCAATTCTTGATGGTTTGCTCTTACTTGATCAACGAGGAAATCCTACTACCCAAAAATCAGGGTATGCAAAATGGGTGACTGATCTACTTGATAGTAAGGGAAATGGACAAGTATTAAACCAAAGTGAGCTAATTGAAGTGATAAATACAACACAAGGTACTCCAGATCAACGAATAACAAGAAAATTCACTATGGAACCAGAATTACTCGTTGTCATACTTGGTTCCTTGATTCAAGATGGACAAATTGTAGTTACAGTTAAGGGAACGCAATATGAGGCCATGAACTTCAGCGAGTTTATCCGACTTCCTATCCAAGATATTACTTATTTTGATCATATAAAAAAACCAACTGGATTACCTGTTCGTGAAGTACAAGCATTATCAGATTTATTTGAGTCAATCAAAATTGATTTTTCTAACCAAGAAAAAGTCGATTTTACTATAAAACAAATTATTGCTGGTGCGAAGAGAGCTACGAATCGGACAGTTGAAATGCTCGCTAATATCCGTAATAAATTTCAAGTTTGGGACGGTCCACTCTTTACGCAGGAAGAAATAGAAGAAAAGACGGACAGGCTTTCAAGGTTAAATGAATTCTTACAAGGGTTGCAGGTTTATAATACAAGGGCAAAAATGATGAACTTAAAATTTAATATGGAACGAATTAAAAAAGAAAAGGAAAATCTAAAACTCCTGGATACATTGGATAACTTGCAAAAGAAAATAAATGAATTTACTAAAGTAGCTGATTACCTTGTTAAAGCTAAGTTTATTACTTCTCCTAGTAAGGATTGGATTGACGATGTCGATGTATCATTAGATAATCTAAGCATGGCATTAAAAAATGGTGAAGATTGTACAAGTGAAATTCAGGAACTAGAGCATCTGAAAAAAACTTATATCGATTACTATTTATCTTTGCATCAAAAAATGCGATTGAATGCTACAGAAAGCAAGAAAAAATCTGAGTTATTACAGAATAAACAATGTGATGCATTACAAGTATTATCTTCAAAGATCGAATTATTACCTAGTGGTGTTTTTAAAGAATGGCAAGAAAAAGTGAATTCTCTTAAAGTTTGTTATCATGTAACGGCAGATAACTTGCAACACACACCAGAGTGTCAAAAGTGCCACTTTAATCCACGTGAAGAGCAACTAAATGAAAGGCCTTCTCTTACGGAGCTTGAGGAGGAATTAAATGAATTATTAGAAACGTGGACGGATACATTATTAACAAACTTTAATGATGCATCTGTTAAAGAGAGTATTGAACTCTTAGAGGCGGAAGAGAAGGAATTAATGAATGAATTTATTCAAAGAAAAGCTTTCACTTTGCCAATCTCCATAAAGTTAATTCATGCGATTAACAAAGTTCTAAAGGGAATTCATCGGGAGAAAGTAGATGTGGAACAATTAAAAGAAGTGTTTGGTAATGGTAATCCAATCACAATCAAAGAGGCAAAGGATAATGTAGATAAGCTATTAAGAGTGATTGTGGGTAATAATGATCAAGACCGTGTTCGTTTAACGATTGGGAAATAGGAGGAGAAAAGAGTGGCTAAAGAAAATGAACAACTTTCATTTACGGAGGAGCAGCCTAAAGCAGACAACAGTCCAGTTGTCTGCTTAGGCATGACTTTTAAAAATGAAGATGAACGTAGGGAATATTTTCGGAATGAATTGAGAAAGAAATTACCTGAATTGAAGAAGATAGAAGGATTTCCGATTGGAGAAGATGAGGATATTATTGCCTTATCTGATCCTCCGTATTATACTGCATGTCCGAATCCTTGGATTTCCATAATTACTAAGGATAACATAGATGTAATAGATGTGGATTATAAAAAGAAACCTTTTTCAGCTGATATTAGTGAAGGTAAAAATGACGCTGTATATAATGCACATAGTTACCATACAAAGGTTCCTTATAAAGCTATTATGAGGTATTTACTTCATTACACAGACCCTGGCGATGTAGTGTTGGATGGTTTTGCGGGGACGGGTATGACTGGTCTAGCAGCAAGAAGGTGTGGAGATGAGGAGCTTGTTAAAAGCCTTGGCTATAATCTCAATCCAGAAAATGCAAGAACGGTTAATAAAAAATATGCTAAGTTGGGGGAAAGAAAAGCAATACTTAGTGATTTATCACCTTCGGCAACACTTATCTCATACAATTATAACAGTATTCCCGAAGTTCAGGATTTTGTTAATGAAGCAGAATTAGTAATTAGCAAAGTAAAAAAAGACTGTAAATGGATGTTTACTACAAGCCATAATGGATCTTCTTCTGGTGAAATTAACAATGTGGTTTGGAGTGATGTATTCATTTGTCCAAATTGCTCAAGAGAAATTATTTACTGGGATGTTGCAGTTGATATTAGTAATAAAAAGATAAAAAACAAGATTGAGTGTACTTATTGTGGTGGTTATATAGAAAAAAAGAATCTTGAAAGAGCATGGGAAACTAGACTTGACAAATATCTAAATGAAACCAAAAGCTTTGCAAAACAAGTTCCAGTATATGTATACTATTCTGTTGGATCAAAAAGAGTTGCAAGAAGTATTAATCGAGAGGATCTTAATCTTCTAAAGGAAATAGAAAATAAAGTTATAGAAAACTGGTTTCCTAAAGACAGAATGCCTGAGGGTGATGAATCTAGGAGAAATGACAGAATGGGATATACTCACGTGCATCACTTTTATACAAAACGGAATTTACTTACATTGTCTTCTTTTGTAAAACATTCAAAGGGCTCTAAATTTTTCGGCCATTTATTGTTTTTTTTCCAAGCATCAATTACAAGAGCAACAAAAACAAATCGATTTAGATTTGGCGGAACGGGTGGCTTAAGTGGTACACTCTACATACCATCATTGATATTTGAGAGAAATGCGATTGCCTTACTCGAAAAAAAGTTGCGGGATTACAAAAAAGTTTTAGAGGAAGAAAGTAAGGAAATTAAGTATAAAACAATAGTTACAAATCAATCGACGACGGATTTGTCAAATATTCAAAACGACTCTGTTGACTATATTTTTACAGACCCGCCTTTCGGAAAAAACTTAATGTATTCAGAATTGAATTATTTATGGGAATCCTGGCTAAAATTATTAACTAATAATAATCAGGAAGCAATTATTAATAACACGCAAAGAAAAAGAATTGCTGAATATCAGTTCTTAATGGAGAAATGTTTTAGAAATTATTATAGAGTCCTAAAGCCAGGTCGTTGGATGACGGTTGAATTTAGCAACTCCCAGGCGGCAGTATGGAATTCAATTCAAGAAGCAATACAAAGGGCGGGTTTTGTTATAGCTAACGTATCCGCTCTGGATAAAAAACAAGGAAGTTTTAAAGCTGTTACAACTACCACTGCTGTTAAACAAGATTTAATCATTTCGGCATATAAACCTAGACAAGAAAATCTAGTAAGAATGAGGCATGAGCAGAGCAATGGAGAATCAGTCTGGATTTTCGTTACTCAGCACTTAGAGCAATTACCCATATTTATAGGACAAAAAGGAGAAGCACAATTAATATCTGAACGAACACCACGTATTTTATTTGATAGGATGGTAGCATTTCATGTTCAAAATGGTTTACCAGTTCCCATTTCTTCAGCAGAGTTTCAAGAAGGTATTTCTCAAAGATTTCCAATGAGAGATGGAATGGCTTTTCTAGAAGACCAAGTTGCTGAATATGATAAAAAACGAACATTGATGAAGGAGTTTTCTCAACTAAGTCTATTTGTTTCAGATGAGACTAGTGCTATCGAGTGGATCCGTCAACAATTGTTGAAGAAACCTCAATCACGTCAGGATATACATCCTAATTTTATGAAGGAAATTCAGCATATTGCAAAGCATGAATTGTTGCCTGAATTAGATGATCTATTAAATCAAAATTTCTTATTATATGATGGGGATGAAGGAGTTCCTAATCAAATTGTAGCTTATTTACGCAGAACTTATAAAGATTTACGTGGTTTGGATCCTAGTGATTCGAGGGTTGTAGAGAAAGCCAAAAATCGTTGGTATGTTCCTAATCCAACAAAGCAAGCCGATTTAGAAAAACTCCGTGAAAAATCTCTTTTACGCGAGTTTAATGGTTATGTAGAAGAAATGGAAGGAAATAAAAAGAAGTTACGTCAGTTCCGTACAGAAGCTATTCGTGCAGGATTTAAGAAGGCTTACAGTGAAAAGGATTTTAATAAGATTGTCAAGGTAGGAGAACGTCTTCCTGAAAAAGTAATTCAAGAAGACGATAAATTACTAATGTATTATGATAATGCATGTATACGTTTAGGAATATAGATGGTGAAAAAAATGCTCGGATGGCGTAAACATATAATCGATAAAATTCAATTTCAACAAGCACCTATAATTTTGGTGCTTGATAAGGATAATTTATTAAACGATGAATTTGTGTTAAAAGAGTTGCAATCACAGGGGTTTGATGCAATTAGATTTGAAGATAGTATTACATTTCGATTTCTGTATGAACAACAGTATCGTGCAAATATGTCTGAACGTCAGTTACTAATTTATGTAAATGAAGATGTTGTATTTCCGTACGAATTTCAAAGAAAAGCATTGAGTATAAAGGTTAGTTTACAAACGTTATTCCCGAAGTTCTCAGCAAATATCATCCGACAAGTGGATAGAGAAGATTTAGATGTCTTGTATACTGTCCATCAACAGTATCAGGGCACTTCATCTGAGCGAGAAACATTAGAATATATTATTAAACACGTATATAAAATTCCTTATGAAATGATAGACAGTGAAGCAGGTTTATATAAGATTTTATTGTCTATTCACTATCAAACAAAGCAGTTACCCAATATTGTCCAGGATTACCTAATAGAAAAATGGCTGAGAGTTCCTGCTTTAAAATCTTTGCCTTTAAAACAGATAATTAAATCACAAACCTTCTTTTATCATTTTATAGAGCGCAGCTGGCAAGATCTTGTTAAACAATGCCTGCAAATGGAACAAGGGCAGATTAACGATGCATTTTTTATGTATGAAAGCAGTCCATTAGCAAATAATGATGTAAGAAGGTTAATGAATGATTTATTTCTTGAAGGAAAGTTATCTAAGGTGAAAGGCGTAACAATACCAGATGCTGTTCCTGAATGGATGCGTATGGGAATCGAAGAAGTCTCTAATAAAGAGAAAGTCGACACGCAACTAAAATATTTGTGCGATAAAATAGTAAATTGTTTATCTAGTGCTACTCAATATAAAGATTGGTTTCATATAAATGATTTAATTGCAGAACTTAAGGTGGCTTTAATAAAAAATAACAGTCATGTTGTCAAAGTAGAAAAAATCTTAAAAGATGTTAATAGTAAATTTATTCATTGGATGTTTAATCAATACCATACATTAACAAGTTTGCCGCCATATCCAAAACCAAAACTTGTTCATCACATTCCACATGTGATGAGTAAAAACAGACAAGGTGATGAAAAAATAGCGTTATTAGTCCTTGATGGGATGAATTTTGTTCAATGGCGAATGGTTCAAAGCTTTTTGAAAGAGAAAGATTTTTTATTTGAAGAGCAACAGGTCTATGCCTGGGTTCCAACTTTAACATCCGTATCGCGCCAAGCAATCTTCTCTGGAAATATTCCTATAACCTTCGGCAAAACGATTCAAACAACAACAGCGGAAGAAAGGCTTTGGAAATCGTTCTGGGAGAATCAAGGTGTCTTAAAACAATATGTCACCTATCAGAAGGGACTTGGAAACGAAAATTATGAACGTAATAATATTAAAGCTTTAAAACAACGGTCTACCAAAATATATGGTGCTGTTATAGACGTGATAGATCGGTTTACACATCATGCAGTACTTGGAGAAAAAAGCATTACTTCAAACATAACAATATGGCTACAAACAAACTATCTTGTGAATTTACTGTCTGATTTGACGGATGCTGGTTTTTCCATTTATCTAACATCTGATCATGGAAACACCGATGCAACTGGAGTTGGGCGTATATCCGAAGGTGTCCTTGTCGAGCAAAAAGGAGAGCGTGTACGAATTTATAATGATATGACGTTATATGAAGATGCTGCATCAAAACTACCTGTTCAAAAATGGCCTAGTATTGGCTTGCCTGAAAATTACCATGTTTTACTTGCAGAATATGGCCAAGCTTTTGTTCCTAAAAGCCAATCAATTGTAACACATGGTGGAGCTAGTATAGAAGAAGTAATTGTTCCTTTTGTAAAGGTACAAAAAAATGAAGGAAGTGGATTAGGTGAGTAAACCAGTCGGTTTTGATCAAAAAGTTTTGCTAAATCACCTGGATTATACAGCTAATCAAACCAAGAAGCATTCGCGTAAAGAGATGTACACCGTTTTAGACAACTATTTACGTGATGATATTACAGGTGTAAAATCAAGAAAAAATGCCATTACGATGTTAATGAAAATATGGTATCGAGTTGATGATGAGTTGAAACCAATTCGTGACGAAATTCTGGAGGAATTTAGTCAATTAACAAATGAAGAGAGGCTTCTTGTACACTGGGGATTAACGATTGCTGCGTACCCCTTTTTCAAAGATGTTTCGAATGAATTTGGTCGACTGTTTCAATTACAAGACGAAGTTTCAAGTAAAGCAATTAACAATCGGATGAAGGAAGCATATGGTGACCGAAGACGGGTTGAGGTTGCAACTAGCGCGGTATTAGGAAGTATGAAGGCTTGGAATATCATTCAACCAGTAAGTAAAAGTATTTATACTATAAGTGAAAAGATCATAATTACTAGTTCACTGATACAATCATTCTTCGTGCAAATTTTATTAAATGTATTGGATAGTGATGCACTACACGTAGATTTAATCGAAAATCATCCATTATTTTTCCCGTTTAACTGTGAACTAAATATCACAGAGTTACGGGAAAGAAAATCATTTTCTTTTTATCGCCAAGGAGTTAAAGATTTAGTAATTGAAAGAAATCCAATATAAAAACCCGCAGAATAAGGTTTTTTAGTATGTTTAAAAGAGGAGATGTCGTATCAAGTACATACTTTCCAGAGGGTGTAGAAATAAAAAACTGTGAGTTCGTTGAAGGTTTTTGTATCCTGGAAGCAATTGGACGTGATACAAATTAATATTATGAATTAATGATGGAACAAGAAAGGATAAAAGACTTCCAACAACTGAATTCGAAAAAGAATGACTATATACAGGCAGCAGATGTACTAAATTATATTCAATACTTGCTTCTTGAAAATGAAATGAGGTTTTCCGGAACAAGAACACTAGGAAATGAAAAATTATTGCCACTTCCACATCAAATAGAAGCAGTATATGGCAGAATGCTTCAAGTACCACAGACCTGTTTTTTGCTAGCAGACGACCCAGGTGCAGGTAAAACAATTATCAATTATGGCAGGTATGCTGATGAAGGAGTTAAAAGCACGGGTAGTCGTCAATCGTATTCTTATTCTAGTTCCACCTTTTGTTTGGAAACAATGGCAAGCAGAACTGAGTGAGAAATTTGGTCTACATTTTCACATTATCAATCGGAATGTGGTAAATGAATATGGAGTAAAAAACCCTTTTGCGGGAAATTCCTGCTGTCTAGCTTCGTGTATTGGGATATACGTGATGATGTAAGAGTACTTATGCAAGAAGCTAGTTTTTTGACTTAATAATAATTGACGAAGCTCATAAAATGGCTGCTTATACACAAGGAACTGCTAAGAAGAAAACCTTTAGAACAAAACTCTATCAGTTGGGAGAAGCATTGCTAAGAAAATCGGAACATTGTCTGTTGTTAACCGCAACACCACATAAAGAGGATAAGGAAAATTCAGACATTTAATGGAATTAAATGATGAAGACGTCTTTTCTAGTATGAGTATGGATGAGCCAATCCAGGAAACATTAGACGTTTAAAAGAAAATCTCAGCAATTTTGAATGGAACACTGATTTTTCCAAAACGTACGTCAAAGACAATTCCATTTTATTTTAGAGTTATATGATGCAGTAACGGAATATGGAACTCAATATTTCAATCGAGCAATAAATAATGGTAGTCAAAGTACGGCATTTGCGATGATGTTATTGCAAAGAAGACTAAGCTCATCTATTGAGGCAACTCTATTTATCCTTAAAAAGAAGATATAAAAGGTTGGTTAAATTATATAAACAAACCGATAAGGAACGTTCAAGATTTTTAAGGAAAATCAAGAAACTAGATACAGAAAATTATTTAGAAGAGGGTCTTGAACAATAAGAGAAATGGAATGTTCCGTTGGAAAAGTCGGTAGATGATATAGACTTAAAGGAATTGAAAAGAGAAATTCTTGTTTTACAGGGATTAAATATACGCAGAGCTTGAAGACACGTTATTAGGGGGCAGTAAAACTTGCTAAATCCCTTCAAATATGGCATAGTTACTTATGGAAAGACAACTATATAATAGCATACAAGCGTTGTAGGGGGACCAGTGTTGCTGGTTGAGATTGTATCCTTAAGATACGGACTCTTAGAACCTGATCTGGGTAAAACCAGCGTAGGGAACATGTCGACAAGAAAGTATCATTTGCATGTGCAAAAAGCCCTAGGTGTACGTAATCGCCTAAGGCTTTTTTTAAACTCATGCGTGCTTTTCAAAATGATAAACATCCAATATCAACAACAAATCTAAGAGAGAATGGATTGTTGCTAGACTTCCCAATCAGGTTATTTATCCATCAATGAAGGGAAAGCTAAGTCGATCGTGAAATAAAGTTTTCCTTATTCTCTGCACCTTACATAGCTGTAGTTATACTGGAGGAGGAGACAGATTGAAAAGATTTATTATGCTTAGTTTGCTCATTGTTTTACTAACAGCATGCAATGCAAATGACAGTGAGCAAGGTAAAGAAGAAAAATCAGCAGATAAAGCACGAAAAGAAGTTTCTGTAGTGCTTGATTGGACGCCAAATACGAATCATACAGGACTCTATGTAGCGAAGGAAAAAGGTTACTTTGAAGAGCAAGGATTGGATGTTGATATTAAGATGCCAGGAGAAGCAGGTGCTGATCAATTAGTGGCTTCTGGTAAGGCTGATTTTGGTGTAAGTTACCAAGAAGGGATTACGGAAGCAAGAGTACAAGATATCCCTATTGTATCAATTGCAGCAGTTATTCAGCATAATACGTCTGGATTTGCCTCGCCAAAGGAAAAAGATATTACCGAGCCTAAAGACTTCGAAGGAAAAACGTATGGCGGCTGGGGTGCCCCCCTTGAAAAAGCAGTAATTAGCTCGTTGATGAAGCAAGATGATGCTGACGTTGAGAAAGTGGACATTGTTAATATGGGCGATACCGATTTCTTTACTGCGGTAGAACGTGATATTGATTTTGCTTGGATATTTTATGGTTGGACAGGCATTGAAGCGGAACTTCGAAATGAAGAGATCAATATGGTTTATCTTACTGATTATACGGAAAAATTAGATTACTATACGCCAGTATTGGCAACCAATGAAACGATGATAGAAGAAGACCCAGATACGATTAAGCAATTTTTAGCTGCTGTAACAAAAGGGTATGAACTAGCAATTGAAAACCCTGATGAAGCGGCCGAGATTTTAATTCAAGCCGAGCCTGATTTGGACGCAGACTTAGTAAAGGCAAGTCAAAAATGGTTAGCGGATAAGTATCAAGATGATGCAGCTAGATGGGGCGAACAAAAACTAGAAGTATGGGAAAATTATTCGACCTGGATGTATGACAATGATTTACTTGATAAGCCTCTTGACAGTGAAAAAGCGTTTACGAATGAATTTTTACCAAACAACTAAGCAAGAGCAAGGATTCGTTAAACAATAAATGAGCAAACGTCACATTATTTTGTGGCGAACACTTAGATTCAAAACAGAAGTAACGGAGGAGACGTCATGGCTAATGCACTTGTAAGTGTACAAATTATACCAAAAACGAAAAACGGGGAAGATGTAATTCCTTATGTAGATGAAGCGATTGCGATTATTGATGCTTCTGGGGTTCCTTATCATGTAAGCCCTTTGGAAACGACGATGGAAGGGGAATTATCCAACTTGCTTGAGATTGTGGAGAAAATGAACCAGCGGATGGAAGAATTAGGTTGTCCAAGCGTTATTTCGCAAGTGAAGATATTTTTCCAGCCATCAGGGGCTTCGATGGATACGTTAACGGAGAAATATCGGTAATGGATAGGAATGTATTGAGAAGAGGATGGCGGCCAGCTTTGGTCCTCATCCTTTTGATTATCATTTGGGAGACAGCAAGTAAGCTATTTGAGGTTCCGGAATGGATCTTGCCTCCCCCTACATCTATTGGGCAAGAAACCATCATTGGCTGGAGCGATTACAATCATCATCTCTGGGCAACCATTCAACTATCTGTGATAGGATTTGTTATTGGCAGTAGTGTTGGAATCCTAGTTGCTATTTGTTTACATTTAGTGCCAGTTTTACGAGAGGCGATCTATCCATTATTAATAATTTCACAAAATATTCCAATCATTATTTTAGCTCCATTACTCGTTGTTTGGTTCGGCTTTGGCATATTACCTAAATTAATTGTGATTACACTCGTCTGTTTTTTTCCAATCACGATAGCTACTTTGGGTGGGTTTCGACAAACAAGTCGTGAATTACATCATTATATGCTAATGGCTGGTGCCAATAAACGGCAAATCTTCTTCAAATTAGAATGGCCACATGCCTTACCATCCCTATTCAGTGGCTTGAAAATCGCAGCTACTTATAGTGTAATGGGGGCAGTTATTTCCGAATGGCTTGGTGCGAGTGAGGGAATTGGTTATTATATGACACTTGCTTCCTCATCGTTTCGAACGGATCGCGTATTTGTTGCGATTTTGTTTATTGTCACGTTAAGTTTACTGTTTTTTGGACTGCTTTCTTTTGTAGAACGAAAAGTGGTAAAAGCGCCTGCTCAAGAAGATGAATAATAACGCTATAGTTTTTCATTGCGATATGGAAGAAGGAGAATGAAATGGGGAAATTAGACGTACAAAATGTAAGTAAATCGTTTGGTAATCAGCAAGTGTTACAGCAACTTTCTTTTTCGGTTCAAGATGGTGAGTTTGTGTCTATATTAGGTCCATCAGGGAGCGGGAAGAGTACATTATTTAATATAATTGGTGGCATTACCGCTCCAGATACAGGTGCTATTTATTTAAATGGACAGGATATTTCGGGATTACGTGGAAATATTAGCTATATGCCACAGAACGCTTCGCTTTTTCCATGGCGAACGGTTTTACAAAATGTTTTGCTTGGGGAAGAAATTGTTCTTGGCAAGACAGATGAAGAAGAAGCACGGGAAATGATTGCCAAAGCTGGGTTACAAGGTTACGAGCAAGCATACCCGCATGAATTGTCAGGAGGCATGAAACAGCGTGTTTCTTTTCTTCGTAGTATGAAGAGTCCACAATCGATGATTTGTTTAGATGAACCTTTTTCTGCTTTGGATGAATTTACGAGAGCGGAAATGCAAAAGTGGTTACTATCTATATGGGAAAAACATCGAAGATCCATTTTGTTTGTTACCCATAATATTGAAGAAGCATTATTTTTATCCGATCGAATTCTTGTATTGTCAAATAAACCAGCAAGGATTCAAAGGGAGCTTGTTATCCCCTTTGAGAGACCACGTGAAGAGGAACTTGTGTTAAGCAAATCTTTTTTAGATTATAAAAAACAGCTTTATTATGAATTGAGGGAGTAAGCATGAATGTAGCTATTATCGATGCACATATCCATCTAGACATGTATAAACAAAAGGAACGACAACAAATCCTCCAGCAAACAGAGCGAACGAAACTAGAAGCAATGGTTAGCGTGTCCTATGACTTACCATCTTGCAAAGTAAATCTTGATTTACACAAACAATTTGAAAGGGTGAAGCCTGCGTTTGGTTTTCATCCTGAGCAAACCCTTCCAACAGAGGAAGATCTGGCAGATTTGTTGCTGTATATCGAAAAGCACCATTATGAAGTGGTCGCTATTGGTGAGGTTGGTTTACCATATTATAAACGGCAAGCAGATCCAAAATTAAAATTAGAAGCTTATATCAAAGTCCTAGAGGCATTTATAAAGCTAGCCAAGCGGCTTGACCTACCAATTAGTTTGCATGCCGTTTATGAAGATGCAGATGTCGTATGTGATCTATTAGAAAAGCATTCTATTCAAAAAGCACATTTTCATTGGTTCAAAGGCAGTAAACGAACCGTAGAACGGATGATAGAAAATGAATATTTAATATCGATTACGCCAGATGTTTGCTATGAAAAAGAGATCCAACAGCTTGTACGAAGGTACCCCTTAACGCATATGATGGTGGAAACAGATGGACCGTGGCCTTTTGAAGGGCCGTTCGCAGGCGAAATGACAGAACCCAGTATGATTCATCGAGCAGTACATAAAATGTCACAACTGAAAGCAGCACCATTAGAAGTTGTATATAAGCAATTATACGCGAATGCAAGTTATTTTTTCTCGCTGTTTTAAACAAAACAATTTTTCTTGAATGAGAAAAACAGACTAATAAGTGGGCAAATAAAATGCTTTTATCTTAAATAACAGAAAATATCTTTCCAATACCCAGCGTACTAAAAAAGGAATAGTCGTTAGTTATAAGCGGTTATAATGAGACGGGGAAATAGTACCATGACAGGGAAAATGTAATAACAACAGTCCTACTAAAAAATTTTTCTTCACTTAGGGGAGAAGGGAGGATGAAAAGTACTACGTAGGCTATTAGCATGAATAATAAAAGATGCGAATAGTGTTTCTTAGTTAGCCCTGTATACCGTAGACCTGCAGGGGGAGGGAATGAAGAAAAACGAAAACGCATTTGCAATTGTACGATGACAACAAAAGACATATTAAAATAGTAGTATAAAACCGCAAAACGAAAGCGTTCTGCGGTTTTATCTAACTTATTCTGTTTTTTCTTTAATAAATTGGACCACTTCTTCAGCGGTGCTCATAGAAAGAAGTTCGTCCTTATAGGATGCTAACTTTCCTTTATCTAGGTCACGTATTTGTGTACGTGCAGGTAAAATAGATGTAGCGCTCATACTGAATTCATCTAAACCAAGACCGAGTAAAATAGGAATCGCAATAGCATCTCCTGCCATTTCCCCACACATGCCTACCCATTTATCTTCACTGTGAGCAGCTTCAATAACATTGTTTACCAAATTTAAAATGGCTGGGTGGTATGGTTGGTACAAGTAGGAAACTTGTTCGTTCATTCGGTCTGCGGCCATCGTATATTGGATAAGGTCGTTTGTACCGATACTGAAGAAGTCTACCTCTTTTGCAAATTGTTTTGCAATAACGGCAGTTGAAGGGATTTCTACCATGATCCCTATTTCAATATGATCGGATACTTCTTTTCCTTCTTTTAAAAGAGCCTCTTTTTCATCCATTAGAATGGCTTTTGCTTGGCGAAACTCTTCCAACGTAGCGATCATTGGGAACATAATTTTTAGATTTCCATAAACGCTAGCCCGTAGTAATGCACGTAATTGTGGACGGAATACATGCTCATTATCTAGGCAAAAACGAATGGCACGGAAACCTAGAAATGGATTTAATTCTTTAGGGAGATCTAAGTAGTTTAACTCTTTGTCCCCACCAATATCTAAAGTACGAACAACAACAGGTTTTCCATCCATTTGCTCAAGCACGGATTTATATGCCGTGAACTGTTCTTCTTCTGTTGGGAGCTGACTCTTCCCCATATATAAAAACTCTGTACGGTATAAGCCGACACCTTCCCCACCATTGTCTAAAACGCCTAGTACGTCATCTGGTGTACCAATATTTGCTGCTAGTTCTACTTGTTCGCCATCTGCAGCTAATGTAGGTTCGTTTTTTAGTTTTGCCCACTCTTGTTTTTGCTTGGCAAATTCTTCTTGTTTTTTCTCATAAGTTGCGACTATTTCTTCCGTTGGGTTAACAATTACAACCCCTTCATTACCATCAACGATGATTAAATCATCTTTTTGGATGGTGCTCGTCACTTCTTTTGTACCAACAACTGCTGGGATCTCAAGCGATCTTGCCATAATAGCTGAGTGGGATGTACGGCCACCAATATCTGTCGCAAAGCCTTTAACGAAATCTCTGTTTAATTGCGCAGTATCGGATGGTGTTAAGTCTTTTGCAATTACAATTACTTCTTCATCAATCAATGCAGGGTCTGGGAAAGTAACCCCTAATAGATGGGCTTTAACACGCTTTGTTACATCGTATATATCTGCTGCTCTTTCTCGCATATAATCATTGTCCATATTTTTGAACATGTCGATAAACATGGTAGCAACTTCATCTAGCGCAGCTTCTGCGTTTACATTTTCTTCATTCATTTTATTCTTCATAGGATTAATCAATTCAGGGTCACTAAGTACTAACAAATGAGCAGAAAAAATTTCCGCATGCTCATCACCAATATTTTCTTTCGTATGAGCTTTAATTTGCTCTAATTCTTGCTTGGAAATTTCAAGTGCTTTATCAAGTCGTTCTATTTCCACTTGAGGGGTAGCTGTCGTGATTTTTTCAAATGATAAGTCTGGAGTTTCTAATAGGTATGCTTTGGCAATAGCGATACCTGAAGATGCAGCAATTCCTTGAATGTTAGCCATAATCATTTTCCAACCTTTCTTTGTATCAATCATATCTATTTTAACTGCTTGTGTAGGAACGTACAAGCAATTAAAAGAGATTTTAAAAACTTTGTCGAAAACAAGCGCAAAAAGCAGTGAATTATGTGTATTATTTCCACTCCATGTATTTTTATCCAGTATATTTAAGGTTCATGACAATGTACAGGCGTGTAAATAGAGCTATAAAAGTGTTTATGAGCAAAACTTTTATAAATAGCGTTTTAAGCAATCGCTTTCTTCGTCCACTGCATAATCACTTCATATACTTCCTGTTTGTTCCATTCATGAATCAGCTCGTGTCTACCGTTAGCAAATAGCATTGTCACAATCTGAGTTAAACCGCAATTGGTATAAAATTCAGCTGTCTTCCAAACGCCTTTTGCGTAATTTCCAACTGGATCATGATCCCCGCTAATCAATAGTACTGGAAGATCGCACCGTATTTGTAGATAATTGTTCGAGTTATGAATACTTCGCAAACCGGTAAATAAATCGTAAAAAAATTGTCCGGTTGGAATAAATCCAGTGTACGGATCTTTCATATACTTATCAATTGCTTCTGTTGATCGCGTTAACCATTCAAATCCAGTAGGAGCGTAATCTACTTTTTTATTAAATGAACCAAAAACAAGCTTATTCATCCAAACCGCTTTTTCTTTCGGCGGAAGGAGAGATGCTAAACGTTGCCCTGCTATTAATTGAGTTGTAGGATAATATCCAGTTCCAGAAAGAATAACTCCAGAAATGGAATTACTGTAAGATTGGATATAAGAGCGGACAAAAAAAGACCCCATGCTATGTCCGAATAAGAATACAGGTAAAGATGGGTGAGAAGTCTGAATAAGTTCCGATACTTGGCGCAGATCATGAACCGCTTTGTAAAAGCCATCTGTTTCAGCGAAATAACCAAGCATACCTTGTTTTTCACCAGTTTTTCCGTGCCCTCTATGATCATTTCCATAAACGATAAACCCTTGAGACGTTAAATAAGTAGCAAAATCATGATACCTTTCTATATGCTCCATCATGCCATGAGCAATTTGAATAACCCCTTTTGCAGGAAAAGCGGGTTCCCATTTTTTAATAAATACGTCTGTATGATCATCGGTTTGGTACCAAAAAGTTTGCTGTTTCATATGACATCAGCCTCCATTTCTTATTTTCTATCATAATTGTAAATTTCTTCTTCGTCTACTTAAAAAGGCTTGCTATATTTCCTATAACTATGCTAAAGTTATACGTAAGTCTAAGTATGCTCCCAAAGCATACTTGTAAATTCGGGAAAAGTGTACGATGTGGTTGCTTATCTGTTACAGGAGGTATATTGAGGTTATGCTTGGAATAGTTAATGTATTGTTAGTTATTGATGGAATTATAATGATTATATTAGTTCTACTACAATCTGGAAAAAGTGAAGGTTTATCAGGTGCTATTTCTGGAGGTGCTGAGCAGTTGTTTGGTAAGCAGAAAGCAAGGGGAATTGATCTTGTATTACATCGAGGAACAATTGTCACAGCGGTCATTTTCTTTGTATTAGCATTTTTAAGTGCCTATGTATTACAATAAATGATATTTTAGACCCTTACCGCTTCTAAATTGGCAGGTAAGGGTTTTATTCTATTATTAGAAAGTCTATGGCTCATGTTGAGAAGTTCGTTCTTTTCATTGCACTACAGGAAAGTATTAAACGTTTTAGGATCTATAGTAGAACAAAGGCGAGGGACACCTGTTTTTAGTCGGCTTTCCTCTTAACGTCGAACCGATGATGACTTAGCTTAGTGCAATGGAGTAAAGTCGCCTCGTTGCTGGGAGATGGAGCCAGACTTGGCTATCTGGATATTTCGTTATCCAAAGCACCTCATTTAATACGTTTGTATGAAAAAACAACTCTATTTACACTTATCTAACTCATTTATTTGACAGTATTTTAAGCATCTAAACATTATAAAGCAAAAGTTTTTTCATGAAAGATGGCGGCTCGCGGTCTTGGCAAGCCATGGTTGTTTCTTATCTTAAGAAAAACGACGATATCCTATCGCCATAAGGACTTTAAAGATAGTCAAGCTTTTTAATAAAAAACAGAAGTTTTGTTAAAAGGGTTCTAATTCGATTAAAATAAATTATGCCGTATTCGTTGATGAAATAGTATATTAAAACTGCAAGGTTACTAAAAAGGAGTAACTTGTTTCAATAAGGAGTTTACAATAAACGAAAATAGGTAATTGTATTAAAGCAGGAAAAGGAGTTATCAATCATGAAAATAAAACAACCTCAACCCTTTACTTTTGAAGCAGGACCACGTGCCGTATTATTATTACATGGATTTACTGGACATTCTGCAGACGTCCGTATGTTAGGGCGATATTTAGAAAAACGCGGGTATACTAGTCATGCACCCATCTACAGAGGGCATGGGTTACCGCCTGAAGACTTAATTCAATCGACACCAGGCGAGTGGTGGGAGGATGTGTTAGAAGCATACCAGCATTTAAAAGATTTGGGGTATAGAGAAATTGCTGTTTCTGGCTTATCATTAGGTGGGGTACTAGGCTTGAAATTAGCATACACAGAACAAACAAAGGCTGTTATTCCAATGTGTTCACCTATGTTTTTTGATAATGAAACGCAATTAACAAAAGGATTTCGACTATTTGCCAAAGAATATAAACAGCTGGAACGTAAAGATGATCATGTGATAGAACAAGAATTAGATACGTTATTAACAAATTCTAAACCGCTATTTAAACAATTAGGTGCATTCATTACTGAAGTGAAAAATGAAGTAGATACGATTTATACGCCAACAATGGTCGTTCAAGCTAGAAAGGATCAAATGATAAATACGGACAGTGCAAACTATATTTATGAAAATGTAGAAGCAGAGCATAAAACGATCAAATGGTATGAAGAGTCAGGACACGTTATTACAATGGGAAAAGAAAAAGAGCAAGTTTTTGAGGATATTTATCAGTTTCTCGAAACATTAAAATGGGAACAATGATTATAATAACAGTCAAATGAGAATAATAAATAGAAAGAGGGTGAAGAAACAATGAAAGAAAAAATTCAACAATATTTTAAAGAAAATGGTACAAAGCCTTTAACAGTCCATGAAATAGAAGAAGCGCTAGAGATTGAAGATGCAACAGAATTTAAAGAGCTCATCAAATCATTAAATGCTTTAGAGGAATCTGGGGAGCTCGTACGAACAAGAAAAAACAGATTTGGATTACCAGAAAAGATGAACCTTGTCCGTGGTAGAATTCAAATGCATGCCAAAGGGTTTGCTTTTTTAATCCCAGATGACGAATCACGCGATGATGTTTATATTCATTATTCTGATCTTGGCTCGGCTATGAACGGAGATAAAGTGCTTGTCCGCATTGAGAAAAGAAGTGATTCTGGAAATCGCTCGGAAGGAACTGTCATTCGGATCTTAGAAAGAGCGACATTACAAGTTGTCGGTACATTTGAAAATAATCGTTCGTTTGGTTTTGTTATTGCAGATGATAAGCGTATTCCTAATGATATTTTTATCCCTAAGGATAGTACGAATGGCGCTGTTAGCGGACATAAGGTAATTGCGCATATTACGAAATATCCAGAAGGAAGGAAAAGTGCGGAAGGGGAAATTATTCATATTTTAGGACATAAAAATGACCCTGGCATTGATATTATGTCCATTATTCATAAGCATGGCATTAAAGTAGATTTTCCTGAAAAAGTGTTAGAGCAAGCAGCGAATACACCTGAAGCCATTACTGAAGAAGAAATGGAAGGGCGCAGGGATCTTCGGGAGGAAACAATTGTAACCATTGACGGTGCAGATGCAAAAGATTTAGATGATGCTGTCTCTGTAAAGCAATTAGACAATGGTAACTACCTTCTCGGAGTATATATTGCTGATGTGAGCCATTATATTGATCAAGGGAGTCCTATGGATGAAGAAGCCTTTGAAAGAGGTACTAGTGTTTACTTAGTTGATCGCGTCATTCCGATGATTCCACATCGTTTGTCTAACGGAATTTGCTCATTGAATCCTAAAGTGGATAGATTGACATTGGGTTGCGAAATGGAAATAGATACTTCTGGCAACGTTGTAAAACATGAAATTTTCCCAAGCGTTATTCGAACAAATGAGCGGATGACCTATCATGATGTGAATCAAATTTTGGTAGAAAAAGATAGTTCTTTACAAGAACGCTATCAAGAGCTTGTTCCTATGTTTGAAAATATGGAAGCATTAGCTGCTATTTTACGAAGGAAGCGAATGAATCGAGGTGCGATTGATTTTGACTTCAAAGAAGCGAAAGTAGTAGTAGATGAAAATGGAAAGCCACAGGATGTTGTGTTACGAGAGCGTTCCGTTGCAGAGCGACTGATAGAAGAATTTATGTTAGCGGCAAATGAAACGGTAGCAGAGCATTTCCATTGGATGGACGTGCCGTTTATTCATCGTATTCACCAAGATCCAGATCCTGATAAATTACAAACGTTTTTTGAATTTTTAGCGGGTCTGGGTTACGTGGTCAAAGGTACGAATAATGAAATTCATCCACAAGCACTTCAAAAGGTGTTGGAAGAGGTAAAAGGAAAGCCTGAAGAAATGATCGTTTCAAAATTAATGCTTCGGTCGATGCAACAAGCAAAATATGACCCCCAAAGTATTGGACATTTCGGTTTAGCGACATCTTTTTATACACATTTTACTTCTCCAATTCGTCGTTATCCAGATTTAATTGTACACCGCTTGATTCGTACCTATTTAATTGATAAAAAGATGGATCAGCGAACATTGCAGAAGTGGAAAGGCCAACTTCCAGAAATAGCCAGACAAACTTCTGCTGCTGAACGCCGAGCGGTCGACGCTGAACGAGAAACAGATGACTTGAAAAAGGCAGAATTTATGCAGGATAAAATTGGTGAAGAATATACTGGGGTAATTAGTTCTATTACGAATTTTGGCTTATTTGTGGAATTAGAGAATACAGTAGAAGGCTTGGTACATGTTAGCTATTTAACGGATGATTATTATCACTATGATCAGCGGAGTCAAGCAATGATCGGAGAAAGAACAGCTAAAGTGTACCGCATTGGCGAAGAAGTACAAGTAAAAGTAGCAAGTGTTAACATTGATGAACGCACGGTTGATTTTTCCATTGTATACGATGAAGAAACGAAACCAAAGAAAAAAATCAAAGCGAAACGAATAAAGAAATAATCTACAGCCGCTTTCCTATTATGGATGGCGGTTTTGTGTTACGAGGGGATAGTATAGAGTTTTAAGGCTTATAGTCTAAGAAAAACTACAGCTTACGTCAGAAAGACTTGAAGATAAGCCAAGTCTTTCTAAGCATTTTACATCGTTTAGCTTTTAGATTTTGTTTGTATGGTTGATATAAATATATAATTCATCAGAATAATATACATGTATTTATTGGAATATGGCTCGTAATTTGGTAGAATAAGGTGCATGTAAGAAGTAGGAGGAAGTACCGATGCCAAAAGGACAAGGAAAAGTAATTGCAACAAATAAAAGAGCATCTCATGACTATTTTATAGAAGATACGTATGAAGCAGGGATTGTTCTGCAAGGCACAGAGATTAAGTCGATTCGTGCCGGAAGGGTAAATATTAAGGATGCGCATGCGCGGATTGATCGTGGTGAAGTAAAATTAATTAATTTGCATATTGCAGAATATGCACAGGGAAATCGATTTAATCACGATCCAACTCGTACAAGAAAACTGCTTTTACACCGTAAAGAAATTGATAAATTAATTGGCTTAACCCAACAGCAAGGGTATGCACTTGTGCCATTGAAAATTTACATTAAAAATGGTTATGCAAAGGTACTGTTAGGGCTAGGAAAAGGTAAAAAGAAATACGACAAGCGTGAAGATTTGAAAAGAAAGCAAATGAAACGAGACGTTGATCGAGCTATCAAAGACCATATGCGCTAATAAATAGATAAGACTCGTGGTAGTTGACTTTTTTTCTACAAATGTTATAATAACTAGTGGACAAAAAAAGAATAGTTGCCCAATCTTCCATAGCGTATCCTTTTTATGGGGACGTTACGGATTCGACAGGGATAGATTGAGCTCAGGTTGCACGTCGAGGTTACGACTCGTAAAACGTTATGCCTAATAATAACTGGCAAAACAAACAATAACACTGCTTTAGCAGCTGCCTAAGCACTGCTAAGCGATCCTTCCTGCTATCGCCCGTGTGGCAGATTTGAAGGGTCTCAAATGAAGCGGGCTATACTATCATTCACCGTCTGAGGATGATCGTTGAAATGAACCAGACTAGCTGCTCGAAAGCCTGTCGGTAGGCTGTAGAGTAAGCGAATGATAATATATCGACTAAGCGTGTAGAAACCTGAGTGGCGATATCTCTGGACGTGGGTTCGATTCCCACCGTCTCCACCAAATACATACAAGTATTGGTGTGATAGTGTTAAAAACAGCGTGGTAAGACTCGTGGTAACACTTTTATTTAAATTTAAATATTTTAGCTGGTTCGAAGCCGTCTTCCATTTGGAGTACGGCTTCTTTTTCTGTACTTGGGTACAAAAGGCTATATATAGGGCTCTAGGAATGTGGTGGCACTCCTTATTGTGCCAATTGCGCAGAAAGAAGCAAAAAATACACTCATTCCTCTCTCTTTTGATAACCTTGAGTTGCTGACAAAAAAAGGTAAAGGAGAGGGAAAGAGTGCAATATTATCTTATCATAGAATTTATTGGGGATAAAAGCTAACCAAGTAGAAGTATGGGATATAAAAGAAGACTCCGCTAATTATCTACAACAATTAAAACTGAATTTAGCTGGTATGTGATTGGTTTAATCATTGATGAGTTCTCGGAAATTTAAACTAATAACCCTAATCCCATTTAAAGCACAACAGCATATAAATTTCAGCTTAAAAAGTACAAATTTATTTCTTTAGAATTGATTTATACCCAGAATATGTTGCTAAAAAGTATCCTCCATACACTACTATAATAACTCCAGCAGTAAGAAGGGAAGGGAAGAATACATTTGATTCTCCAGCAGACACAATGGCTCTATTCACTACCTTTATACCAAAAATTGAGTGAATGATAGCTAGAGAAAGTGGCATCATGAAATAAATGAATATTTGTTTGAAAATGGATTGATTTACTTCCTTTTGTGTTACGCCTATCTTTTTTAGCAGGTCATATCGTGCCTTATTATCGCTAGCCTCGGAAAGCTGTTGTAATGCTAAGATTGCAGCACTAGAAATTAGAAATATAATTCCTAAGTATATTCCTATATACACTATCATCGTAGAGGTACCTGTAGCATCTTCATATGCTAAAGTTTTAGTCATTCCCAATAAATACGTGTTTTTATCAGCGTTTTTGTTATACGTTTCGATTAAGTTATACAGTTCTTGGTCTGCTTTGTTTGCTTCTCCCTCATACTGTATATTTAGCGAAATTCTAGATGGTTCCATTTCTGATACTGCTTGATCTGGTAATACTACAATCATAGTGTCTCTAGCTGACGTATCTGTTCTAACAGACATGAATTGAAATCCTGATAGTGGATATTCTTTATGATTTATTTTAATACTTTTATTCACTAGCGTTGCATAAAATTGGTTTGAAAATTCAGTAATCATTTGCACAAGATTTTTTGCCAATAAGACATTACCTAAGCAAAGGTGGGCTGTCCATTTGGAAAAATTATACAATTAAACTATTAGCAACAACGACAGTGTATGTATTTACGGAATAGATCTATCGTCAAATCTGCGGATCCAGATGTACGCAGGTTTCCACAGCACTTTATTTAACCAGCGGCTAATTCGGAGTAAGGACTTCTTACTCCTCATCTCTAACTGGATAAGTACATGTAAACAGTAAGCAATGAGCGCAAGGAAGATTTGATTTTGAATGGCAGTTTCGCTCATACCATAAAAGTGTTTGATCTCTACATGCTGTTTGAGCCATTTGAAAAATAGCTCTATGGCCCACCGTTGACGGTAAATTTCACTAATCTCTTCGGAATTTAGATCGAAACGGTTAGTAATTAATCGCAAAATGTTCCCCTTTGTATCCACTACTTCAAGTAGACGGAATACATTCTCTGTGCGATTTTGCGTCGAACCGATGTAAACCATCTTGTCGGATAAAGCTGTAGCATCTTTAGGTACAGAAAATGATTCTACTTCACGAATGACGGCGTTTTTCTTTAGTCTGGACACGAAAAAGTAGCCTTCATCCGTCATTCGGTCAAATCGTTCATAGTCAACATATCCACGGTCAAACACATACATGGCTTCTTTGTCATCTACGAGAACTTCCAGTTGATTTCTGTCATGTTCTTTGGCTGTTGTAATCACAGTTTTTTCAGGATAGACGGTGCCCTTATCCATAAATACAAGTCGTAAATGTAGCTTAACTCCTGCTTTTGTTTTACGGAATTTCGCCCACTTATGATTCGTTAAGTTTAATGGAAGCGTGCTAGAATCAATGATTTTTAATGGCATGTATTTCCCATTTTTAAATTGGAGACCTTTGATTTTGTATGCAAGATCAAAGAATAAATGGGAAAGGATGGCTGGATTCATTTCATTGTTCTTCCTTGAAAGTTGCGATGGGCTAATCGATTCAAACCCCAATACTTTCTGAAGTTCACCATCTATTAGTGCATCGCTCATCTCTTCCAAGCTCTCAAATCCTTGTAATTGAGCAAGCAACAGCAACTTTATATACGCTTCCGTTGTCAGTTTTTTTGTGTAGTAATCTTGTTTATTTTCTTCTACTTGTTCATATAGTTTTTTCGTATTTATAGGTGAAACCCATTTACCAAATGATGATTTTAGTGTATTCTTGTCCATGCAGTTATCCTTTACTTTTGGATTTGGACAGGAACCACCTGTACTTCCATTGTAAAGGATTTTTTTGTTGTATGAACACTAATTTTTGAACATTTTTAGTATTTTTAATCATCAGATTTAATTAATGCAACGCTAGTGACTTTTATTGTTATCTACAAATCGCTTCATCGTTTTTTTCATATCTTTTTGGTTGGTTAGAATGAGTACTTCGTTTTGTTGCAAATTTACAGGGTCTTTCCCTTGTAATCGGGCTAAGCCTTCATAAGAAGAGCGTTTTATTAATGTTAACGGAGTAGATGCATTGCCTTCTAAAACAGACTCTGCTTGTTTGTCTGTATAGCCTTTTAAATACGAGGAAATTGATTCATCTGAATAGTATTCTTTAAATGTAATGTTGTCCCCATATTGTTTAACATTTAATTCCTCAAGTTTCTTTTCAAGATTTTCATCACTTTCTTCATATTTAAAGAAAGAGAGCGTGGAATCGTAAGGAGTAGTTACTGTTAGATCTTTTTCCAAACTATTTTTCAAACTAAATCCTGTCGAGAGTACTCCTATTGTAAAGAATAACATTAAACAAATAATGGTCATTGAAATGAACGTAGAGTTCACTTTACTATTTATTTGTCTTAATAGAAATATATTGATGTTCTTGTAATATAATTTCTCGTTTTTTTTCGCTATATTCAGCAAGAATCCTGATAATGAAAAGAAGAAAAGAAATGTACCGATTGATCCTAGACCAACACTGGTCCAGAGTAAATTCATGCTCTTAAATAAACCATATTTCAACATAAGGAAGTATGCACTTCCAATCAAAAGTAAAGATAATACAAAAACACCTATAGCAGTGGATGTTCGCTTCAGTTTTACTTGCTGATTTTTTTTATTTGCTATAAAAAGATCGATCAGCTTGTAACGATTTATCATGATTACATTGAAAAGCATAACTATTAGGAAGATAATCCCAAAATACAGAATAGTTTTTAACATTGCCGTTGTAGAAAATACAAAAGTATACTCTTGTATGTCTACTTGAAAAAGTGCAGCGGTTAATAAGGACAAACCTTGTGATAAAATGGTTCCTAAGCCTAGACCAACTAGTAAAGAAACAAGCCCAATAAAGAAGGTTTCCATTACAAGGATTTTGGAAATGTTGAACTTACTCATCCCAAGCGTCATATACATTCCTAATTCTTTTTTACGACGTTTGACTAAAAAACTGTTCGCAAAAATAATTAGAAACGCTAGTACGGTGGAAATGAAAATAGAAATAATTCCAATGGTATATATTAAATCTTGTACCATGTCTTCTTGACTATTGGACAGTTTTAGCATTGCCTGTTGTGCGGTCAAAGAATTAAAACTATAAAAAAGGCTAACAGCGAATGTAATGGTTAAAAAGTAAATAGCATAGTCTTTAAAGCTCCGTTTAACGTTTCGTAAGGATAATTTAGAATACATCATCTGCATCGCCTCCTAGAAGGGTTATGACTTCCATGATACGATTAAAGAATGCTTTTCTTGAATCATTTCCCTTTATAAGTTCATTGAAAATTTTTCCGTCTTTGATAAACAGAATTCGATTAGAGTAACTAGCAGTAAAAGCATCATGCGTAACCATTAAAATTGTAGTTGAAAGTTCTTGGTTCAGTTTTTCAAATGATTCTAATAATAATCTAGAAGACTTGGAGTCAAGTGCCCCTGTGGGCTCATCTGCTAATACTAGGGAAGGATTGGCAACAATAGCACGAGCAGAGGCAACACGTTGTTCTTGCCCACCTGACATTTCATAAGGAAATTTATCTAAGACAGAACTTATTTCCAATTTTTCTGCAATCTCTTGTAAATTAGATTGAATTTTAGATGGCTTTTCTCCTTGTATAGATAATGCTAGGGCAATGTTTTCGTAAGCAGTAAGTGTATCCAATAGATTAAAATCTTGAAAAATAAATCCTAGTTCATCACGACGGAATTTTTCCAGGTTCTTCCTCTTTAAGGTAGTAATATCTTTTCCGTTGATGGTAATATGACCAGTTGTAACTGTATCAATAGTTGAGATGCAGTTAAGTAACGTTGTTTTACCACTTCCGGATGGTCCCATTATTCCCACGAATTCTCCCTTATCTACCTTAAAGGAAATGTCATTAAGGGCCTTTGTTATATTTCCCTTATTTCCAAAATATTTTTCTATATGGTCGACCTGTAGTATATTTTTTTGCATATATTTTCTCCTCCATGTTTAATGAATTAGTTTCAGTATAACCCTTGATGTTATTATTTCATATTGCATTAAGTGTTATGAAAGTTACGTTTTTGTAAGTTTAACCATTTAAAAATGGAACCGTACTATTACGGTTCCATTAAAAGTGATTTATTCTTTGGGAAAACAAGAAAAACAGTTGTATGAATATTTTGTTTTGATTCTATACTTATTCCTAGATTTAGCTTATCAGCCAACCGTTTGCATAAATATAACCCTATTCCAGTTGACTTACTATATGTCCTACCAGTTTCTCCTGTAAAACCTTTGTCAAAAACTCTTGGTAGATCTTTCTTTTTAATTCCAATTCCATTATCTTTAATTTGTAACACGACCTTGTTATCATAAGGAGTTGAAGTTATTTGTATTTCGCTACTAGCCTTTTTACTGTATTGGATAGCATTGACTACAATCTGATTTAAAATAAATTCCACCCACTTCTTATCACTATAGACCATTTCATTGAGTTCCCCAAGATCTAATTTGATCTTTTTGTAAATGAAATCTTTGGCATTTTTTTTTGCTACTCTAGTAACAACTTCTCTAAGTGAGAATTTGCTAATAAGATAATCCTCTGAGACATTGTTACTTCTTGCGAAATAAAGTACTTGCTCTATGAATTGTTCTGTCCTGTCTAATTCTTGTAATACTCCATAATCTATATCACGGTTGTTCAAAATTAATTTTGCTGAGGAGAGAGGCGTTTTAATTTCATGAACCCATGTTTCAATATATTCTTGATAATCTTTTTGCTCCCGTTTGTATATATTGATATGTTCATGCATCTGCTTATAGGCGATTTCTATAGCATCCTGTACAATTGCTCCTTCTAAAAAAGTGGGTCGTTCCAATATTTCTGGAAGTAAATATTTTTTATCAAGCGACTCCTGATAATCAATCAAATGTTGATAATATCTTCGCTTTTTTCCATACTCTAAAAGATAGCACTAGCGTTGCATAAACTTTTTATAAAGTAGTCAAGAAAAAACAACTTGTGTCAATACTAAGAATAATAGGAATTATCAATACAAAAACGCATAAAAAAACCTTATAATTAGGGTATGGTAGTCCTGTCCAAATCCCAAATTATAAGGAGTCTCTCATGGACAATCATACCATAAAAATGGTATTCAAGGAATACATTCATCCATTAGATACAAAAGTTATTCAAAAAATGATTGATATGGAAGGGGTAGACAAGTATGTGAAAAAGCTAGATACCATTGCCTATATTCGCTTATTTATTTACGCACAACTTAAAAAATCAGAAAATCTTGCAGTAATCAGTCAGTCTGTTTCACGCAAAAAAACGGTGCAGCGATTAGTAGGTATAGACAGTATCAGTAAGTCACAACTCTCGCGTAAGAATAGACAAATCCCACATGAAATACCAGAAGCTATTCTTCGTCATCTCATTCAAAAGGTACAGTATACACTAGGACCTGTGAAAGCAGGAAAGGCATTGCTTCAGCTGCATTTGATTGATTCATCGACTATTTCCATGTGTCTTAGTGGCTATGAATGGGCTGATTTTCGAGAAACAAAAGCCGGGATTAAAATGCACACTTCAATTAGGTTGTGCAATGATACGCTCTCGCTAGATAAGATGATTCTAACGCCAGCCCGACCAGCGGATGAGACACAGCTGGATGAATTAATTGTTTATCAGTTAGATGTGCTTCATGTATTCGATCGCGGGTACTTCAACTTTGCGAAGTTCGATGCCTATTCAGAAAAAGGAATAAAATTTGCAACGCGTATCAAAGCCAATACAGTGGTACACGTCGTGGAAGAGTTACTCGTGGATCCATCTTCTCCCATCACACGCCATGCCATGGTGACAATCGGAAACAAAACATCCATTACAATTGATAGAGACAACAGATAGTAATGGCAAGCCTATTCGGATTGTGTGTAACGACGCCAAGCGCAGTGCGCAAGAAATCAGCGATATCTACCGAAACCGCTGGAAAATAGAGTTGTTTTTCAAATGGATCAAGCAACACTTGGTCATTACAACATTATATGGTAAGAGTGAAAATGCCGTTTATAATCAAGTCTATCTTGCAATGATTACCTTTTGCCTGATCATCCTAATGAAAAATAAAATAGGTTTCAAAGGAACCTTGCTGGAAATGTTGCGTTGGATAAAGGATGGTTACGATCAATCCATGGCAACCTTTATTTTGAAAGTGCGTAAAGAACCAGAGCGAGAGTCCAGTGGACGACGAAGGTGGGACAATGAGCGAATTTTTGCAGAGACCCTAGCACAATATGAGACAGGAGACGTGTTACACTTAGATGATTTAACATACGATCCATTCGTTTAAAAGTATATACTATTCAAAAAATGGATGAAGGGCTACCTCTCATGCCTGTTGTCTTTTTTTCATTGTGTACAAATAACATATATCAGAAAACTCTGTTACATATGTCTCAAATGGAAAATTAACGCTTGACTTGAAGCATTACTTTTTATGCAACGCTAGTGAAAAGATAGGCAATAATTAAAGGGGCGAACCAAGCTAATCCAACTATTAAAATCATTTCAAAAGATATATGGATCTTCCAAAGAATGATACTAAACAAACCAAACAATACAACATTTATCAATAAAAATGGTAATTTTTCATGGGAAAAACTTAAGATATTCATGACATCACGTACCCTAGTCCTCTACGAGTTTCAATAGGATTAGTTATACCCAATTTCTCTAGTTTTCTGCGCAAACGTGTCATGTTAACAGAAAGCGTGTTATCATCAACGAATAGATCGGAAGACCAGAGATATTCCATCATTGTTTCTCTTGAAATGATTGTTCCTCTATGCTGCATTAAATAGTGAAGAATTTTCAACTCATTTTTAGTAAGTATTTGTTGCTTATCATGGTAATAAACAGCACCTTTTGCTATATCTAATATTAACTCTCCACAAGAAAGTACATTATTAGATTGATTAACGTATGTCCTTTTGAATAAAGCTTCTATTCTTGCAGTTAATATTTGTAAGTTATAAGGTTTCGTTATAAAATCATCAGCTCCAAGGTTTATGCTCAATAACTCATCCATTTCATTATCCCTACTTGTCACGATGATAATCGGGACATTTGATTCTTTGCGAATCTCACGACTAAGTGTGTAACCATCAATATAAGGTAAATTAATGTCTAGAAGAATAAGATCAGGGCTTGATTTTCGAACATAAGACAAAATATCTTGAAACTCAGTTACTACATCCGTCTTATATCCTGCATTCTGTAAATGATCTCTTAACTCGTCTCGAATTATCGGTTCGTCTTCTATGATTAAAATTTTGAAACGATTCATTTTCTCATCACGCTCATCTTTGTTTTGTATAAGTAAACTATATAAAAATATAGCATGTATGAAAAAATTTTAAAAGTAACTCCAATAATGCATGATGTTTTATATATGTTTTACCTTGAATTCCATATCTTAAATTTTGTATCTTATTCATTAGTCAGCCTACTGCAGTTTTAGACTGTATTCTTTGTTAGATGGATTTTTAGTTAAAATTAAAATGGATTACAGATGGATTAACGATATTTAACATTTTAAAAATGTCATTTTATATTTATGCAAGCTTTCCTTTTTTAATTATAGCTATTATCCAATGCATTCGCATTTTTGCTTCCGTATAAAACGTAAAAAGTAGGGAAAAAGAATGGAAAGAGAAACTAAAGGATGGATGCAATGTGAAAAAAATGCCCATTTTTGTCCTTTGTATGATTGTATTCCTGCTTTTAACGGGGTGTTGGGACCGAACGGAGATTGAAGATCAGGGGTTCGTTGTGGGTTCAGCGATTGATCTTGAGGAAGAAAATGGTAACGATAATTCTTTTAAGATAAAGCTTACAAATCAAATTGTACTTCCCGGTGGCTTGGGAACACCATTGCAAGGTGGAGGTAGGCAACAAGAGGCTTATCATAATATAACAATAACAGGAAGTAGTATTTTTGAAATTATTAGAGAAATGGCTACTTCTGCGAATGAGCGGCTTTTTTTTCAACATATGAAAGTTGTTGTTGTATCGGATCAAGTTGCGAAAAAACCCCAATTATTTTCCAAGGTCATGGATGTGTATATACGTGACCATGAAATGCGAAGAGGAATGACCGTATTAATTGCCAAAGAAGGAACGGAAGCAAAAGAAATTCTAGATGTACTCCCACCTGGAGAAAAAGTTCCTGCACTTTATATTGATTCATTATTGGAGAATAGCTATAAAACAGCAAGTTCCTTAGAGCCTCTTCAAGTTGGCCAATTGCAGGGACGGATGTTAACGAAGCGGAGTTACACCATTCCTGAAATTCAAGTGGGAGATAACCAAACGTTAAAATATAAAAACGCCGCTGTTTTTCAAGCTCCTGAAAATAGAATGGTTGCTTCTTTATCAGGAGAAGAGACGAGGGGATTAGCATTTTTAACAGAGCATGATCAAACAAGTCCGGTTATGGTTAATGTCGATGACGAAGACGTTGTGATTGAATTAGTAGATATAAATCACACATACGATGTTTTAAGTGATGATAAAGATAATCTAGCTTTTGAGATTTCCTTGAATATAGAGGGGAGTATAACAGAAATGCTTGGAGAATCTAAAGTGCTTAAAGCTTCATTTTTTAAAAAATTGGAAAAAGAAACTGAAAAAAAGGTGAAAGAAATTACAGAAAAAACGATAAAAGTAGTACAGGATGATTTACAAGTAGATGTTATCCAAATAGGTGATACACTTTTTCAACGTCACTATGACCTATGGCAAAAAGTAAAAGACAATTGGGATCAAGGAGAAAACTATTTCTCCAAAGCAGATATTCATGTAACGGTAGATGTAAATTTTAGTAAAACAGGAGCTTCGGATAACTTTAAATAAATGTATCCATACAACAGCAATGCACAAATAAAAAAAGTTTCTTTCATACTTCGAAGTTTTTAGCTTGACTTTTTCCTTAGAAAAACTTAGTTTGTTGCTAAGTCTTATGGCGAAAGTCTTCGTTTTCTTTATAAACCAAAAAATCTTATACTTACCTATAGTGTAAAAATAATACAAATGTCCATTCTCATTCATATTAAGCCACACATAGACTATATAGAAACATCCTTGAAAGAGGTGATGACATTGTTTCCTGAAAGGCGAAGAAAACAGCTACGACAAGATCGACCTAGACATGCACCTAATTGGATTGGAAAGCCTACTCAGCCACGCAAACAGGACCAAACATCTTCTGGTGTGATGCAACTATTAACTAACTTTCGTGATCAGGAAGGGCAAGTTGATTTTAACAAAGTGACAGAAGTAGCGTCACAGGTAAACAAATTATATGGCCAAGTAAGCCCACTTCTATCTTCTTTTTTTAAAAAGTAGTTCTTATAAATAATCTCTCCCTCTTTAAAAATAGACGGGAGAGGTTTTTTCTGCTAAAGGAAAGTAAAAACATGAAAGTTTATCAGCTTAGAAAAAAACGTGGAGATAAGTGGAGTCTTTTATACAAGTATAAAGTTTTAAGGCTTATAGTATAAGAAAAACTACAGTTTCCTCCATAAGACTTGGCGACAAGCCAAGTTTTTCTAAAAAAATAAGCCGAATAAGCAAAAACATTTTAGCCATCCTAAGCATAAAGGGAGGTTATTTTATGAATCATCAAATTCGTAGCTATATGACACAAAATGTGTACACAGTAAACGATTCGCAAACTATTCAAGAAGCTGCAGCATTAATGAGTGAACATAATATTGGCGCCATACCTGTTGTAGATACACAAGGAAATTTGGCAGGTATGTTGACAGATCGCGATATTACATTACGGTCTACAGCGCAAGGGGAAGCAGCACAAACCCCAGTTTCTCAAGTGATGACAGCACAAAAAATCGTTCATGGCACTCCTGAAATGGATATTCATGAAGCAGCGGAGCTAATGGCGCAACAACAAATTAGACGTTTACCCGTTGTGGAAAAGGGCAAAATTATTGGCATGGTTGCTTTAGGGGATTTAGCTGTAGATCATCAGCTACAGAATGAGGCAGGAGAAGCTTTGTCCAGTATTTCGAATCCTTCGAGTCCACAGCAATAAAAAAGTACGCTGCTGATCCTGGTCAGCGGCGTACTTTTTCGCACTATAGGAAAGTATAAGGTTTTTTGGTTTATAAAGAAAACGAAGGCTTTTATCATAATACTTGGTGATAAGTCCAGTTTTTCTAATAGTATAATTGGGGATATCAACACTCCAAATTGGTTGAAGCTACGTTTTATAAGACATAAACATATACAGTAATGAAATGGAATAAACTACCTGCTAGAATAAACAGGTGGAAAATTTCATGAAAGCCCATATGCTTAAAATTTAGTGCTTTTGGCTTTAATGCGTAAATGATACCACCAACGGTATAGATGACTCCTCCCAAGACTAGAAATACCATTCCACCTTTATTTATGATAGGTGCTAAATTTGAACTGAAAAATACTACAATCCAGCCCATTCCTATATAGAGTAAAGTAGATAGCCACCTTGGGCAATGGAACCATACTAATTTAAATACTACACCTAAAACTGCTAAAGTTGTAATAATAATAAAAAGCGTCCACCCTAACGTGCCTTTTAAACTGATGAGACACAATGGTGTATACGTTCCAGCTATTAATATATAAATCATGGAATGGTCTATACGTCGGAGAAAAGCAATGACCTGTTTTTTTGCAATAACCATATGGTATGTTGCTGATGCGGAATACAATAATGTCATACTTAAGCCGAAAATTACAACTGCTGTAATAGCAAGTGGGGAACCAATTGTTTCATTTGCTTTAAAAATTAATGCCCAAAGACCGATAAACGACAATATTGCACCGAATAAATGTGTTAGTCCATTAATCGGTTCTCGAATATATACACCCATTTTAATCAACACCTTTAGTTTAATATGTAGTTTCAAAAACTATATAACAATGATATATGCATTTTAAGATGTAGTCAAGGTTTACTTCTTATTTTTAATTTCGTATAATAGGTTGGAAATAAATCAATTTACATTGAACGTACAAAAGAGGGTATTGAATGGAAAATTTGCATGATTTTTTTAAACAAATTCAATTAAATAGCCAATTATCATTGGATGATATTCCAAATTTAGATTTATATATGGATCAAGTTATTCAATTATTTGAAAATAAGTTTGACGTGTTAAAGCGAGATGAACAAGAAAAAGTTTTAACGAAAACGATGATTAATAACTATGCCAAAGGGAAACTGTTTTATCCGATTGAAAATAAGAAGTACTCTAAGGATCATTTAATGCTAATTGCAATGATTTACCAGCTAAAAGGTGCTCTATCTATTAGTGACGTCAAAACAACATTGCATCAACTGAACAAAATGATTACAGAAGAAAATTTTATCTTAGCAAATTTATATGAAAGTTATGTACAGCTTGCTGAAGATAGTATGCAACAAATGAAATCAGAAACCGAACAATTAATTCATGATGTGGAAGAGCATAGTAAGTCTTTACCTAGTCAGAATGCTGATTATTTACAGGAGCTTCTATTAGTTACTTCTCTTGCTAATATGAGTAATTATTATCGACGAGCAGCAGAAAAGATGGTTGATCGCATTGCTAATAAAATGGATACATAATGTTTCAGTTTCGTTCGCCATAAGAAAAATGAAAATAAGGAGGGGGAGATGATTGAAACTTAGTATTTTAGATCAAGTGCCTGTATTAAATGGGGCTACACCAAAAGAGGCTATAACAGCTACGCTTGAATTATCAGAATTAGCGGACAAGCTTGGTTTCTCACGTTATTGGTTGGCTGAACATCACGACATGAAAAGATTCGCTTGCCCAGCTCCAGACATCCTTCTCGGTTTAATTGGGAGTAGGACAGAACATATTAAGATTGGAGCTGGAGCCGTTTTATTACCGCACTATCAGCCGTTTAATATTAGTGAAAGATATAATATATTAGCAACATTATATCCGAAAAGAATAGACGTAGATATTGGTACAGCCCCTGGTGGTTCAGCGGAAGCAAACTAGGAGAGATTTAGATGCAACATTGGGTCACTTCAGTAATGGAAGAGTTAGGTTATATTGGTGTGTTTTTCATGATGGCTTTAGAAAACATATTTCCTCCTATACCTTCAGAAATTGTTTTACCATTTGGAGGATTTCTAACAACAACGACTAATTTATCTGTCGTAGGTGTTATCGTTGCAGCAACAGTTGGATCAGTTCTTGGGGCAGTTATTTTATTTGGAATTGGTCTTTTGCTTGATGTTAAACAATTAGAAAAAATCATTCACAGATATGGTCCTATGCTAAGATTAAAAAAACAAGATATTCAAAGAGCAGATGCTTGGTTTGATAAGTACGGCTATTGGACAGTATTTATTTGCCGAATGGTCCCTTTGGTTAGAAGTTTAATATCTATTCCAGCAGGGATGTCAAACATGAATTTTGTTATGTTTTTATTCCTGACAGTTGCCGGTACATTGTTTTGGAATACTTTATTGATTTTGATCGGTGTTCAGCTCGGCGAATCATGGACCGACATACTATCATTTATGGAATTGTATTCTACAGTTATTTATATTTGTATCGGTGTAGGGATCGGTATTATCGTTTACTTATATATCAAACGGAGAAGGCAGCAATAATCTTGCTGTCTTGTTTGTGTTGTGACCGCAATTTGAGGCAGTGAACAAAACAGAACATTATCTATTAACAACTTACTTCATTTCATTGACTCCTAGTACGCCTTAAGTACTAGAAGAAAATATGGCTATAGTTCATTACGAAACAAAGCATTAGCTTGTATGATAGAAGTAAGTTAAAGGAAGGAGGAGCTGCAGTGAAAAAATTTCTTTTATTTCTAGCAGGGTTAGTAGCCTTCATGGTCCTACTTGCTAACATAGGACCAATGGTATTCTTCGCGCTAGGTATTTGGTTACTGTATGTTATTTTTAAGCAGTTTATGAAAACTGATTCTGTTGCAGGAAAAGTAGGCTGGGTTATTGTAGGGCTCATTGTTTTGAGTATTACCATTTCAAATATGTTTGCGTTAATAGGCGTTGTTGCGATAGTGGCACTCTACATGATTTATAAAAGTTGGAAGAAAGACGACGATGATCCAGTTGTACATCATATAAAAGAAGACGATCCATTTACAAATTTTGAACGTGAATGGGCAGAATTAAATAAGTAAACAAAAAGGAGAGATAATGAATGACTAACATTTTCACAAGAATGAAGGAGTCTGTCGTTAGCGATTTACACCATATGATGGATCAAAAGGAGCAAAAAAACCCCATTGCAGCTTTAAATCATTATTTAAGGCAAAGTGAGCAAGAAAAGGAAAAAGTACGGAAGCTTTTGGAACGCCAGTACAAGCTAAAAGATGAGTTTTTAAAGGAATATCAATTAGCGCAAGATTTAGCAGATAAACGGTTAAAGCAAGCTAATATTGCTGAAAGAGCCGGAGAAACAGAAATGTACGAATTTGCGATTCGCGAACATCAAGAATATCAAGCAAGAGCTGAGCGCATGAAAGCTTCGCGCGATGAGGCAGTTGCTGAACTTGATACATTAGAACAAAAGTACGAAAATATGAAGCATAAGTTAAAGGATATGCATTTACGGCGCATGGAATTAATGGGACGGGAAAATATAGCACGCGCAAATTCTCAAATGAATCGGGTCATTGGTGAAACTGCGGACAAACCATTTTCAAAATTTGCTGAAATGGAACGTTATATTGAAGGGTTAGAATATAAAGTAAATAGTGCTTATTACCGTAGCACATTTGATCAAAAAATTGCTAACCTAGAAAAAGAAATGAATGATAAAGAAGAAGTATAATTGGACGTTTAGCAGAATTTTTCACAGTGTTTTAAGTATTGCCTAGCGTCCTGACATTTCTTCTTTGTAATAGAAAAACATGGTATACTATACAGGCGTAAGATAAAGCGCCTGTTTTTCATCTGGAATAGCTTGTTTAAAAAAGTACACTAAATGCAGATTTTTCTGATTACACTTTTGGTTACCAGGCAAGGCATAGAGAAAGAGGTTTGTTTTTTGGAGACGCATGGAAGAAGTTGGCCAACCTTACTTCTTTTTTATTGCTTGAAAACAAATTTTTGGAAAGCTTGGCAATTGTAGGAGGGGTGCAGCATGTTTCATCGACTATCAACCGATACATTGAATTGGATACTGATTGTTGGTGTCATTCTCTTTGTATTAGAGATGACTTTTTTTGAAGGCGGCATGATTATTCCTGCGCTTTTTTTTGCCTTGCTTATTTATGTGGGAAGAAAAAATCTTAAACGTTTTTGGGGGAAATTATTTTTTTGGGCAGGTTTAATAGGGATTATTTTTTCCATTTTAAATATGCTTGCGATTCGATTTTTTGTTATTTCTACAATAGCAATATTTGTTATTCAATATTCGAAATCAAAAAAGGTAGCGAAATGGGTAAAACCTTATTTAAATACGGAAACGGCGCAGGTGGAACAAGAAGACCTTGTTCGTAAACACCCTTTTTTTGATCACCGCTTTTTTGATGACCAAAGAACAGATGATGTTGCTTATCAATGGAGAGATGTTAACATTCATGGAGCATTCGGTGATCGAGTTATAGATTTAAGCAATACTGTGTTACCAAATGATACGGCAGTCATCTCTATTCGCCATCTTGTAGGGAATATCGAGATTCATGTGCCGTATGACGTAGAAGTTAGTATTCATCATAGCTCTGTTATTGGACGTGCGCACATTTTTGGAAATTACCATGACCGTATGATGAACCAAACGTTATTATATCAAACGAAAAATTATGATACGTCGTTCCCTCGTGTAAAAATAATTATAGCTATATTCTCTGGAGATGTCGAGGTGAAACGAATATGAACCTGTTATTACGGCATATCTCTACTGCAGTTTTATATAGTATTATTTTAACAATATTAGTAACAGGAGTAACACTTTTTGCGTTCGTAGATGATTGGAGTACGATTGTTAATAAAAAAATAGAAGACATCTCCTTCTTATTTATTTTATTTGTTATTCCTGTCACTGTTGGTATTATAACTGGGATAGTTGCAGGTATCTATTGGAGACAACGTGTTCACTTTGTGGAAAAGAGAATGGAAGAAATTATTAAAGGACAAAAACTAAGTTTTGATTTGGAAATACCAAAAGGCTTGGAACAAATGCAGCATCATCTTGAGCAAATTCAACATAAATTTAGGATGCAAACAGAGCATGCTCAACGATTAGCAACGGAACGAGCTGTAGAACGAGAACAAAGCTTACAGGAAATTGTTGTTCAAGAGAGAAATAGATTAGCTCGCGAATTGCATGACTCTGTCAGTCAGCAATTATTTGCGGCTTCAATGATGATGTCGACAATTACAGAAACAAATCCGCCTCAGGATGAAACAATGAAAAAACAACTTCGGATGGTAGAGAATATGATTCAACAATCGCAGTTAGAAATGCGAGCACTTCTTTTACATTTACGTCCTGTAGCTTTGAAAGGGAAATCTTTACAAGAAGGGACGAAGGAGTTGTTAATTGAACTCACACAAAAAGTGCCAATGCAAATTGATTGGAATATTGAGGATTTTACTGTTGATAAAGGTGTAGAGGACCAATTGTTTCGGATTATCCAAGAAGCTTTATCAAATACATTACGCCATGCAAAAGCTAATTCTTTGCATGTCATGTTAGTAGAAAGAGATGGAAATATTATTCTGCGAGCAACGGATGATGGGGTTGGATTTGATATGAAAAAATTAAAAACTGGATCATATGGTTTACAAAATATGAGAGAAAGAGCTTATGAAATAGGTGGCAGCTATAAAATAATTAGTTTTCCTAATCAAGGCACACGCCTAGAAGTAAAAGTTCCTTATTTTAATGAAGGAGGAGAGATGGAGTGATACATGTATTATTTGCTGATGACCATGAAATGGTACGTATTGGAGTAACTTCTTATTTAGCGGCCCAGCCAGATATAGAAGTTGTTGCAGAGGCAGCTGATGGAGGAGAAGCTGTAGAACTAGCGTTAACGTTAAAGCCGGATATAATTTTAATGGATCTTGTTATGAAAGAAATGGACGGAATTGAGGCAACACGGCTCATTATTGAACAATGGCCAGAAGCTAAAATAATTATTGTGACTAGCTTTTTAGATGATGAGAAAGTGTACCCCGCTTTAGAAGCAGGTGCAACAAGTTATATGTTGAAAACATCGAAAGCGGAAGAAATAGCTAAAGCAATTCGGGCAACCTTTGAAGGACAAACTGTGTTGGAGCCAGAAGTGACAGGGAAAATTATGAATCGTATGCGTTCTCCAGAACGCGCTTTGCACGAAGCTTTAACAGAAAGGGAACGGGAAATTTTGTTGTTAGTCGCTCAAGGAAAAACAAATCAAGAAATTGCCGATCAATTGTTTATTTCGTTAAAAACGGTAAAAGTACATGTAAGTAATATTTTATCTAAGTTAGAAGTGCAAGATCGCACGCAAGCTGTTATATATGCTTTTAAAAATCATTTAGTTGAATAAGTACAAAAAACGAGTGTCGGAGAGCTCGTTTTTTTGTACTGTAATATTTTTTGAAATAATTTGCTCCTTGACATGAAACTTGGCGATAAGTTTAGCTTTCTTAACCGCATATAGCCGTTGTTAATCAGATGAATTTACCACGTCAACATTATTCCCATACTCTAAGAAACGATTCGTTAGCTGACAAATGGTAAGTAACTCATACGTAATAATTAATTCAGGTGGAAGATTTGCAATATTTGCATCTGGCTTTCGACTGGCAACTCCATTTTCTCGCCAATAAAGTTCTCTTAAATTGCAAATATCCGTTTGATTTAACTTGGTTTTATGGTGGAAAGTGTCCACCAATTCATCAACAACCTCTCTAATAATCTTTTTTTCATGGTCCATCCAAAGGTCATTTCTCAACTTCGTGGTAAGAACATTATCAATATGGTAATGAATTAGTTTTAAGCTTGCTAGCTGTTTTTCTATTTGCTTGAAAAATTTCTTTTCGCTACTTGTTAGTGGATGATATTTGGCTTCTTCTTTTTGGAATTGGATAAGTGTTTCCGTTTGGCGAATTTTTTTATATACATCATCTGATGAATGTAATGAATGGACCGCTGTTATTGGCTGTTCAGCTGTTACTGCATAGAATACTTTTTTAATTCTAGTCGCTAAACGTTTTCGAATGGTCATCATATTTTCCGTGATATGTGATGTATAATCAGGTGGTAGAACAAACATATTGACGGCAGTAGAAACAACTAAGCCGATTGTAGTTGTTCCTAGGCGAATAAGAAAGGATATAAAATAATTGCTATGAATGACTTCGATCATTGCTACTGCTGTAAGCGTAGCAACTAATAGTCCTGCGTGCAGTTTTAGGCGAAAACAAGTGACAATTGTCAATGTTGCTGCAAGCGCATAGGTTATTGGCGAATTTCCAAATAAATATATAAAAAATACGGAGTAAGCAGCGCCAATTGCTGAGGCAGGAAAGCGTATAAACCCTTTACGTATGGAATCAGCTACAGTTGGCTCGATCGTTACGATAGCTGTTATTACAGCAAACACAGCTGGGGCATGAAACAGCTCGCAAATCCAAGCGGTAAGAAAAACTGCGACACCAGTTTTTACAACTCTGCTGCCAATAAAATGGGAAGGTTTCACTATAGTTCATCTCCTAGATGTATTACATAAAAGCTTGTCTTATCGGATTATTTAGTACTATAAGGGTTAAAGGTACAAAGGAAAGGGTTCGGGTTCTAAGCTATGAAATCAAAATTGTACAACTTTATTTCTCCTTCACTTTTTCCTTACAAGAACACTTTTAAAGTGGATGTAAAAGCACTTTATATATAAGACAAAACTTGGTATCCTCATCTATTTTCCATGAACTTTAAAAATATTTCAACCAAATTGAAAAAAAGGGTTGCATTTTTCAAGTAAATCCCATAAACTGTGTTATAACAAAAGTATTTAAAATATAACTGTTATATAAAAGGAGGGGTGAAAGTGCAAAAAGAATTTACAATGTGTCCAGAATGTGGGAAAGCTGTAGATGGAAAAAGTATCATTCAGGAATGTGATCATTGTCTTTCTAAGAAACAGGATTAATTTTTTTGGTGTTTATGTTATATAACAATAATATTTGTATTATAACAAAGGGAGTTTTTAAGTACTAATAAAGGGGGAAATTTACAATGGTAACTGAACGTGTAGAAAAATTACAGAAAGCTTGGGAAAATGATGAACGGTGGATAGGTGTAGAAAGGCCTTATAGTGCGGAAAAAGTTATTCGTTTAAGGGGTTCCGTGGATATAGCATACACATTGGCAGAAAAAGGATCGGAGAAATTATGGGAATTATTACAAACGGAAGATTACATTCATGCACTTGGAGCTTTAACAGGAAATCAAGCTGTTCAACAAGTTAAAGCTGGATTAAAAGCAATTTATCTTAGTGGTTGGCAAGTAGCTGCAGATGCGAACTTAGCAGGGCAAATGTATCCAGACCAAAGCTTGTACCCTGTGAATAGTGTACCAAATGTAGTAAAGCGGATAAATCAAGCATTGCAACGAGCGGATCAAATTCATTATTCAGAGGGGAAAGAGGATATCGATTGGTTTGCGCCAATTGTCGCTGATGCAGAAGCTGGTTTTGGTGGTCAATTAAATGTATTCGAACTTATGAAATCAATGATTGAGGCAGGTGCTTCAGGTGTACATTTTGAGGATCAACTAGCTTCAGAGAAAAAATGTGGCCATTTAGGCGGTAAAGTATTGCTACCTACACAAACAGCGGTACGAAATTTGATTGCTGCTCGATTGGCTGCGGATGTAATGGGAACACCTACTATTATTGTTGCTAGAACCGATGCAAATGCGGCCGATTTGATTACGAGTGATGTAGATCCTTATGATGCTCGATTTATTACTGGAGAGAGAACAACAGAAGGCTTTTATAAGACGAAATCTGGTATTCATCAAGCGATCGCAAGGGGACTTGCGTATGCGCCTTATGCTGATTTAATCTGGTGTGAAACTTCAGAACCAAATTACGAAGAAGCTAAACAATTTGCCGAGGCGATACACGAAAAATATCCAAACAAAATGTTAGCTTATAATTGTTCACCATCATTTAATTGGAAGAAAAAGTTGACAGATGAAGAAATTGCTCAGTTCCAGAATAGAATAGCAGAACTTGGATATAAATTCCAGTTTGTTACGTTAGCAGGATTTCACGCTCTTAATTATAGTATGTTTGAATTGGCAAGAAAATATAAAACAGAAGGTATGAAGGCATATTCGGAGTTACAACAAAATGAATTTGATAGCGAAAAATATGGATATACTGCTACAAGACATCAACGAGAAGTAGGAACTGGGTATTTTGATGAAGTCGCACAGGTGGTTTCTGGAGGTACGTCCTCAACGGCTGCATTAAAAGGTTCAACAGAAGAAGAACAATTTTCTTTATAAGTAAATATAATCTATGAACTTCATTTATATTTCGAAATATCCCCGGAGAAGCGTTGTTCGTTAGCGAATAAACGCTTCTTTTCATGAAAAGTAAAACATTATGTCGTATTTGAAATATAATTGTAATATTACTATAACACGCTTGCAACTTTTAGCTGTTATAATACGAGTTGCCTACTAAGATAGTTATACATAATTTAAAATCTATTATTAGCTACAGCAAAAAGATAGATACATATAAAAAATTCTATGTAAAAAGCGGGGGAGTATCTTGAAGAAGTCAATTGTAACAGTTGCGACTGTGACAGTCGTTGGATTTAGCAGTGCATTTTTTCATACACAGGTGCAAGCGGAGACACTAGGGAACTTAAAAGATAAGCAAACAGAAATTCAAAGTGATCGAGAAGCAATTAAAGCCGATCTTTCAAAAGCAGAAGCGAAAATTGCTGATGTGCTAGTTGAATTAGAAGAGTTGAATCAACAAATCACGCAATTCGATGATGCAATGAAAGAAAATAAAGCGCAAATCGAAAAAGTGCAAGCCGATATTGCTAAAAAAGAACAAGAAGTGGACAAGCTTGAAAAAGAGATAGCAACACTGGAAGATGCAATCGAGAAACGCTTTAATAAGTTAAAAGAACGTGCTGTTTCTTATCAAAAAAGTGGTGGTGACGTTAACTACTTAGAAGTTATTTTTGGTTCTAAGGACTTTGGTGAATTTATTAACCGTGTATCAGCTGTTAATAAAATTACAAATTCAGATGCTAATTTAATAGAAGAACAAGAGAAAGATAAAAAAGAAGTGAATGAGAAGAAAGATAAAGTTGTTAATAGTTTAGAGGAGATGGAAGCATTACAAGTTGAATTAAAAGGTATACAGGAAACTATTAAACAACAAAAAGAAGAAAACGAGAAAAAAGAAGCAAAACTAAAAGATAAAAAAGCTGATCTTGAAGGTTTAAAAGAAGACTTAGAAATCAAAGATAACAATCTTGCTGATCTTCAAGCAGAAGTAAGACAAAGCATGCAAGTTGAACGTCAATCTGAAGCTGCAACTCGTAGTAATACTTCTAATGGCGGAGAATTGCAAACGCTAGGTAGTAAAAGCGAAACAAAAAGTAAAAGCTCTTCTTCTGCACCAAAAGTGTCAGCTGGAAGTGGCAGTGTAAGTACAATTGTTAATTCTGGACGTCAACATTTAGGTGTGCCTTATGTTTGGGGAGGAAAGGGACCAAGCGGCTTTGATTGTTCTGGATTTGTATCTTGGGCATTTGCACAAGGTGGCTACTCTATTCCATCAAGCACAAGCGCATTAGTAAATGTAGGTCAAAAAATCTCATACAGTGAAATTCAACCTGGAGATCTAGTTTTCTTTGATACTTATAAGAAAAATGGACATGTCGCTATTTACATGGGTGGAGGTAATTTCATTGGTGCGCAAAGTACACCAGGAGTTTCCATAGAGAGCATGTCTAATTCATACTGGAGCAATGCATTTAAAGGACATGTACGCCGCGTTCTTTAATAGTATAAGAGAAAGTCGTTCTCAAATGAGGACGGCTTTCTTTATTTTTTGGAAAGTATAATCATTTAGCGTTCATAGCATAAAAAAACTATAGATTTCGGTATAAAGGTTTGACGAAGTCTGTAGTTTTTTTATTTCTTATGTCTGGCTTTACAAGATTTAATAGAATAGGAAGAGAAGATCTTAGCTTACACATAAATATTAGAAAATTAGGTTTATTGTTTTTTTATTTGGGTATACATTAACGTATCCCTCTTATTTATTTTGTTCGCGTGTTACTCCCCCCTTATTCTAGAAATAAAACCTGTAAATCAAGTAGAAAGGAATTGTTATGAAAAAAAATACTTTTAACAACCCAGTTTTTTATGTGTCAGCGTTTGTTGTGCTATTACTTGTTATTGTTGGCGCGATTATGCCAAATCGTTTTGGCGCTGTAGCGGAAAAAATGTTTAATTTTACAACTATTAATTTTGGTTGGTTTTACCTCTTGGCTGTGTTTATCTTTGTTGCATTTTTAATTATTTTATCTGTGAGTAAGTATGGGAAGATAAAATTAGGAGCAGTGCATTCCAAACCAGAATACTCTTTTTTTACCTGGGTTGGCATGCTTTTTTCAGCTGGTTTCGGAGCAGGTCTTGTTTTTTGGGGCGTAGCAGAACCAATGAGTCATTTTTTTAACACCCCATTTCCTGAAGTAGAAGCTATGACAGAGGAGGCAGCGAGAGTTGCTATGGGTTACGCCTTTTTTCATTGGGGAATTAGCCAATGGTCTGTATTTGCGATTGTAGGACTTGTTATATCCTATTTACAGTTTAGAAAAAAGCAACGAGGATTAATTTCAACTTCCATTCAACCAATCATAGGTGAAAATAAATCGATTGCAAATACAGTGGATACTCTAGCGGTAGTAGCGACTGTGATGGGAGTAGCTACGTCTTTGGGATTAGGAATACTTCAGATGAATGGTGGCTTAAAGTCTGTTTTCGATGTACCGACTTCCATATGGGTACAAATGGGTATTGCTGGAGTCATGCTTGTAACCTACTTAATATCATCAAGCACAGGATTAGATAGAGGAATAAAATGGTTGAGCAATATTAATTTAGGGCTTTGTCTACTGTTATTAGTGTTTGTATTTTTAGCAGGCCCCACTGTTTTTATTTTGAATACACTCGTTTTAGGATTAGGTGATTACTTATCAAGTTACATTCATTATAGTCTTCGTTTAACCCCTTATACAGGAGATACTTGGGTAAGGGAATGGACTATTTTCTATTGGGCTTGGGCTATTGCTTGGTCTCCATTTGTTGGAGCATTTGTAGCGCGCGTATCTAGAGGAAGAAGTATTCGTCAATATGTTTTAGGAGTATTGGTCGTTTCACCAGCAATTGCTTGTATCTGGATTGCGACTTTTGGAGGGACAGCTGTATATAATGATTTAATGAATGGAACTTCTATAGCTCAAGCTGTGAATGTAGATATTGCAGTAGCCCTGTTTGAAACGTATCAGCATTTGCCGATGACAAATATACTTTCTATCCTATCTATATTTCTAATATTTACATTCCTTGTGACTTCAGCAGACTCTGCAACATATATCCTTGGTGTAATGACTTCAAAAGGAAGCTTAAACCCAGCATTAGTGACAAAAATTGTCTGGGGGCTTTTGATAACTGCTATTGCTATTGTACTTTTATTAGCAGGAGGTTTAGAAGCTTTGCAAACCGTTTCGTTAATATCGGCGCTCCCATTTACGGTCATATTGTTGCTCATGATCATCTCATTTACACGGATGTTGTCAAGTGATTATAAAAAAGTAAAACAAGATAAAGAGTATTAGAAAGTAAAAAGTGTGCACTACATAGTTTACATAGTGGATGTTCTTTTTCAACAGGCTGTTACGGTTACAATAATTAAATGCAGATTATATATGATTCTTCAACTAAATAATTTTAATAGTTATAGACGTATAGCGGGTATTAAGCTAATGCTAGAATAGTTTCGAGAATTTTTTTAAAAGAAGTAAATGGTTTGCTTGATATTGAACTTTCGGATGAAGAAATAGATACAATTGGTGGTTGGATATTCATGAAAAACCTTGATGTTTCTACTGGAACGGCTATAGATTATAGTGGATATGAATTCATAGTTGAGTAAATGGATGGTTATCCAATTAAAGAAGTAAAGATTGCTAAAAAATAACTCAAGGTCATGGGTGAAAAATTTAGTAAACCTATCTCATAATAGGCTTATGAAAAAAATCAAATAGTGTTATTTAAAATAAGGCAGTAGCTAGTTTAAATGTTTGCACCTAGCAGACAAAAAGTATATTTGACAGACCTGTTTGGATATCGTTATAATAAGCGATAATGACTAAATTTTTCACCTAATTTTCTAGGGTTCCGCAGATTATAAGTTATTATCTGGTCTGGACCAAGAGAAAATGCGCGTTTTCCACGACGTGTACACGGAGGGATAAAAGCCCGGGAGGATATCTAAATATAGGATATCTTTCTGGGTTTTTTTGTTTGCTTTTTTTCTATTATAGAAAAGTATAAGGCTTATAGCATAAGGAAAATGATGACTCATGCAATATGGCGTAGCGATAAGTCATCCATTCGACCTTAAATAAGCACTTGTCAAACAACAAATTCTATAGTTTACCACGTTTACAAAAGTTCTTAGGTTAAATGCATCCCCCTTTACCGCTTGGCGGCTCCCTTTATTTCTGAGGGAGACTACTTACAAAAGTACGTTAAAAATAGATTAAAAAAGGTGATGAGCATGAATAAAGATTGGAATACTGTATTTATTGCTAGCTTATTTGAAATTTGCTGGGTAATTGGTCTAAAACACTCAAACAGTATGGTTGATTGGGGGTTAACGCTAATAGCTATTTATATTAGTATGCACTTGCTTATTATGGCTTCTCGTCGCTTGCCGGTTGGTACCAGTTATGCGGTATTCACCGGTATAGGGACGGCAGGGACAGTAGTAGCAGACATAGTGATTTTTGGAGAGCCAATTCGACTTTTGAAAATGGCGCTCATTCTATTGTTAGTATCAGGAGTTATTGGCTTAAAATTAGTCACACCACAAAAAGATAGGAAAGAGGTGTCATAATGGATTGGCTTATACTTGTATTAGCAGGGTTTAGTGAAATTCTCGGTGTTACGGGAATTAATAAAGTGAATCAACGGATAAGTGTCATGTCCATTTTATGGTTATTTGGAGGTTTTGGACTAAGTTTCATACTGCTTGGTATTGCAATGGAAACAATTGCAATGAGTACGGCTTATGCTGTTTGGACAGGGATGGGAACAGTAGGCAGTGCCATTGTTGGTATGTTATTTTTTAAAGAATCTAGCGATTGGAAGAGGTTACTTTTTATTGGCATGATTTTAAGTGCAGCAGTTGGTTTGAAACTCATTTCATAGTTTCATTCTACTAGGGGGTAACATAAGAATTTGAGGCCTAGCTTGTAAGAAAAACAAGGCCTCCAAGTGAGGAAATAGCGATAGTTTAACTATTTTTAAAAGAAGTATTTTCACCCATATGTTTATGATCTACTTCAATCGGTAATACATTACTAAGAAGCAGATAGCAACGAAGGAGTGAAGATAGAGATGGATTTAAACAAAGAACTAAAACAATTAGAGTCAGTAGAAAGAGGAGGTCCTGATAAAGTATTTACCATGTATTTAAATACAGACCCTTCTGACCCTGAACAACAAGGTGGGGAATGGAAAATTCATTTCAAAAACGGAATACGTAATTTCGAACATTATTTAGAAGAATCTGATGATAAAGAAGAACTTCGTAATTTTCAACATGTAAAACAAAACGTGGAAAATTTCATTAGAGGCAATGAACAACAATTTCGCAAAGGTGTTATTGTGTTTGCAACAGCAGATGAAGAAGTGTGGTTTGCAATACGAGTTCAAATGCGTTTAGAAACAGAATTTTTCTGGCAGGAAACGCCACAATTAGAACAATTACAGAAATTGAAAGAAGAATACCCAAAAACCGGGATCGTGTTGGTGCAGCAAAGCGAAGTGAGAGTTATCGAATCCTATTTAAATGAAATGGAAATGGAGAAGCATTTTGAATTAGATGTTAATGTAGATGACTGGCGTGAAAAAACGGCGATGGGACCAGGGAATCCTACGATTCAAAAGGACAATTTAAGCGCTCGCTTTGAAGCGAATAAACATCGTTGGTATAAATCTTTAGCTCCTAAAATGGATAAGTTCGCCAAAGACAGGGGCTGGGAAAAAATAGTGGTAATAGGTGAACCAGGACAGGCGCAAGCATTTCAAGATCAAATGAACAAGCAATCTGATGAAGTGATCAATAAAAATATGCTGGATCATGAATCAGAGAGAATAATCGAGGAAGTTTTCGTATAATCCAAAGGGAGTTGTGAAATACATCCCCGAATAACGGTATCAACAAAATCGGTTATTCGGGGGAGATAAAGTAAAACAATAGCGTTTTCGTAGTGTCAACGATATACACTTCACTTGCATGTTAAAAAAATAGTAAAAATCACATGAAAATATAGAGGTTATAACTATGTCTAAAAAGACTTGACATATACATAATAAGTCTTTCTAGACGATGGAATTATAACGATAAAATTAATGTTGCCGGTAGAATAGAAACGATGAACGATAAGCTAATATAGCCGATAGCCTTATTCCATTGTCGTTGTAATAGTAATTGAATTGTTTCATTTCCAAATGTGGAAAATGTTGTATAGGCTCCACAAAAACCGACTCCAAGAATGAGCCACCAAGTATGTGGAAGGATTTCTTTTGTGTATATTAGTATAAGAGAAGCTAAAAGGATAGATCCCGTGATGTTGGCAAGCCAAGTTCCAATTAATCGCTTATTTGCGGCAATTGACAGTTGGTAGCGGACAAAACTTCCACAAAAGCCTCCTAAAGCAACATAAAAAAAGCTCATATTCTTGCCTTCTTTCTAGTATGTATGGAAAATAGATAACCAATATAGCAGAATAACAAGCCGCCGGCAATGCTAAGTAAAACATAGGTAATCGCTAAGAAAAAATGGCTATTCCAAAGCTCAATCGTTTCAACGGTAAAAGTGGAAAAAGTAGTAAATGAGCCAATTAATCCAGTCGTTAATGCTGTGAACAACGTTGGTGGCAAGTGTTTTTTGATTTGTTTGTGATGTAATAAATAGCTTAATAAAAAACAGCCAAGCAAGTTGGCGGATAACGTAGCAAATGGGAAGCCATCTGTTGAGAATATAAATGTTAGACTATACCTTCCCATTGCTCCAACTGCTCCGCCTAATCCAATTGCTGTGACTAATTTTATGTTTTTGCTAACATGCATCCAGGACACCTTCCGTAGATTTCAAATTTATGTCCTTCAATCGAATACGCAGCTAATAGTTGTTCGACTTCTTCCATAGGACAAATATCAATTTCTTTTGTTTTACCACAATCTTTACATATAAAATGATGATGATGATGATGTGCACAATTCATTCGAAAATGCTTTTCACCACCTAATTCGGTTGTTTCCAAAATTCCTAGATCGTGGTAGAGATGTAAATTACGGTAAATAGTATCAAAACTGATACCAGGATAATTTTCTTCTAAATGTGTAATTAAATCTTTAGCGGTACGGTAACCATCTGCTTTTTCAAAAAAAGATAAGATGTCTTCTCGTTTCCCCGTCATTTTATAGCCTTTTTTACGTAAAAGTGTGACAGCCTCTTGTCTATTCATACAGCTTCCCTCACTTTGTATTGTGCTTCATATGCTCCACACGGTGTGTTTTTACTTATATGTTTTATTAATAAGACGCCTGAAGTAATCATGTAATAAGACGTTTCTTAATAGAGAGCAAAAAAGAAGTATTGCTTGTTTAGATATCGTTACAATTCTTAGGATGTTGCTTTTGAACGCTGCTTGCTTATAATAATGGATAATATTAACAGCGAAATAGATACTAATACAATCGTTCCACCTGGTGGAATACTTAAATAATATCCTGTTATTAACCCTATAATAACAGCTATTTCACCAAATACAATAGATAAATACACCATTTGCTTGAATCCTTTAGCAAAACGCATGCTGGCTGCAACAGGTAGTGTCATAAGAGCTGAAACAAGTAACACTCCGACGATTCTCATCGAGATTGCAATAACTAAGGCAGTTAAAACGATAAATAATAAATGGATTGCTTTCGTGTGTAATCCAGAAATAGTTGCATGCTCCTCATCAAAAGAAAGTGTAAATAATTCTTTGAAAAACAGGACGATGATAATAATAATAAACCCTGCTATACCAGCTATAGAATAAAAATCGCTTTTACTTACTGCAGATACAGAGCCAAACAAATAGCTAAATAAATCTGTATTAAATCCATCTGCTATAGAAATAAATATAACGCTAAGCCCTACACCACCAGATAATATGATTGGAATAGCCAGCTCTTGAAATGCCTTATAAACGCCACGCAACTTTTCAATTAATATTGAACCGAACACAGAAAAAGCTATTCCGGTATACAGTGGACTGATCATGAGTGCGAATTTTTTTTCTAATAATAAACCGAATGCGATTCCAGCTAAAGTGACATGGGATAGCGCATCAGCTAGCAAAGACAATCTTCTGACCACAATAAATGTTCCTAGTAAAGGTGCGATAAGACCAATTATTATTCCAGTAAATAACGTATTTCTTAAAAAATCATATTCCAAAAAATCTGCTAGCATATGTCTTCCTCCAAATCAATGGTCGTGTGTAATTAAATGGATATTATGTCCATAAATATGAGACCACTCTTCGTTCGATATTCTTTTATAAGCTTCTGGTTTCCCGTGGAAATGCAATGTTTTATTTAAACATGCAATTTCAGTTGCTTGTTCAGCGATTGTTCCAGTGTCATGCGTTATCATAAGCATCGTAATGCCTTTATTGCGGTTTAGGTTATCAAGTAAATCGTAAAATCGCTGTACATTCTCATTATCCACCCCTACAGTCGGTTCATCTAAGATGAGTAGTTCAGGATCATTGACTAAAGATCTAGCAATAAAGATGCGTTGTTGTTGTCCACCAGATAAGTTACCGATATTTTCATGTGTATATGCCTTCATTCCAACTTGATTAATTGCTTCCTTAATTTTTTCTTTATGTTTTTTTTGAAAGAATTTTAAATAGCCAACTTTGGCTGTTAGACCCATTGACACTACTTCGTATACGGTTGCTGGAAAACCTTTATTAAACGCATTTGCCTTTTGCGAAACAAAACCAATCTTATGCCAGGTGTTAAATTTTTCAATCGGTTGGCCAAATAATTGAATACTTCCAGCATCCGCTTTTTGTAAACCGAGAATTAATTTAATAAGTGTGGTCTTTCCACCTCCGTTTGGCCCAACCAAGCCCATAAATGAGCCTTTAGATACGGAAAAATTGATATGATCTAATATTTGCTTATTTTCATAAGAAAAACTGATGTTTTTCATGGAGATAATGGCTTCACTCACTTTTAAGCCTCCTATCTATTTAATGACTCAATCGAGAATTAAGAAGTTACTTGATCGAGTGTTTTTAGATTTTTTTTCATAATGGAAAAATAATCCTCCTCATTTTCGAGATCTTTCTTTGTTAAGACAGATAAGTTATGAATGGTAACAGCTTGTGCTTGAATATGGTCTTGTATAACTTTTGATACACGATTGGACGTATTTTGTTCGAAGATGATATAATGAAGATCATCCTTTTCAGCTTGGTCGATAATTTCGGTTAGTTCTTTCTGTGATGGCTCATGGTTAGGTGACAACCCATTAATGGAAATTTGCTCTAAACCATAGCGCTCTTCCCAATAACCATAAGCTGCATGGGATACGAGAATATGTTTGTTTGTTGCTGCTTCCAAAACGGATGTAAAGTCGGCATCAAGCGATTGTAGCTGTTCTGTTAATTGATCAAAATTACTTTCGTAAAGCTGTTTATCGTCTGGGTTAAGTTTCATTAATTGTTCTTTTACCATGTCAGATAATGTAATCATTCGCGAAGGATCAAGCCATACATGAGGGTCGTGATCTCCATGGGTATGACCTTCATGAGCTCCCGCTTCATCAGCATGCTCTCCATCTTCATGGGCGTGATCACTTACTGTATGGTTCGTTTCTTTATCAAAAAGATGCTCATTTTTTCCTAGCTCGACAAGCTCCACGTCTTCTGAACGCAGTGCGTCTGCTGCATTCTCTGCAAATCCTTCTAACCCTGCACCTAAGTAAATAAACACATCGCTTTTAGCTATATTTGTCATGTCTTTAGAGGTTGGTTCATAGGTATGAGCATCTACTCCTGGTGGGTAAACGGAATGCACATCAGCTGTGTCTCCAGCAATTTGCTCTACAGCAAACTGAATTGGATATACAGATGTATATATAGTTATATCTGTGTTCTTTTGATTAGCACCATCTGTTTTTGTACAACCGACAACAATTAATGTAATAAAGCCAAGTATAAGTATAGTAATGGATGTTCTTCTCAAAAGTTGTTCCTCCTCTTCTTAACTCTCCTTTACATATAATATCGTAATCATTTCGAAATGTAAATAGGAACCGTTACGATTAATTGAAACTATTGAGAAAAAAACAGATTTCATTTTGCTTTTTTATAATAAAGTACCCAATAGAGTTTATCCTATCAGAGAAATGGTGGCTTTTACCCTAAAGGTTTGGTGTTAATCAGTGAGGAAAGGCTTCCCATTGATTGAAGACTCATTGTAATATAATGTTTTCTTTATAAAGGCTTGTTCGGCGTTTGTGAAAATGATCTGTACGTTTCTAAAAAATGTTAAAGAATATGAATGCTTTACGTATGTATTTGAAGCTTATTAATAAAAAAATGTTTATAATTGTTGCGAAATATCAGTAAATACTTTATAGTAATAAGTAAGTAGATAGGAGACTATCTTTTTATTTTCGACATAAAATGAATGAGTATTCATTCAAAATGTGGATGGGAGGATAAACTATGAAGCAATTGATCAGGCGTGCTGCTGTTTTAGGATCAGGGGTAATGGGGTCAGGAATTGCGGCACACTTGGCTAATGTTGGTATACCAACAATTATGCTTGATATTGTACCGAAACAGTTAACAAAAAAGGAAGAAAATAAGGGGTTAACTTTAAATAATCCATCTGTTCGCAATCGAATTGCAACAGAGAGTAAAAAGGCGTTATTAAAACAAAAACCTTCCCCTATTGCAATGAAAGAGAGCCTTGATTTAATTGAAGTAGGAAATATGGAAGATGATATGGAAAAGCTAGCTGAGGTGGATTGGATTATTGAGGTTGTCGTCGAAAATTTGGAGATTAAACGAAAAGTTTTTGCGAATGTAGAACAGTATCGTAAACCAGGAACAATTGTAAGTTCAAATACATCTGGTATTTCTATTGAAGCAATGTCGAGCGAATGTTCGAAAGATTTCCGCAAACACTTCCTAGGAACACATTTCTTCAATCCACCAAGATACTTAAAATTACTTGAAGTCATTCCAACGAAAGATACTGATCCTGAAGTGCTGTCCTTTATGAAGCAATTTGGCGAAGACATTCTAGGAAAGGGTGTCGTTGAAGCTAAGGACACACCTAACTTTATTGCTAATCGAATTGGTACTTATGGCTTGTTAATTACTGTACAGGAAATGTTACGTGGCGGTTATAGTGTAGGCGAAGTTGATTCTGTAACAGGACCGTTAATTGGTAGGGCAAAAAGTGCTACCTTCCGTACCCTTGATGTCGTAGGACTAGATACATTTATCCATGTAGCGAAGAATGTATATGACCAAGTGGAAGGAGAAGAAAAAGAGAAATTTTCTGTTCCTGAATTTATGCATACAATGCAGGAAAAAGGCTGGTTAGGCGCCAAAAGTGGTCAAGGATTTTTCTTAAAGAAAAAAGGGAAAGACGGTAGTGTTATTTATGAATTAAATCCAAAGACATTGGAATATGAAGATAGGAAAAAGCTTAAAACGAAAGCGACGGAAATGGCGAAACAAGAAAAAGGCTTGCATCGAAAAATGAAAACGCTTCTAGCTCAGAAAGATGATCGAGCAAGTGCGCTCGTTTGGTCTATTTTAAAACCTGTGTTTATTTATGCTGCCGAATTAACAGGCGAAATAGCTGATGATATAGCAGCTATTGATGATGCGATGAAATGGGGCTTTGGCTGGGAACTAGGTCCATTTGAAACGTGGGATGCAATTGGTTTGCGTAAATCAGTTGAACGCATGCAAAGCGAAGGAGAAACGGTTCCTACATGGGTTTTACAATTATTAGAAGCAGGAAAGGAATCTTTCTATCAAACAGAAAATGGCAACGTCTACTTTTATGATCAAGGAACATATAAGAAAAAGGATGTCAATAAAAAAGAGATCCATTTGCGCAGTTTAAAAGAAGTGCAGGGTGTTATTAAAAAGAATACAGGAGCTAGCTTAATAGATTTAGGCGACGGGGTAGCATGTTTAGAATTTCATTCTCGAAGCAATGCCATCGGATTAGATATTATGCAAATGGTTCATTTCGCCATAGAAGAGGTGGAGAAGAATTACGAGGGTCTCGTTATTGGTAATCAAGGCAAGAACTTCTGTGTAGGAGCTAATTTAGCCATGATGTTGATGGAGGCACAAGATGATAATTTCTTTGAACTAGATATGGTTATTCGGCAATTTCAAAATATGACGATGGCAATTAAATATGCTAATAAACCAGTCGTTGTTGCACCGTTTAATATGACGCTTGGTGGTGGTGCAGAAGTGTCCTTGCCGGCAGCTTCTATTCAAGCCTCAGCAGAAACTTATATGGGACTTGTAGAATTTGGGGTAGGTCTTATTCCTGGCGGCGGCGGTACGAAAGAATTGTATGTAAAGATGCTTCGTCAACTTCCAAAAGGCGTGTCTTTCGATACGACGAAGGTAGCCAATGATGTTTTTGAAAAGGTAGCGACAGCGAAAGTATCTACTTCAGCTGCTGAAGCACGCGAATTTGGCTTTTTAGACCAATGTGATCGAATTAGCGTTAACCCTGATCATTTACTATATGATGCAAAGGAAAATGTCCTATCATTAGCTAATTCAGGCTATCGGGCGCCAAAAAGAGAAAAAATTCCAGTAGTCGGTGATGCAGGTTATGCTGCCATGGTATTAGGGGCTAAAAATTTGCATTTAAGTGGTTATGCTTCAGAACATGATGTGAAAATGGCAGAGAAATTAGCCTATGTTTTGTCAGGGGGTAGAATTCAAGAAGGAACGAAAATAGATGAACAAGTAATGCTCGATTTAGAACGAGACGCCTTTTTAAGCTTAATTGGAGAGCCAAAAACACAACAACGAATGCAACATATGTTGGTTAAAGGAAAACCATTACGTAATTAATGAAGGGGGAACTAGTGTGAAGGAAGCAGTAATTGTTGCGGGTGCAAGAACCCCTGTAGGCAAAGCAAATAAAGGGTCACTTGCTCAGTCAAGACCTGATGATTTAGCAGCGCTAACCATTAAAGAAACATTAAAACGTGCAGGTAATTATAATGGAAATATTGATGACGTGATTATTGGCACTGCTATGCCAGAAGCAGAACAAGGTATGAATATGGCTAGGAATATAGCTGGCCTTGCAGGTTTAGATCATAATGTACCTGGAATAACAGTTAATCGTTATTGTTCTTCAGGTTTACAAAGCATTGCTTACGCTGCAGAGCGCATTATGGTTGGAGCTAGTGATACCATTATTGCAGGTGGGGCAGAATCTATGAGTCTAATACCAATGGGTGGTCATGTTATTAAACCGAATTCACAGTTAGTAGAAAATGCCCCAGGATATTATATGGGAATGGGGCATACAGCAGAAGAAGTTGCCAATCGTTTTCAAATTTCTAGAGAAGATCAAGACGCTTTTGCGGTAAGAAGTCATCAACGCGCTGCTAAAGCAATCCAAGAAGGTAAATTTACGGATGAAATGGTGCCTGTTGAAGTAACGCATCGGTTCATTAATGATCAAAATAAACCAGAAGAGCAAAAGATGACATTTAAGATGGATGAAGGAGTACGTCCGGAAACATCTACTGAAATTTTAGCTAAATTAAGACCTGCATTTCATATCAATGGATCGGTTACTGCAGGAAATTCATCACAAATGAGTGATGGAGCAGCATCCGTGTTAGTAATGGATAGAGAAAAAGCAGAAGCAGATGGGTTAATACCAATGGTTAAATTTCGTTCATTCGCTGTAGCTGGCGTGGAGCCAGAAATTATGGGAGTTGGTCCGGTAGCTGCTATCCCAAAGGCTTTAAAAATTGCTGGTTTAGAATTGGCGGACATTGATTTATTTGAATTGAACGAGGCGTTTGCTTCTCAATCCGTTCGTGTTATTCAAGCTTTGGATTTAGATATGGATAAAGTCAATGTCAATGGTGGTGCAATAGCGTTAGGACATCCACTAGGTATGACAGGAACGAAATTAACGCTAACACTTATGCATGAAATGAAACGCAGGAAAGTGCAGTTTGGTGTTGTAACCATGTGTATTGGGGGAGGCATGGGAGCAGCAGGTGTTTTTGAACTGATATAATGCATGTTTGTTTGACAAAGATGAATAATCTAAAGTTTAAATTTTAAAGGGATACGTTTCATGGTGTAAAAATTAATAGAAAAGGGGTTAACATAGATGAGCGAAACAAAAGAGAAAGTATTCAAAGGCGGCGGTTTTTTAGTTGATGATTTAACTGCAGAGGACGTCATTACTCCAGAGGATTTCACCGATGAGCATAAGATGATTGCGAAAACGACAGAAGAGTTTGTGGTTGGTGAAGTAGTTCCTAAAATTGACCATTTGGAAAATCATGAATTTGAGCATTCTGTAGATTTACTAAAAAAAGCTGGTGAGTTAGGGTTGTTAGGAGCGGATGTCCCTGAAGAATATGGCGGTTTAGCTTTAGACAAAATCAGTTCTTCTTTAATTACGGAAAAATTTGCTCTTGCGGGTGGTTTTTCGGTTACACATGGTGCACATGTAGGAATTGGCTCATTGCCAATTGTGTTTTTCGGCAACGAGGAGCAAAAGGAAAAATACTTACCGAAATTAGCTACTGGAGAATTGTTAGCAGCATATGCTTTAACAGAACCAAGCTCAGGTTCAGACGCTTTAGGGGCAAAAGCTACAGCTACGTTAAATGAGGCGGGAACACATTATATTTTAAATGGAGAAAAGCAATGGATAACGAATTCAGCTTTTGCTGATGTGTTTGTCGTTTATGCTAAGATTGATGGAGAACATTTCTCCGCATTTATTGTAGAACGTGAATTTCCAGGTGTATCCACAGGGCCTGAAGAAAAGAAAATGGGAATTAAGAGTTCCTCAACTCGTACGTTGATTTTGGAAGATGCTGAAGTACCAGTAGAAAACTTATTAGGTGAAAAAGGACGGGGCCATATTATCGCATTTAATATTTTAAATGTTGGCCGCTATAAGCTTGCTATTGGTGGTGTTGGTGGAGCGAAGCGTGGCATTGAGTTAGCGGCGAAATATGTAAATGAACGTAAGCAATTTAATAAGCCTATTTCTAGCTTTTCCCTGACAAAAGAGAAACTAGCAACAATGGCTGCAGAAACATATGCAAATGAAAGTGCGGTATATCGTACGGTAGGCTTATTTGAGCAGCGAATGGGTGCACTTACGGAGGAGCAATTAAATGACGGTAGAGAAATTGCTAGAGCAATTGCCGAATACCAAATAGAATGTTCGATGAATAAGTATATGTGTACGGAACTATTGGATTTTGTAGCAGATGAAGCTGTTCAATTACATGGTGGTTACGGTTTTATGCAGGAATATGAAGTAGAGCGAATGTACCGCGATTCACGTATTAACCGTATTTTTGAAGGGACAAATGAAATTAATCGCTTATTAGTTCCTGGTACATTATTGAAGAAAGCAATGAAAGGTGAGTTGCCTTTATTACAAAAGGCACAATCACTTCAAGAAGAGCTAATGATGATGATGCCAGAAGAAGTTGGCACAGATGCATTAGAACAAGAAAAACATCTGCTTAAAAATGCGAAGAAAATGGTATTGCTAGGAGCCGGTTTAGCGGCACAGAAATTTATGCAGAACATCGACAACGAACAAGAAATTCTTGTGAACTTAGCTGATATGGTAGCAGAGGTTTACAATATGGAGTCTGCCATTTTGCGTACAGAAAAGGCAATTCACCGAAATGGTGAGGAAAAGAGTATGCAAAAGCTGTTGTATACGCAAGTTTATGTACAAGAAGCGTTTAATCGCATGGAGGCAAATGCTAAAGAAACATTAATTGCTGTAGAAGAAGGAGACACTTTACGAATGATGCTTTCTTCTTTACGTAAGTTAACGCGGCATACACCGACAAATGTAATTGCAAAAAAACGCGAAATTGCTACTGCCATTATTGAAGAAGAAAAATATACGCTATAAAAAAGTTATGTAAGAACAAAGGCGTAGCGCCCGTTTAGCAACGTAGCGACTGGATCGAATCAACAGAGATAAAGAAATCGCGGTGAACAGATGATGACTTAGTGTAGGGCGATTTCGTGAAGTTGCCTAGTTGCTGGGCGATGGAGCCGGACGTGGCTATTCGGTGTTTCGTGCTCTACAAGCACCTCATTTTATCATTTCAGATAGCAAAAAAGACGCGCTGAATCTATGAAAATAACAGATTCTAGCTCGTCTTTTTTACACTATAAGAAAACATAAAAACTTATACTTTTCTATAATGCAAACCAATAGTTGTATTAAAATTAGTAAAAGTGTGCATAAATAAAGTGCTGAAAATAATAGAGGTTATAACTAGATTGAGAAAAACCTAACACATACAAAAACTCATTTTATTCGAATTTCAATTGTCTAATTTGATATAATGATACATATTATAGATATTATAGATTGGAGGCTGTTTAATGCTGACTTTTTTCTGGTATCCGAACTGTGGGACATGCAAAAAAGCGAAAAAATGGTTAGATAATCATCAAGTAAATTATAAACCAATACATATAGTGCAAAACCCACCTAATAAAGAAGATATACTTGAACTGATGCAGAAGAGTGGGATGCCTGCAAGAAAATTCTTTAACACAAGTGGTAAAAAATATCGTGAATTAAATATGAAGGAAAAAATAGCAGATGCCACGGAAGAAGAAATGGCGGAGATACTAGCTTCTGACGGAATGCTAATTAAGCGACCAATTGTAACAGATGGCTCTAACGTAACTGTTGGCTTCAAAGAGGAAGAATTTGAAAAAAACTGGCTATAATAGCTTATTCCAACAGAACTGTCGAATAAAAAAATCAAGTTGATGAAGGATTGTACGATGTTAACTACAAGTGAAGGGTAAAACTTTTGAAATAATCTATTTAAAATAATACTGGATAATTGGGACTGAACCTTGTATAGTGAAATTGGAATATATCATTTGGAGGGAATAAATATGAGCGTACCAAAGGATTTATTATATTCAAAAGAACACGAATGGGTAAAAAAAGAAGATGGAACTGTGCGCATTGGAATTACTGCATTTGCACAAGATGAGTTAGGTGACATTGTGTTCGTTGAACTACCTGAAGTCGGTGACGAATTAGAAATCAATGAGCCTTTCGGTAGTGTAGAGTCTGTGAAAACGGTATCGGAATTATATGCTCCTATTAGTGGCAAAGTAGTTGAAATGAATGAAGAATTGGAAGATAGCCCTGAATTGGTGAATGAATCACCATACGAAAAGGCATGGATGGTCGTTGTTGAACCAACTAAGGAAACAGAATTGGATGACTTACTATCTGCGGAAGCTTACGAAGAAATTATCAGTGAATAAATATTAGAAAAACTAGGCTTGTAGCCAAAGTATTATGGCGAAAGCCTTTGTTTTTAAACCTTAAAAATTTTATACTTTCTTATAGTGTGAACAAAGCTGATCTGCAATGCTTTGCAATCAGCTTTGTTTATAAGAATGTTAATAATTGTCCGTCTGTTACATAAACTAGGAGTAAACTTATTGATAATATGAAAAGCATTATAGTACAGAGATGAAGTCTTGCTATATGATGTATACATTCAATAGTTAAAAGCCTTCTAGTTGTGCAGTTATCCTTTTATAAATATCTACATATTCCCAGCTAGGTTTACATTATTGAAAGACAGCTAAAGGTAAATAAAACATTTTTTATTGCAAGCTTGTTGCTTGATTTTTCAAGGAGTGCTGTGTGATGATTACAGATGGATCAGAAAAGGTTATGATTGTAGAAGGATTGACTGATAAGAAGCAAGTGAATAAAGTGATTGCCGAAGAGATCACCATTGTTTGCACAAATGGAACGCTTGGAGTAGAGCGATTTGATCACATGTTGGAGGAATATGGTTTAGATGATAAGGATGTTTATATTCTTGTCGACGAAGATCCTTCTGGCATCAAGCTTCGTAAACAACTAGCAAGAGAATTACCACATGCTGAACACGTCTATGTAAGTAGCGAGTACAGAGAAGTAGCGACGACACCTGAAAATGTACTAGCTCAAGTTTTAGTGAGTAAACGAATAGCGGTTAATCCTATATTTCTGATTTAATTTAAAGTAAAAAGGTGATAGTTTGCAACAAGTAACAAAAGAGCAACTACAGCAATCCAATTACTTTCTTTATATTTATACACCACTTTGCGGAACGTGTAATCTTGCTAAAAGTATGTTGCTTAAAATGGAACAAATGCAAAAGCAAGAGCTATTTTTAGAAATGAATGCATCACTACATCCAGAATTTATGCAAACGCATCAAATAGAAAGTGTTCCTTGTTTGCTTATAAAGAAAGATGGAGAGCTCGTTGAAAAAATGTATGCATTTCGTGATGTAGCAAATATATACCAACACTTGATCATGCATAGACCAGAATTGTTTTCATTTCGATAGTAAAATTACATTGACAGATAGCAAGCAACGTGTTATTATGATTTCTATTCCAATTAAATAATAATTAACTCTTATCTTGAGCGGTGGAGGGACTGGCCCTACGAACCCGCGGCAACCTTCAAATAAATGTTTTATTTTGAAAGGTGCTAATTCCTGCAAGGCGTATGTCTTGGTAGATGAGGGGACATTTTGACATGTATACGTCTTTCTGTTCTCTTGCAGAAAGGCGTTTTTAATTGCTGATGTGGGCATAATAGTAAAGGGACAAAAAGGAGGACTATGTGTGATATCGATAGAGGGTTTGCGTAAAGTTTTTACTGCAAACAAGACAGACACAACGGCTGTTGACGATGTAACCCTTTCGATTAAACAAGGAGATATCTTTGGTGTGATCGGTTATAGTGGTGCAGGAAAAAGTACGTTTGTGCGATTACTGAATCGTTTAGAAGAACCTACAGGTGGTAAGATTTTTATCCGTAATCAAGAAATAACAGCATTAAAAAAGAATGAATTGCGGTTAGCTAGACAAGATATTGGAATGGTATTCCAGCATTTTAATTTGTTATGGTCACGTACTGTAAAAGAAAATATAGCTTTCCCATTAGAAATAGCAGGTGTTGAAAAAGAAGAACGGAACCAACGTGTTCAATCTCTCATTGATTTGGTCGGTTTATCCGGGAAGGAAGCGACCTACCCTTCGCAATTAAGTGGTGGGCAAAAACAACGGGTTGGCATAGCGAGAGCATTAGCAAACAAGCCTTCCGTATTATTATGTGATGAAGCAACATCAGCCTTAGATCCAGAAACAACAAACTCTATTTTAGACTTGCTTGTTGACATAAATCAGCAATTAGGCTTAACGATTATATTAATTACACATGAAATGCATGTTATTCGAAAAATATGTAACCATGTAGCCGTGATGGAAAACGGAAAAGTGGTAGAACAAGGTAATGTATTGGATGTGTTCTCACACCCCAAAAAAGATGTTACGAAAAAGTTCGTTCAACAGCTAATGGGGGATGCAGAAGCCGAGAATGAGTTTGAACATTTAGTTCGCACATTTGAGAATGGTAAGTTGATTCGTCTCCATTTTGTAGGTGAAACAACGAACGATGCTTTAATTAGTAAGCTCGTAAAGACGTATGACATTGACATTAGTATTTTACAAGGGAAAATTACGCGAACACAGGCTGGTGCGTACGGTACGCTATTTATCCAGATGACTGGTGAAGAATCAGAAATCACACAAGCGATCCAACATGTAACAGAAAAAACTTCTGTAGAGTTGGAGGTGATTCGCGGTGTTAGCTGATTTATTTGCTACTATTAAAGTAGAAGATATTATAGAAGCAACGAAAGAAACATTTTATATGACGATTATTGCTTTAATAGGAACCTTTATTTTTGGTATTTTACTTGGATTACTGTTATTTCTCACTAATAAAGGGGGACTATGGCAAAATAAATGGGTTAACTTTATCACGGCCACGTTTGTAAATGTATTTCGTGCTATTCCTTTTATTATATTAATATTATTGTTATTCCCTTTTACTGATTTTCTTGTTGGTACGATAAGAGGCCCTAACGCTGCGCTCCCGGCATTAATTATTGGAGCAGCACCATTTTATGGACGGTTGGTGGAAATTGCTTTAAGAGAAGTAGATAAAGGTGTCATAGAGGCTGCTAAAGCAATGGGTGCCAAGACCCGAACAATTATTTTTAAAGTATTGTTACCAGAAGCAATGCCAGCTTTAATTTCAGGACTTACCGTTACTGCTATTGCGCTTATTGGTTATACAGCAATGGCAGGAGCAATTGGGTCAGGAGGCCTGGGAAGCTATGCATATTACTCGGGCTTTCAACGTAGAGACTTTGATATTGTTTTGCTTTGTTCCGTAATTATTGTGTTCATTGTATTTCTATTTCAATTTATTGGTGATTATATTACACGCAAACTAGATAAACGTTAAGGAAAATTATTAATTATAATAATGAAGTGTAATTTTGACAAATGTATGCAAATAAAAACGATGAAAGAGGAGCGTGCCAACATGAAAAAATATATTCTTTCCATTTTAATCCTTATTGTATTAGGTGGTTTATTAGCTGCTTGTGGTGGGGAAAAAGAAAAAGACGATAATAAAATAACCGTCGGAGCTTCAAGTGTACCACACGCAGAAATATTAGCAGAGGCTAAGCCGATTTTAGAAGAGAAAGGTATTACCCTGGAAATTAGTGAATACCAAGACTATGTGTTACCGAATGATGATCTTGCGAATGGAGAAATTGATGCTAACTATTATCAACACATCCCATTTCTTGAGCAAACAATTGATGATACAGGTTACGATTTAGATTATATTGCAGGTATTCATATTGAACCGATGGGCGTATATTCCAAAGGGATATCTAATGTGGAGGATATTCCAGAAGGAGCGGAAGTTATTATGAGTAACTCCGTGCCAGATCATGGGCGAATTTTAACTTTGTTTGAAGAACAAGGACTTATTAAAATAGATGAAGATGTAGACAAAGCACGTGCTACTGTTGATGATATAGTAGAAAATCCCAAAAACTTAACTTTTTCACCTGAATATGAGGCTGCTGTCCTTCCAGAATACTATGAAAGGGAAGAGGATGCCCTTGTAGCCATTAATACGAACTATGCAATTGATGCTGGTCTAAAGCCAGAAGAAGATGGTTTATTTATTGAAGGCGATGAATCTCCTTATGTGAATGTGTTGGCAGTGAAGAAAGAGGATAAAGACGATGAAGCATTAAATAAATTAGCTGAGGTCTTACAATCAGAAGAAATTCAAGCTTTTATGAGGGAAAAATATAATGGAGCAATTGTTCCAGTAAAAGAAGAGAAATAAAATAGTAGCAATAGGCTAAGATTTAGCGAAATTTACTGTATGTGTAGGTATCGCCAACGTATCCGTATATAAGTGAAATTTAACCGTGAATATGCCGAATGAAACGTTTATATCCATTTTGAGAAGGGAACTTGTCTTATGTTAAGCTTATGATGAGTCAAAACGAGGAAAGGATGATTCCCTATTCATAGTGGAATAAAAATGAAGTACACTTCTGAAATGGAAAAAGCAATGCAGCAATCGCATCATATTGGTTTTGCGGAGTATCAACGGAAGTTAAAACAACGGCTAGCAGTTGAAAAAAAACGGCAGCAAGAATATCAGAAGTGTAAGCTATTTACCTTAGCATATATGAACCAACAACACGGCTAATTATTTTAAAAATGTAGATAAATAATAGCGTAAGGGCGTTTGCGATTCGCATAAACGCCCTTTTGCTATTGTTGTAAGGCCTGCTTCAACAATTTGAACAAGCCTAAGTGAGAAATAGCAACGAAATTTTTTCGTAAGAGGGCTTTAGGTTATACTCTTAAGCTACTAAAATATTCAGTGGGATCCAAAAAAACTAAACGGATGAAAGATGCACCTTTATGTGGGTATATATCCTTGTAACCGCTGCCAGTATGCATTTTGAATCATTAAATTAAGTAGAGGCAAAGAAGTTGAGTTATCCATTATCAATAAGATAACATAAAGAATGTCCATTTATACATAGGATTTCCTGTTCTAAAGAGTTGATAATAAATTCGAAATGATTTAAGATTGTAATGAGAATAAATTGAGAATGACTATCACGCTTAGGCAATGTGATAATTACAATAATGAATTTGGAGGTATAAATATGGCTGGATCAACGCTAGAAATTAAGAATTTACACGTATCAATTGAAGATAAGGAGATACTAAAAGGTGTCGACTTAACAATAAAGGGTGGAGAATTTCATGCAATTATGGGACCAAATGGTACTGGTAAATCCACTTTAGCTTCTGCGATTATGGGGCATCCGAAGTATGAAGTTACAGAAGGAAGCATCTTATTGGATGGAGAAGATGTATTGGAAATGGAAGTAGATGAGCGTGCTCGTGCTGGTTTATTCCTTGCGATGCAATATCCAAGTGAAATTAGCGGTGTAACTACTTCTGACTTCTTGCGTTCTTCGATGAATGCTCGCCGCGGCGAAGGAAACGAAATTTCACTTATGAACTTTATTAAAGAAATGGACAATGCTCTTGATTATTTAGAAATTGATAAGAATATGGCGCAAAGATATTTGAATGAAGGGTTTTCTGGCGGGGAGAAAAAGCGTAACGAAATTCTGCAACTTATGCTACTGAAGCCTGAGATCGCCATTTTGGATGAAATCGACTCTGGTTTAGATATTGATGCATTGAAAATAGTGTCTAAAGGCATTAACAAACTTCGTGACGAAAACTTTGGCTGCTTAATTATTACACACTATCAACGTTTATTAAACTATATAACTCCTGATTTCGTGCATGTCATGATGCAAGGTCGCGTTGTTAAATCTGGTGGACCAGAATTAGCTAAGCGTCTTGAATCAGAAGGTTATGAGTGGATTAAAGAAGAATTAGGTATCGAAGATCATACTGTTGAGCAAAATGCGTAACGTAAGGAGGGGTATTTATGACTGTAGAAACCAAGTTACCATACAATAAAGAGTACATTGAACAATTTTCAAAAGAACGAAATGAACCACAATGGATGTTAGATTTACGACTTCAAGCGTTAAATAACGCTGAAAAGCTAGAATTGCCAAAACCGGATAAAACGAAGATTGGTAAATGGAATTTTACGGAGTTTAAACATACAGCAAAAGGTGAGGAAATTACTTCATTACAAGATCTGCCCGTTGAATTACAGGAATATTTAGATGAAAATAACTTACCTGAGAACCTCCTAATTCAGCGTAATCATTCTGTTGCTCACAGTACATTAAGTAAAGAACTGGAAGATAAAGGTGTTATCTTCACAGATATTTTTACTGCTTTGCAGTATCATGGCGATCTCGTACAGCGCTATTATATGAAGGATGCCGTATCTGTTGATGAGCATCGTTTAACAGCCATGCATGCAGCTTTAATGAACAGTGGTGTTTTTGTTTACATTCCTAAAAATGTCGTTGTTGAAGCACCTTTACAAGCTATATTCTGGCAGGAAGATCCAGAGCTCTCTATATTTAACCATGTACTCGTCGTCGCAGAACAAGGCAGTTCAGTAACGTATGTAGAAAATTATATTTCTCATAATGAAAACGAATCAACGGTTGCAAATATTGTAACAGAAGTTATTGCCCAAGATAATGCAAAAGTTTCTTTTGGGGCGGTGGATAATTTTGCCGCAGGTACTACGGCATACAATAACCGTCGTGGGGTTGCTTACCGGGATGCAACGATTGAGTGGGCACTTGGACAAATGAATGAAGGTAATACCGTCTCAGAGAATATTACCCATTTAGTTGGCGAGAATTCACTATCCAATGCGAAGACAGTATCTGTTGGCCGTGGAAAACAAACACAAAACTTCACTGCAAAAATTGTCCATTTTGGTAAAAATTCAGAAGGATATATTTTACAACACGGTGTAATGAAAGAAGGGGCTACTTCTATTTTTAACGGAATTGGTAAAATAGAACACGGTGCTTCCAAATCAAATGCGGAGCAAGAATCACGTGTACTCATGTTAAGTGAGAAAGCTCGTGGGGATGCCAACCCGATTTTATTAATCGATGAAGATGATGTAACTGCTGGTCACGCAGCTTCTGTTGGGAGAGTAGATCCATTACAGCTTTATTATTTAATGAGTCGAGGAATTACACAAGAAGAAGCAGAACGTCTAATTATTCATGGTTTCTTAGCTCCAGTAGTAAATCAACTTCCAATTGAAGCGGTGAAAAATCAATTGACGCAAGTTATTGAAAGGAAGGTATATTAATGGATGTTAAAGCCATTCGCGAGCAATTTCCTATTCTCAACCAGGAAGTGAATGGCCATCCTTTTGTTTATTTAGATTCTTCAGCGACTTCACAAAAGCCTATCCAAGTGATTGAAGCTGTAGATACCTATTATCGGACATATAATTCCAATGTTCATCGTGGCGTGCATACGCTAGGTACAAAAGCAACAACTGCGTATGAGGGAGCAAGAGAAAAAGTACGTCGTTTTATTCATGCATCCAGTAGTGCCGAAATTATTTTTACGCGAGGAACTACAACGGCGATTAATACCATTGCAACTAGCTACGCACGGACTAACTTACAAGCTGGGGATGAAATTATAATTACGCCAATGGAGCATCATAGTAATATTATCCCTTGGCAACAAGCTGCCAAAGCCACCGGTGCTACATTAAAATATATACCATTACAAGAGGATGGGACGATCCGGTTAGAAGATGTCAGGGAAATGGTTTCCGAACAAACAAAAATAGTTGCAATGACGCATGTATCTAATGTGTTAGGTACGATCAATCCAATAAAAGAAGTAGCCGCTATAGCTCATGATCATGGAGCTATTATGGTAGTAGATGGAGCACAAGGCGCACCGCATATGAAAGTAGATGTTCAAGAGCTTGATTGTGATTTCTATGCTTTTTCAGGTCATAAAATGTGCGCTCCAACTGGTATTGGTGTACTTTATGGAAAAAAAGAATTGCTCGAAAATATGGAGCCAGTTGAATTTGGCGGAGAAATGATTGATTTCGTAAATCTTTATGACTCCACATGGAAAGAGCTTCCATGGAAATTTGAAGGTGGTACGCCAATTATTGCTGGTGCTATAGGTTTAGGGGCGGCTATTGATTTTATCGAAGACATCGGTATGGATGCTATTTCAAAGCATGAGGAAAAACTTGCCACATATGCCTATGAAAAAATGCAAGCGATGGATGGGATTAAGATTTATGGTCCAAAACATCGTGCTGCGCTTATTACGTTTAATCTTGACGATGTCCATCCTCATGATACAGCAACCGTTTTAGATGCAGATGGAATTGCTGTTCGAGCAGGTCATCATTGTGCACAGCCATTAATGCGTTGGCTTGATGTGACAGCAACGGCGAGAGCAAGCCTCTATTTGTATAATACAGAAGAAGATGTTGACCGTCTCGTAGACGGACTCAAGAAGACAAAGGAGTATTTTGGGAATGGCTTTTAATAACCTAGATACACTTTACAGACAAGTAATTATGGATCATTATAAAAACCCGCGGAACAAAGGCAATTTAGATGGAGATACTTTGACAGTCGACATGAACAATCCTACTTGCGGAGATCGAATTCAGCTTAATATGCAAGTAGAAGATGGGATTGTTAAAGATGCCAAATTTGAAGGTGAGGGCTGTTCGATTAGTATGGCCTCAGCTTCTATGATGACCCAAGCAATTAAAGGGTTAGAAGTTAAAAAAGCTTTGAAAATGTCCGAGATGTTCTCCAAAATGATGTTAGGAGAAGATGTTGATACGACAGGCCTAGATGTAGGAGATATTGAAGCACTGCAAGGTGTATCCAAGTTTCCTGCAAGAATTAAATGTGCCACCCTTTGTTGGAAAGCAATGGAAAAGGGTGTTAAAGACGAATAAAAGTCAAATGCAATGAAGACGCGATTGACTCTATTTGAATTATCCTAAAAGGAGGGGTTTATTAATGGCAAAAAACATGCCAGAAATCGAAGAGTATAAATATGGGTTTCATGATCGTGACGTTTCTGTCTTTCGCTCAGGAAAAGGTCTGACTCGCGAAATTGTTGAAGAGATTTCCAGAATGAAGGAAGAACCGCAATGGATGCTTGATTACCGTCTTAAAGCGTTGGAACATTTCTATGAGCGTCCAATGCCTCAATGGGGCGGCGACCTTTCGGAGTTGAATTTTGATGAAATTGTTTACTATGTGAAGCCTTCAGAAAAACAAGGAAGAACATGGGATGAAGTACCAGAAGAAATCAAACGAACTTTTGATAAGCTAGGTATCCCTGAAGCGGAACAAAAATATTTAGCAGGTGTTTCTGCGCAATATGAATCTGAAGTTGTTTACCATAGTTTAAAAGAAGATTTAGAAGAAATGGGTATCGTATTCAAAGATACCGATACAGCACTAAAAGAAAATGAAGAGCTATTCAAAGAGTATTTTGGTAAAGTGATTCCAGCAACAGACAATAAATTTGCTGCTTTAAATTCAGCTGTTTGGTCTGGAGGTTCATTTATATATGTACCAAAAGGTGTAAAGACGACAACGCCACTCCAAGCTTATTTCCGTATTAACTCAGAAAACATGGGACAGTTTGAGCGTACGTTGATTATCGTTGATGAAGGTGCTTCTGTCCATTATGTAGAAGGTTGTACAGCACCAATTTATACGACTAATTCATTACACAGTGCAGTCGTAGAAATCTTTGTTAAAAAAGACGCTTATTGCCGTTACACTACGATCCAAAACTGGGCAAACAACGTTTATAACCTAGTAACTAAGCGTGCTACCTGTGATGAGAATGCGACAATGGAATGGATTGACGGTAATATTGGCTCTAAAATTACGATGAAGTATCCTGCAGTGCTTTTAAAAGGGGAAGGTTCTCGTGGTTATACACTTTCTATTGCCTTTGCTGGTAAAGGGCAGTTGCAAGATGCTGGTGCCAAAATGTATCACCTAGCACCTAATACGTCATCTTCAATTGTTTCGAAGTCTATTTCAAAAAATGGCGGAAAAGTATCTTACCGAGGACTTGTACATTTTGGACGTAAAGCATCAGGTGCTCGCTCTAACATCGAATGCGATACGCTTATTATGGATAATGAATCTACATCCGATACGATTCCATACAATGAAATAAACAATGACAATATTTCATTGGAGCATGAAGCAAAAGTGTCCAAAGTTTCTGAAGAACAGCTGTTCTATCTGATGAGCCGTGGCTTAACAGAAGAAGAAGCAACAGAAATGATCGTTATGGGCTTCATTGAACCATTCACAAAAGAACTACCAATGGAGTATGCAGTTGAAATGAACCGGTTAATCTCGTTTGAAATGGAAGGGTCTATTGGTTAAGGCTTGATAGCAATGTTTTTAGGTGCGCTCATGCAGAAGTCACCCACAAACTACCCACAATTAATTGGATAAATATTTAATCTAAATACTGCTGATACATTTTTATTGCGTCATCTTCAATCTTTTCGGTGATGTGCAAATATGTATCAGCAGTTGTTTTTATGCTAGAATGCCCTAACCGTTGTGATACATATTTGAGAGACGCGCCGGCTTCAAGCAGATGAACTGCATGTGAATGCCTTAAAGCGTGGGGTGACAGGACAGGTAGTTGTGTACGTTTGCAAACCTCTTTGAAATATTCTCTGACCACATTTGTTCTTAGCCAACGTCCATCGTGCTGATGAAACATAAGATCATCGTCTGAAGGTTTAAAAGACGGATATTTTAAATACATTTCTTTTTGATTTATTTTATGCCTTTTTAAAAGATCGACTACAGTCTTATCTAATTTGACTGTTCTAATGCTGTTTTTCGTTTTAGGGGTTGATAAATACGGTGTGGAATTTAAAGGATAAACAAGTGTTTTATTAATCTTGATGCTATCTGTATTTAAATCTCCCCATCTCAATGCGAGTGCTTCCCCAATTCTTATGCCTGTTCTTGCCATCAAAGTAAACAAGGCAAAATACTGTATTGAATGCTTATATTTCGATTTTTTTACAGGTTTACAGTTAGATAGAAAAGTTTTTAGCTGCTCTGTTGTAAAATGCTTTATTTCTTCTTGTTTATTGTCTTGAGGAATTTTAATTCTAGCGATTGGGTTTGAATAAAGAATGTGAAAGTCATGAACAGCGCTGTGTAAAGCTGCATTCATTAACGAATGAATTCTTTTAACTGTACCTGCTGAGTATTTTTCACTTATTTCATTTACCCATTTTTGATAATCGGTTCTATTTATTTCTTTTAGTTTATAATCACCCCACCTAGGTATTATGTTCAACCTAACATTACGTTCTTGAACAGAATACGTAATCGGTTTTATAATCGGTTTTTTATATACTTCAAGCCAATCATAGATGAATTTTTTGACGTTTTCTTCGCCGTTATCGGAAAAACCAAATTGAACTATATCAGATTCTACTTTCGCTGCAGCTAATTGAGCTTCTTTTTTTGTTTTAAAACCCCGTTTTGATTTTTCCTTGTATTTACTCCCTTCTTTATAACGTACTCTGTACTCCCATTTTCCGTTAATTTTTCGGAAACTAGCCATTTTTTATTTTCCTCCTATTTAATTTCTCGATGTATACCTAGAGGGTCTAAGAATAAAACGTGAAGATCGTCAATTCTGACAAATGTACCGTGTTTTTCTCTATAGTAATTCAAGCTATCTTCAAGAAAAGCTTCTGTAACATTTAATGTTTCTGCTATTTCATACCTTGATCTGCACCCATGGTTAAATGCATGTAAAAAACTTTCTAAAGGTATAAGTTTTCTAAAAGCCCACCGCCTTGCTAGTTTTTCTTGTTTAATATTCATTATTTTTGATTGATCTATTATATCTCCTACCGTATAAAGGTGATGCCCTATTTCCTCTGCTAAAACGCATGTTTTTTCTGTAGTAGTTTCAATGTTTTTATTAATTAAGATCTCGTTTTCACCGTAGAGCCCTTTTAGGCGACCTGGTAAATATGTTTCTTTAATTACCACGTTTAATGATACTGCTTCATCTTGTAATTGCTCGTACATAAAAACACCCCTTATTGCTTATCTCGCTTTGATCTTAAATATTCTTTAAACTTCTCAATCTCCTCTAATTCTTCGTCTGTCCATTCATCACCGTCATGGTGGGCGGCAATTGTAATCGGAGTACTATCTTCTTTGCGAGATGCCATTTTTTCTAATTCCTCTGTAGTAATTCCCAATCCTTTACACACTTTAATAACATTGTTAACCGAAGCGTTTCCTATACCTCTTTGTAGCATGGAACGTAATGTTGTATATGGTATGTCAATACTTTCAGCAAATGCTTTTTTACTAGACCAGCTTTTATCTATCAGTTTCTCTACAACTTCTGTTCTTTTATCTTTCACTTTAACTCTACTCCTTTTTTATACGATTTTTCGTATTGTCTACTTAGATTATAGCAATATTTGTATAAAAGTAAATAGTCAAATGCGAAATTGAACACTTTTCTATGAATAAATGGTTGACTAAATACGAAATTGAGTATATGATTGAACCAAGATACGAAATTGAGTATCAAAAAGTAAGGGAGGTTTATTTACTTTGCTAAGAACACTAAAGGCTGAAATGGTTAGATATAACGTAAAAGCAAAAGATTTAGCTGAGTTGTTAGATGTTAGGGTTGCAACAATATACGACAAACTTAATGGTCACTATGATTTTTCATTAACTGAAGCAATAAAAATCAAACGTAAGTTCTTTCCTGATTATGAAATTGAGTACTTATTTGAAAAAGTAGAAGATCGCTCAGCTTAATCATTTTTAAGGGGAGGAGGAGGAAATTAATGATTCAGGTTCATGTAGATGAAGAGGAAATTAAGCAACTATATCAGGATGCGATAGAAAAACGTTTGAATGAATTAGATCAAGAAAAGGTTTTTTGGGACTCATCTGATTTAAAACGTAGAACTTCTATGAGTTGGAATACAATACAGGACACGTTCTTTCACGACGAACGTTTTCCAAAAGTAAAACTGGGAGGTAAGTGGTTTTACCCAGCTAAGGAAGCACAAGCATTTCTAATTCGGTGGATGGAAGAAAGGAGAAAAAGTAGATGTCAGATTTAAAAGTATTTGAAAATGAATTATTCAAAGTATCTGCAAAGCAAGAAGGCGAACAAATCTTATTTGATGTAGCAGAAGTTGCAAAGTCACTGGGTATCGTTTCTAAAACTAAAAAAGGTAATAACGTTTACGAAAACGTACGGTGGACAAGGATTAATGAATATATCGGGCACCTTCTGCCACTTGTGGCAGAAATAAAAAATGGTGATCTTATCCCTGAACCACTAGTCTACAAACTAGCTTTTAAAGCATCTAACGAAATAGCAGAAAAGTTTCAAGATTGGTTGGCAATTGAAGTTATTCCTCAGATTAGAAAGACGGGCTCTTACGAATTAAACACGTCTCAACTCAGTCCAGAACTTCAAATGTTCGATGGTTTGTTTAAAGCTATTGCAAAAAATGAGCTAGCCCAAAAGAAATTAGCAGGAGAAGTGCAAGGCATACGGGATGTAGTCGCTCTTAATACGACAGACTGGAGAAAAGATGCTCGTCAATTAATTGGTAAAATGGCACAGTCACGTGGAGGATTTGAAGCTTACAGGGAGGTTAATAGTGAGATTTATAAAGAAGTTGAACGTCGGGGGAAATTTGATCTATCCAGACGTTTGACTAACAAGCGTAGACGATTGGCAGATGAAGGAGTTTCTAAATCAAAAAGAGACAAGCTTAGCAAAGTGGATGTTATTGCTGACGATAAGCGTTTAGTTGAAATATATGTTTCGGTTGTTAAAGATTTTGCTATTAAACACGGAGTTGACTTGCAAGAAGCCAATTAAAGGGGGATAGGAGAATGAGATTAGTAAGAGGCGTTAAGAGTCTCGTTAAATATTTAGATTCAATAAACTGTAGCATGTCAGAATCAACTATCTATAGGTTGATTAAACAAAATAATATCCCGTTCAAGCGCCCAGCCCCTGGCATACTGGTATTCGACTTGAATGCCATTGATAAATGGTTAATGGCAGAGGAACACGAAGTTATTTAAAGGCGTAAGGAGGTAAACCAAAATGACACAAGAAGAACTACAATCGTTCCGTGATAGATACAACAACATCATGCAAGCACCTAAACGGATACGTAACAAACGGTTAGTTACTTTGATGGAGGATATGGAAAGGACATATAACATTCCATTGTTGTATTCAGTCGCTTTTAATAGTAGCAACCCGGAAGTAATGAAGCTTTATAGGCAGGTTAGTTATGCAAGAGATTTTGAGGGAGGGAGATAGATGTCTAGTAAACTATCTAATCTAAGAACCGCCTTTGAACAGGCAGTAGATATTGTTATGAAAAATGGCATCCCACAAGAAATAGATCTGCGCCGTTCTGAACTGATGAAGCTAGTTGTAAAAGAGGCAAATCGAAGAAAAAGCGCAGGACCTTATTCTCGGGATGTAACCGCTGATCCAATAACCGGAAGAAAAAGATATGAAAAGTACTAATTGATATCTGATTTATATAGCTCGTAGAGTTTTTCAAACATTTTAAATTGGTTCCGGTCAAGTTTTCGTTCTAAGTAGGAACTCATATCAGCGTAGTTATTAGAGTTTGGGAAATTTCTATCCCTTAGAATATCGTACGCTAAGTCACCTACTGGTCTGTTGATTTCTTTAATATGTTTCAACCAAATTATAAATTTCATATCATAAAACCTCCCTTCTAGTAGATATTCTACCAAAAGTGAGGGAAAGAAAGGAGATCATTATGGCAAAACTTTCAATGTTTCTTGAAAGAGACCAAGAAAAAGTGGACAAGCAGTTAGCTGTTTATGATTACAACTTTATGCATGCTGCCCGTTGTGTGGCTCAAGGAGAGTTTGAAAAAGCTGCAGTGCACCATCGTAACGTAGCAAATGCGCTAGAAGAGTTACAGCGTATGAAGAACAGCAGGGATATGACCGAAGAAGCCAAGTCATTATTAAGGCATATAGAAAAGCAAGAAACTACCAGGAGGAATTGGTTTTGAATAAGCTACTGGATCCTGATGTGTTTTACCCTATTGCATTTGGGATTGTGGTTGTTGGTAACTGGTTGATTTTAATTAATAGCTTGTGAAGGGGGATAAAAAGTATATGCAAACGCTAGATGCTCCAGTTTTTGAAGTTAGACAAGATTCGGATTGGTACAAAGAAGAGATTGAAAGAAGGGAAAAAACAAAAGAATTCTTCAACAAAATACAGAATGGCTACATTCAAGATAACGGTTTTGCTTTTTACCATGAATCACACTTCGGAATCTATGCTGATTCAAAAGATTACGAGATTTATAAGAGCGAACTAACTAAACATCCTGATAAAAACGGCATTCATACATTCAAAAAGAGATCAACGCATTACAAATTATTTAAAGAAATGCTAGATGATATTCCGAAAATAAGTCCGTTTAAACCTCATGATGTTTTTGGACCTAACAATATGAATCAAAGTCAATGGGTTGGTGATAGATGGTTTTACTCAGTAAAAGATGAAAATAAAATCCCACAAGAATCGATTGGAATAAAGATCGAACCGATTAGCTATAAAAAGTATTTGGAAATAATTGTGGGCATTATTGAAGATAATGAAAGGAGGTGAAGCAAATGAGTAACTGTTTTGAAGATGAAACTGGCAAGTCTCCTGAAGAACTAACTCAGGAAGAATTCATTGCATTATCTGATGAATTGAAATGGCTTGCTTATGAAAATGTATTAGAAATGTTTTACGGAGTTTCAGGTGAGTTAGAAGAAGCTATTGAAGGGAGGTGATGGACGATTGTACACGTCGAAAGATTTCGCTATCAATCTAGCAGGTGCTTTGTTGGTAGTCTTAGGTATCATATTGGTTCTGTTTTAGGAAAGAAAAAAGCCTGATGTTGGCTCATCAGACTAAAACTATCATAATCCAACTTTATTATAACTTGTCTTGCAGTATAGAAGCAAGAACATTTAGGAGGTAATTACTAATGGAAATTAAAATTTCAATAGATCAAGCATTTACAAATGCAGTTTTATCCCTAGCGCAAGCCTTATCAACTAGCGGTTTGCCTAAAGTGACAGAGGAACAAGTCCAACAGGAGCCTGCAGTACATCAACAAGCTCCAATGCAACAAGAACAACCAGCTGTGCAACAGCAACCAACTGTTCAGTCAGTTCCAACTCAACAACAAGCGCCTATACAGCAACAAGCCCCTGTACAGCAAGATCAGCCAGGAGCGGTGCCAACGGTGGAGCAGACTTATACAATGGATCAACTGGCACGTGCTGCCTCTCAATTAATGGATGCAGGTAAACAAGCTGAATTGGTACAGCTTCTTGGTCAGTTTGGTGTACAAGCTTTGACTGCTTTGCCTCAGGAGCAATACGGTACGTTTGCCACGAAACTACGGGAAATGGGAGCGAAGATATAATGGCCAAACAAATTGCACATGCTGAACGAGCACATGCTTTGTTATCTGCTAGTGCATCTAATAGATGGTTAGCTTGCCCCCCTAGTGCTCGGTTAGAAGAACAGTTTGAGGATAAAGGATCCACTTATGCAGCAGAAGGAACTTTGGCTCATGAGATTGCGGAGTTAAGGCTGCGAAAGTATTTTGTTGAGCCGATGGCCAAAAGCACATTTACCCGACGTCTCAACAAAATGAAAAAGAATGAACTGTTTCAACAAGAAATGTTAAAGCACACGGAAACGTACCTGGATTACTTAAAAGAATTAACTCTAGGTATGGAAGTCAGTCCGTATGTAGCTGTAGAGAAGAAAGTCGATTTCAGCGCTTATGTTCCCGAGGGATTTGGAACAGCGGACTGCATCATCATTGGCGGAAATACATTGTATGTTAATGATTTTAAATATGGAAAGGGGGTTCCGGTAAGTGCTGAGGATAACCCTCAAATGAAACTTTATGCTTTAGGTGCTTATGCAGCATACAGCTTTCTTTATCCTATCTCTAAGGTGCATTTATCTATTGTACAACCAAGACTTGATAATATTTCCGAATATGAGCTATCCCTTGAAGAGCTATTGAAGTGGGGAGATGAAATCAAACCTGTTGCTCAAAAAGCTTTTAACGGGGAAGGGGAGTTTGTACCCGGCGAACACTGCAAGTTTTGTAAAGCAAAAGCAACTTGTCGTGCACGTATGGAACAGTACAGCGCGTTGGATGATTTTAAACAGATGAAACCACCGTTGATCAGTAATGAAGAAGTTGGCCAAGCATTAGAGAAAGCAAAACACTTGGAATCATGGGTTAGAGCTCTAAAGGAGTATGCACTTAAAGAAAGCTTAAAAGGAAATGAAATCGCAGGATGGAAAGCTGTTGAAGGACGAGGAAGTAGAAATTATGTAGATCAAGACAAAGCTTTTCAACATCTTAAAGAACACGGAATTAAAGAAGCTTTGCTTTATGAAAGAGTTCCTTTAACAGTTCCTAAATTAGAAAAAGAACTAGGAAAAAAAGAATACCGTGAGTTATTAGAGGAACCAGGATTGGTGCAAAAATCACCAGGTAAACCAACCCTTGCTCCTGCAACAGATAAAAGGCAAGCAATAACTAATGAAGTTAGCGCAGCAGAGGATTTTGGCTAATGGGTGATATTGCAGATTACCACAAATAATTTTAAAAGGAGAAATGAAACTATGACTAATCAAAACACACGTATTGTATCAGGGGAAGTTCGCTTTAGCTTTGTGAATCTATTGAAACCGAGGGAAAACCAATACGGTGGGGAACCGAAATACAGTGCAACGATTCTTTTACCTAAGTCAGATATAGCTACGAAACAAAAGATTGATGCTGCTATTGAAGCAGCAAAAGCAAAAGGAAAAGCAGAGAAGTGGAACGGTGTAGTACCTCCGAATGTGGCGGTACCTATCCATGACGGTGATGGAGTAAAACCATCTGATGGTATGCCGTTTGGTCCCGAGTGTAAAGGTCATTGGGTGTTTACAGCTTCAACAGGCGTTGACTATCCGCCAAAAATTGTTGGACCTGATCTTAGCCCGATTATGGACGCAACAGAAGTTTATAGCGGAATGTACGGAAAGATTGCACTCAATTTTAGCCCTTATGCTTTTGCTGGCAAAAAAGGTGTAGGTGTTTATATCAGTACAAACGTACAGAAAACTCGTGATGGTGAACCTTTGGGGGCATCAGCTCCGGCTGCTGATGAAGATTTCGCACCTGTTCAGCCACAACAACAGCCGATGCAACAGCAACCGATGCAAAACCAAGGAAATCCTTGGGCAGGTAATCCGATGGGCGGTCAGCAATATCAGCAACAGCCTCCGGTTCAGCAACAATCGCCGATGCAACAGCAGCAACAAATTGATCCGATCACAGGTCAGCCAGTTAATGGCGGCGTGTATGGCATATGATTCAATATTTATCAATCGACATTGAAACCTTTTCTAGTGTAGACATTAAAAAATCGGGATTGTACAAGTATGTGCAATCCCCTGATTTTGAAGTATTACTATTTGCTTATTCAGTGAATGGGGAACAAACACAAATTATAGATTTAGCTCTCGGTGAAGAAATACCAAAAGAGATAAGAATTGCTTTAGCAAGTGCTAGTGTAACAAAACATGCATACAACGCGGCTTTTGAATGGTATTGCCTCAGCAAGTTTTTAGGGTGGCAGTCCCAACCAGAAACTTGGTTATCACAATGGAGAGATACCATGTTACACGGTTTATATTGTGGCTATACAGCTGGATTAGGAGCAACGGCAAAGGCTGTTGGACTTCCGCAAGATAAGCGTAAGATGACCGTTGGTAATGCGTTAATTAAATTGTTTTGTACACCTACTAAGCCAACTAAAAAGAATGGAAATCGTACCAGGACTTTACCGCATCATGAACCGGAAAAGTGGGAGCTGTTTAAAGAGTATTGTATTCAAGACGTTGAGGTTGAAAAGGAAATCGAAAATCGTTTATCTAGGTTTCCTGTTCCAGAAGCTGAACAAAAATTATGGGAGCTTGATCAACAAATCAATGTCCGAGGAATCAAAGTAGATCAGGAATTGGTTGACGGAGCTATCTATTCCAGCAACTTAATTACATCGGAATTGAAAGAAGAAGCTGTAAGCATAACTGGTTTAAGTAATCCGAACAGTGCAGCTCAATTAAAGCAATGGCTTGCTGAACAAGGGGTAGAAGTAGAAAACTTACAAAAGGATACTGTTTTAGAACTCTTGGAGAATACATCTGGAGACATAAAAAGAGTACTAGAGATTAGACAGGAAATGTCCAAAACTAGTGTGAAGAAATACCAGGCTATGAAAGATGCAGTGTGTGAAGACGGTAGGGTAAGAGGGCTTTTGCAGTTCTATGGAGCTAACCGTACAGGTCGTTGGGCAGGGCGTTTAGTGCAAGTGCAAAATCTACCTCGTAATTACTTAGACACATTAGGGTTGGCTCGAGAACTTACAAGAGGGAAAAAAGTAGATGCGTTAAAAGTTATTTATGGCAACGTGCCTAATACTTTATCTGAACTTATACGCACAGCTTTTATACCGTCAGAGGGTAATAAGTTGGCTATATCTGATTTTAGTGCTATTGAAGCTAGAGTGATAGCTTGGCTAGCAGGTGAGCAGTGGAGGCTGGACGTATTCAACACGCACGGAAAGATATATGAAGCTTCTGCATCCGCCATGTTTGGAGTACCTATTGAAGAAATAACAAAGGGTTCTGATTTACGTCAAAAAGGGAAAGTGGCCGAACTTGCTTTAGGTTATCAAGGTGCTGCAGGGGCGTTAATTAGTATGGGAGCTTTAAACATGGGGCTTACAGAAGAAGAACTCCCGGACATTGTAAAGCGTTGGCGCTCTTCTAATAGAAGAATTGTGGATTTGTGGTACAGCTTAGAAAATGCAGCCTTAGCTGTTATGAGAACCGGGCAACCTCAAGGAGTAAAAGGTTTATTGCTACAACGTGAAAGTGATATACAAAACGGTTTAGACTTCTTAACCATTACTTTGCCAAGTAGTAGAAAGCTTTTCTATGTAAATCCGTTTCTTGCTGAAAATGATTTCGGTAAAGAAGCTATCCACTACCGTGGAATGAACCAAACCACAAAGAAATGGGAGAAAATCTCTACTTATGGCGGGAAGCTAACAGAGAACGTTGTACAAGCGATTGCTCGTGATTGCTTAGCAGTTACATTGGCACGTTTAGATAAAGCAGGCTATGAATCTATCATGCATATACACGATGAAGTCGTCTTAGATGTGCCACAAGAACAGGTGGACTTAGAAAAGATAGAAAACATCATGAAACAACCTATTCCCTGGGCTCCTGGTTTACCGTTAAATGCAGATGGGTTTATATCGGATTATTACATGAAGGATTAAGGAGGGCAGTCAGTTGGAACAGGAATACGCTATTTATAAAGGTGAAAAACTTTTATGTATAGGAACAAAAGAAGAATGTGCAAAAGAGTTAGGCGTTCAGCCTGAATATATCTATTGGTTAACTACACCTACTGCAAAACGAAGGTTAGCGAGCAGGAGAAATCCTGAAAAATGTACAGTTGGTATTAAGTTATAAGGAGGAAAAGGAATGAATAAAAACACAATCAACCTTAGTTATGATGATATTGACATGTTTATATCAATTATAGAAGAAAGAGCTCTTAAATCAGGAACAGTAATTCACACCTTAGATGACTTACGGGAGTATATGTATGACTACCCAGACGAAACTTTCAGGATTGTAACACGGTTGGAGGAATCAGAATGATAAACAAACCTATAAACCAATTATGTGAAGAAGCATATGAAATAGCGAAATCTAAAGGATGGCACGATGAACCGAGAGAAACTGGTACGTTGCTTGCTCTTATACACAGCGAAGTCTCAGAAGCACTTGAAGCTGACCGAAAAGGCAACCAAGAGAATTTTGAGGAAGAACTGGCAGATGTTTGCATACGTATTTTTGATCTTTGTGGTTCCAAAAATATTGATTTGGAAGATGCGATTCACACGAAAATGGAACGGAATAAAGGAAGAAGTTACAAACACGGCAATAAAGCTTACTAGGAGGTATTTCATATGTTAACAATTGTTGAAGGCTCTCTCGATGAAGCAAAGCAAGAAATGAAGTTGGTCTTAAAGACAGTGCAATCTCGACTTTCTAAATATAAAAGATCAGTAAAGCCATCGAAGAGAACGGAAAAAGACAAATCACTATTAAAGTATTGGGAAAACTTTCTTCGTTTTTTCCGCGTCTCTCAAATGGCTCCAGTTTTTGTTGATAACATATGCATCAACTATATGCTTTATCAACGGTTTATGAAAAAGCTTAAAGGTTATCAAGTGGAATGTTATCTAGATAACGATAAGCTCATCATTCATTATAGCAACAAAATGCATAATGGAAAACTAGAACTCTATGATATTACAGATAAATTGGAAGGAATGAACTTCTTTCCAAGGGCTGAAATTAAATGAGTAAGAAGAAATGGTTTCTGCTATTCCGTTTTGAAGGGGAGCAAAAAGTGTTTATCTATGAACCTTTGAAGAAGTATGAACTTAACGCAAGAAAGCGTCAAGGCTGGAAAGTCCTTGGCTAGAAAGCAGGTGTCAAATTGGTAATACATTATGATAGAGAACTAACAATATCCACTGCAGGTAGTCGAAAGGCTACCCAGTGGCCTGCTCAAAACTTATATTGGTCTGAATTGCTAGACAAGCTACGTACAGCAATACGTGGCCAAGAAGCTCTAGAAGAGTATTTAAAACTACCAAAAAGGCAGCAAGATGATTTAAAAGATGTTGGTGGATTCGTAGCTGGTGAATTGAAAAACAACCGTCGTAAGGCTTCTAACGTACTTTCTAGAGATATTATCACACTTGATTTGGATAACATTCCTGCGGGTGGTACAGACGACATTATTCGCCGTTTAGAAGGATTGGGGTGTGCTTATGCAGCTTATAGTACCCGTAAACATGAGCCTGGTAAGCCAAGATTAAGGGTGCTTGCTCCTTTAAATAGAACCGTTACAGCAGATGAATACGAGCCGTTAGCACGCAAGTTAGCGTCTATTATCGGTATGTCCTTTGCAGATCCTACCACATTTGAAGCCTCTCGGTTGATGTATTGGCCAAGTTGTTCAGCAGATAGCCAATACGTATACCGATATGCTGATAAGCCATTTGTAGACGCTGACGGACTGCTTAATATGTACAGTGATTGGCGAGATATTGATGAGTGGCCAAGAGTACAAGGCGAAGATAACAAGCATGTTCGACTTGCTGCTAAGCAAGGTAATCCCACAGAAAAACGTGGTGTTGTAGGAGCGTTTTGTCGGCAATATGATATTCACACGGCTATTGAAACCTTTTTACCTGGTGTTTATGAACCATCCGATGATGGGAGTAGATACACCTTTGTAGAAGGGTCTACTGTTGGCGGTGCAGTCGTTTATGAAGGTGGGCTATTCCTTTATTCTCATCATGCGACGGATCCGTGTAGTGGGCGTTTAGTGAATGCGTATGACTTGGTAAGGCTCCATAAATTCGGTGAATTAGACGACGAAGCAAAACCGGATACGCCTATTAACCGATTGCCTTCTTATACACAGATGGCTTCTTTTGCATTAAATGATGCAGGAGTTGCAACAATTATTAATCAAGAACGGTATGAACAGGCTGTTGAGGACTTTGGCACATCATCTGATACGCCTGCAACTAAAGATGATTTGAACTGGATTCAGCAGCTGAAAATAAGTCCAACAACTGGCCAACCTCAGAAAACGATTGAAAATATTTTAATTGCTTTAGAGGGAGAGTCTAATTTAATAGGGCGCATTAAACTGGATGAGTTTGCGGACGCTATTATCGGCATTGCGCCTTTACCCTGGGCACCTAGAGATCATGAGAAAGGGGAATTTATTTGGGGAGAAAAAGATGATTCAGGCTTAATTATATATCTAGAAAAGATATTAGGTTTTCAATCTAAAGACAAGCTGATGCATGCTTTAAATCAATGTGCAGCTAATCATGCCTTTAACCCTGTCACAGATTATCTTAATAGTTTGCATTGGGATGGTGTGAAGCGTCTTGATCGCTTATTTATTGATTATTTAGGCGCAGCAGATACACCTTATACCAAAGCTGTTACTCGGAAATCATTTACTGCAGCTGTAGCTAGAGCTATGCAACCAGGTATGAAATACGATACTATGCCTGTTCTTACTGGTGAACAGGGTTTAGGTAAATCTACGCTTATTCATAAGATGGGACAGCGTTGGTTTACAGACGCCATAGAAACGTTTGAGGGAAAAGAGGCAGCCGAATTATTACAAGGTGTGTGGCTTGTAGAAGTTGGAGAAATGAGTGCCTACAATAAGTCAGATTTAAATACCATTAAAGGGTTTTTGACGAGAACAGAAGATCATTATCGTGCTGCCTATGCACGTAAAACGGAGAAACACCCTAGGCGCTGTGTGTTCTTTGGAACTAGTAACAGGAGTGATTATCTAAAGGATCCTACTGGTGGCAGACGATTTTTACCTATTGATGTAGGTATTCAACAACCTGTTAAAAACGTGTTTCAGAATTTAGATAGTGAAGTTGATCAATTGTGGGCAGAAGCTGTTATGAATTGGCGGCTGGGCGAGTCCCTGATTCTGACTGGTGACCTTTTGGAAGAGGCGAAACGACAACAGGAAGGCCACGCAGAACAAGATCCTTGGGAAAGTATTATTAAAGAATTTGTAGAACGTAAAGTACCAGTAGACTGGAATAAAAAGGACATAGCTACAAGGAAGCTTTATTGGTCGGGTGAATTCGGAAGTAGTGACACAGAAACTGTTGAACGTGACCGTGTGTGCGCTGCTGAAATATGGGTGGAATGCTTCAACGAAAAGGTAAATCGCTTGAAACGTTCCGAAACCATGCGCATTAATGATATTTTAAGTAACTTGGAAGGTTGGGAGAAGCAAAAAAACCCCTACAGATACGGACCATACGGGAAAGTTAAAGGTGGGTTTATCCGAGTTTGAAAATGTCTACTTTCACAATGAAAAACGTCTACTTTGATTTCGTTTTGTCTACTTTGAAAAAAATGGAAATGTCTACCTTGTCTACTTTGTTTTTATAGAAAGTAGACGGGTAAAGTAGACGTTCAAATCCTTGGTATATCTATATTTATATTATTTTGTCTACTTTGTCTACTTTAAATATATAAAAGTAAATAAATAGATATATAGAGGTATTAGGCAGTTACTATATACGCCTAATCGCCCTGTTTATGTACTATATACGTGCATGCGGGGTTAAGGTTAACAATTTGATTTCCGGAGGTTTGAAAAAATGCGAGAAAAAGATATAGAAGAATACCTAAGAAAAAGAGTTAAAGAAGCTGGTGGAAAAGCGTATAAGTTTGAATCGCCCGGGAATGATGGCGTGCCAGATCGATTGGTGATTTTCCCGGGTAACAATATTTACTTTGTTGAGTTAAAAGCACCAGGGAAGAAGCCAAGACCTTTGCAAATAAAGCAAATAAGGGATATATCAAGTTTCGGTTGTGAAGTATTAGTGATCGATTCAAAAGATGGGGTAAATGAGTTCATACAAGAAGCGAGAGGTGCAAATGGTTAAGTTTATACCGCACAGCTACCAAAGATATAACATCAATCGAATATTAAACGATCCTTTTATTGCTTTATGGCTTGATATGGGTTTAGGCAAAACAGTAATTACACTAACTGCTATTAACGATTTAAAATACAACCGTTTCGCAGTGAATAAGGTTTTAGTGATTGCACCTAAAAAGGTAGCCCAAGGTACTTGGACAAATGAGGCTAAAAAGTGGGATCACCTGCAACTATTACGTTTTTCTATCGTGCTTGGCAGCCAAACAAAACGAATCAGAGCTTTAAACACACCAGCTGATATATACGTGATTAACAGGGATAACGTAGTATGGCTAACCGACTATTACCGTAATTCTTGGCCGTTTGACATGGTGGTAGTTGATGAATCGAGTAGCTTTAAAAATCACCAGTCAAAAAGATTCAAAGCCTTAAAAAGTGTACGACCACATATCAAAAGACAAGTTCAGTTAACAGGTACCCCTTCACCTAACGGGTTACTGGACATATGGGCGCAAATCTTTTTACTAGACGGTGGCCAAAGATTAGGTAAAAGAATTACTGGTTTTCGGGAACGGTATTTTGAACCGGATCAGAGGAATAGGGACAGGATATTCTCCTACGCACCGAAAGATGGAGCCGATAGAAAAATTCATAGTTTAATCAGTGACATCGTCGTGAGTATGAAAGCAGAGGATTATATCGAGCTTCCAGCTGTTACTTATAACTCAGTTCCAGTAGTTTTAGACGATAAAGCTAAAAAAGCTTATGAGAAGCTGGAAAAAGAAATGTTGTTAGAAGTGGATGAATCGGAAATTACGGCTACATCAGCAGCAGTCCTGGGGAATAAACTCCTGCAACTATGTAACGGAGCTGTTTATGATGAAGATAAAAATGCATTAGAAATACACAATAACAAGATGGAGGCATTCCTGGAATTAATTGAAGCCCTAAATGGATCTCCTGCACTAGTCTTTTATAACTTCCAACATGATAAATCAAGAATCCAAAAAGCGTTGGCCAAAAAAGGATTACGTGTAAGAGAGTTAAAAACAGCCCAAGATGAACTAGACTGGAATAATAAAGAGATTGATATACTACTTGCCCATCCAGCTTCGGCTGGTTATGGATTAAACCTACAACAAGGTGGAAACCACGTCATTTGGTTCGGACTTAACTGGAATCTAGAGTTATATCAGCAAGCCAATGCCAGACTAGCTAGACAAGGTCAAAAAGAAAAAGTATTCGTCCACCGGTTAACGGTTCAGGGTGGTATGGATGAAAACGTAGAAGAAGCATTGAAAGGGAAAGCTGCAACACAAGAAAGTTTGTTAACTGCACTGAAAGCACGTATTGAGAAAGTGAAGGAGGATGCCTGATGCAGATCATGAAAAGTTACGCAGATATGCTTATAGAGATAGAAATCATCGAGGATCAAATTGAACTGGTGACTAAAGAATTAAAATACTGGTTCGGAATAGATCTAGACAAGGAAAAAGGCATTCCATTGGGCGGAAGTGGTTCGCATAAATTTGGTGCACAAGCATCTCTAATACAAGCAGATAAGAAGATAAAAACGTATCATAAACTTACTGAGCAACTAAAAGAGTTGAAATTTGCCAAGGTTCGGATGGATATGCTTATGGAACAATTTAAAGGGCTTGATTACAAAATAGCTTATAAGCGAATTGTAGAATCTAAAACACACCAGGAAATAGCTGATGACCTTGGATATTCTCACCAATATATAAAAGAGCGTTGGTTGAAAATAAAAACCTACACGGAACATACAGAACCTATTGTAAAAACGTGATATGGTTGTACCGTAAGAAAAATATCTACAAACTCCTTTAAGGGCTATAATATAGCAAAAAGCATCCAATGTTATACGTTGGGTGTTTTTTGTTTGTACATAAATAAATTTATATTAGGAGGTATAACCATGCATAACTTTGACACACAAAGAGCAGAGTCGTTAATGAGATACGCGGAGTTTCTGGATAAGATGGAATGCTATGAATATGCTAAGGACGTTATCAATCTACTACACAGCGAAATAGTAGGCATAGAAAGATTTAAAGAGTTTGATGAAGTTACTGAAATGGTCGGAGACGGCAATGCTTTTCATAAAGAATATAGTATCCATCCAGAAGTAAAGAAGTATATACAGGAACAGATAAAACAATCTATTCCAGAGGTATATGAAACTTTGGATATGTATCATGACGGTAAAATGGCGAGTGTGTCTTGCGAAACTCTACATCCTAAATTAAGTTATTATGTGCAACAAGAAATAAAGAAACAATTAAATAATTAGAGATATATTATATTGCATAACATTTCCAACTCCAGCATAATAAGTGTATACATAATGCATGGAGGGAAAAGGGAATGGAAAGAAAAAAGATTTATACATTTGCAGATTTTATGGGCGGAGTGTTTGTAATTATTGGTATTATAGGCTTTATAACAATAGTCGCTTCTTTTGATTATGAAGGTTACAACGATTTAGAAGATAGTATATACTTACTTGATGAGGAAGAAGTACAATTGGAAATGATGAAAGATGACCTCATGTCAACATGGGTAGTTGGTATTGGAACATTATTAATCAATGTGGCAATAGGTGTTGTGCTAATGACGATGGGTAAGATTGTTAGGCTGTTACAAGAGATAAGAGGACCATTACAAACATCGGAGCCAGAACATAAAGAATTAACTGAAACAAACTAAATAACATAACCATTTAAAGACATCTCATCGAGGTGTCTTTTTATTATGCAGAAAAGGAGATGAATAGAATGAAAGAAGCATTTTTTTCTAAGGAAGCTATAGAATATTTACAATCGATTTATCCTCATGTTAACAAATCAATGTTCAATGGATTACTAAACATGTACGGGTTGAAGTCTAATAACAAAATTACTGATAAGAGCTGGTGTTCACATATCGTTGAGACAAGATATAGTTTGGTAATTCCAGAAGAAGTTTCGGAAGTGTTAGCTATCGCAAATGAAATAACGTTTCCTGAAACTGTGAATGTCTTGTATCATGTACCATCAAATAATATAGATGTAGTCGATGCTCTAAGGTATGCCTATGAACACATGGTTGAACAAGATAACCAACCATTACTCGTTATCGAACTAGAAAGCGAAACAGCTGTACCAAAAGTAATTTACAAAGGTAAAGAGATTAAACTCAAACGTAATGTATTCTTCGATTGGGAAACAGACGGTGCATATCCAACCGAGGGTGGACTAACTTATGCGATTGAACACTTTGAAAGACACGCATCTTTAACGACAATCAATCGCATTGAACGTAAGGTGAAAGGTCATGCCTACGATTGAATACAAGACAGACAAGCAGAAGAAATCCTTTTACAACTCTAGCGCTTGGAAGTCATTACGCTTAGAAGCATTAGAACGTGATAACTACGAATGTCAATGGTGTAATCGAGAAGGTAAGGTTACTGTTGACTCAACCAAGGAAGAAGGTAAACGCAAAGAGATAAAGCTTAATGTGGATCATAAGTATCCGATTGAACATTATCCTAAGCTTGCATTGACATTAGATAACTTAGAGACTCTTTGCATCTACCATCACAATGTGAAAGAAGGAAGAACAATAGATAAGATCAGCTGTAATAAAAATAAAAAGAAACGTTGGGATGATGAATGGTGGTGAAGAAATGAAGAATAAACGAATGACTTACTATTGCATGAGTAAAGAATGTGATTGGGAAGAAACGTCACATAAGTGGCGCGATGGACTAAAATGTCCAAAGTGCAATAGTCCTGTTAATAGCTACTATACTGATTCGAAATATAAATAATATCCCCCCCGCCTAAAAGTTTCAGTGATTTTCATTCATCGGGAGACCGGGGCGAGGGGTCGACTCTGAAAAAATGTGAGTTAAATTTCCGTTAGGGGGGTGGGTAGATGGCTGTAGCAATTACAAAATTAAAAAAACAACTCATGAACAAAATTGATACGGAGGATTTAGTACAAGTAGAAAAGGTAGAGCGCTATATAGATTTAGTAAAATCTTTCCGTCGAGTAAATAGTATTATTACTAAAGAGGGAGAGTCAGTAGTTACAGAAAACGGATCTCAACGTTTTACCAAGGCCCACCCTCTAATCAGTGAAAGAAATAAAATAAACGCATCTTTATTGAGTATAGAACGATCCTTAATTCCATTGGATAATAAGCAAGATAATTACAGCGCCAGTGACTTAGTATGATTAAAAATAAGCATGTTGAACATTATATAAATTTATATAGAAACGGCAAGATAAAACTCAATAAAGAAAGAGTTATGTTGATTGAATACCTAGAAAGGGATGTTCTTTCACGTGCTGACATATATTTCGATAACAAAATGATAGATGATTGTATCAACTTTGGAGAGAAATGGTATTTCCCGTTGCAAGACTTTCAAAAGTTTTTGATTGCATTCATCTTTTTGTTTTTTAAGAAGACAGACAGAGTGTTCTATCGTAAATTTTTGTGGATGCTGGGGCGTGGTGGCGGAAAAAACGGATTGTTTTCAGTCGTTGCGCATTTTTTAATAAGTGAACTGCACGGCATACCGGAGTATAACATTTCCGTGGTGGCCAATAGTGAGGATCAAGCAAAAACTTCTCCGGACGAAATAAAGAAAACTGTTCGTCGTCATAGTGTGCTACAAAAAGCATTTAAAGCTTGGGAGTCAAAAACAACTTGCATTCGTACTCAAAGCGAAATACGTTATCGGACTTCCAACGGGGAAACGAAAGACGGTTTAAGGGATGGCGCAGTTGGCTTTGATGAGTGTCATCAGTACGAGAGTAATAAAGATGTCCGCGTGCATATTAGCGGTTTAGGAAAAAAGAAAAACCCACGCGAATTTTATTTTGGTACAGATGGATATGTGAGAGAAGGCTTTCTGGATAAGATGAAGGAAAAAGCATTGAAGGTTTTACGCGGGGAAACTCGTGCTAATGCTTTATTTCCTTTTATCTGTAAATTGGATAGCGCGGATGAGGTTGACGATCCTACTATGTGGGAAAAGGCACAGCCAATGTTTTGTGAACCAAGAAGCGAATATGCTGAAGAGCTTTTCTATACAGTCAATGAAGAATACTTGGACATGGCCGACGATCCTTCTAATCGAGAAGAATTTATGACAAAGCGTATGAATTGGCCAGAAGTTGACCTGGAAAAATCCGTGGCACCATGGGAAGAGATTTGGTCTACAGGTTATACAACGGCTCCTAACGCACAAGAACAAATACTGCGAAAAGTTCCTGATACGCTGCACCGCACTTGTGTTGGAGGTTTAGACTATGCCCGGATTAAAGACTTTGCATCTGTAGGATTATTGTTCAAGGTTAATGATGACTATGTTTGGAAAACACATTCTTTTGTTCGTCGAGAATTTATAAAAAAGGTAAAGCTAAATGTACCGATTTATGAATGGGAAGAACAAGGGCTATTAACCGTAGTAGATGGTCCTGTTATAGATATTCAACATATTGTAGATTGGTTTGTTACTATGCGCGAAATATATGGGTTAAACACAATAGTCGGAGATACTTTCCGACTTGATTTAGTAAAACCAGCATTGGAGGCGGAAGGGTTTGAATTAGAGTTTATCCGTAATCCAAGAGCAATACATTCTTTGCTTGCTCCAAAGGTAGAGACAGCATTTGCAAAACGGAATATTATTTATGGAGACAATCCTTTAATGCGTTGGTTTACAAATAACGTACTTGTTAAAACGAAGCCAGATGGCAATAAAGAATACTTAAAAAAGGATGAATTGAGAAGGAAAACAGATGGTTTCCAGGCGTTTATCCATGCTTTATTCAAAGCTGATGAGATATTGATAGACGAAGAAGAGTTCTTCTTGGATGAAATAGATTTTTAAGGAGGTGAGTGAAATAGGATTATTAGATGTATTTAAAAAAAACAGTGAGCTAGAATATGTTTTTGATTTAGATCTCTTGGAAAACACATCGCAAAAAGTACAAATGAAAAAAATGGCGATACAAACCTGCATTGATTTAATTGCTAGAACCATTAGTATGTCTGAGTTTCGTGTTAGAGACGGAAGTCAGTTTATAAAAAACGAAATCTATTATCGACTTAACGTTAAACCGAACAGGAATCAGATTGCTGCGACATTCTGGCAAAAAGTTATTTACAAACTTATTTATGATAACGAATGTTTAATCATTCAATCGAAAACAGATGATTTGCTAGTCGCAGATTCATTTACCAAGATGGAGTACGCTGTGTACAGTGATATTTTTAAAGATGTAGTAGTAAAAAATCACGAGTTCAAACGGTCGTTTCGGAGAGATGAAGTTATTTACCTAGAATATAAAAATGAGAAACTTGCACCTATAATTGATGGATTATATGCAGATTATGGAGAGTTATTCACTCGGATAATAAATGCCCAAAAACGAAAAAGTCAAATTCGTAGCACGGTAGACATTGATACCACAAAAGCAAAAGGTGAAGAAGGAAGGTCGAAGTTACAGAGCTTTGTGAATAAGCTGTATCGAGCCTTTGCTGACAAGGATATAGCCATAGTTCCGCAGCAAAACGGGTATACGTATAGCGAACATTCAAAAGATACCAAAGGGCAAGCTGTTGATGAAGTGGATAAAGTATCAGATGGCTTTCTTGTCCAAGTAGCAAGATCGTTAGGTATACCGCCTTCCTTGGTTAAAGGAGAGATGGCAGATGTAGAAAATCTCACTCGTAACTTTATGCTTTTTTGCGTTGATCCTATTTTGAAGAAAGTAAAAGATGAATTAAATGCTCAGCTTTTTACCAGAGAAGAGTATTTTTCAGGTATTCAAATAAAAATCAAACGTGCAAGGTATAGAGATATATTTGATGTAGCAAGCGCTGTTGATAAAATTCGAGGTGCAGGTGTGGGTAACGGAAACGAATTAAGAGATGAATTAGGATGGGATCCTGTAGATGATCCGATACTTGAGGAATATGTCATAACGAAAAACTATGCTGATACTACAGTATCTTTTAAAGGGGGTGAGGAATAGTGTCTAAAGAATGGAAAGAGCAAATCATGAACATGCTGGCAAAGAAACCTGACATTCGCTTTGAATCTAAAAGCAAAGATAATAAAGAGTACAATCTTTTTATATATGGCCCCATTAGCAGCTTTTCATTTAGTCGAAGAAGCGCCGAGGGAATTCGGGAGCAATTGCAAAACATTGATGCTGATAAAATCAATGTGCATATTAACAGCCCAGGAGGTTCTGCCTTTGACGGTGTGGCGATTGGAAATCTACTTAAAAATCATAAAGCAGAAATTATTGTACACATCGATGGCTGGGCGGCTAGCGCAGCATCTGTTATAGCAATGGCTGGCGACAAAATCATTATGCCGGAAAACACTATGATGATGATCCATCGAGCTTCTACAATTGAATGGGGAAATGCGGCATTATTAGAAAAGACTGCAGCAGATTTAAGAAAGATCGATAAGGCGTTAGAAGCATCATACAAAAAACGATTTGTTGGTGAAGAATCTGAACTCGTTCAATTACTTGATAACGAAACGTTTCTAACCGCAGAAGAAGCTGTTGCATTTGGTCTTGCAGATGTGGTAGGAGAAGAAGTCGAGATAAATGACCTAGCAGATGCAGACGAAGAAACAGATGATGAAGAATATGAAAACTTTAAAGAAAAGTTAGTTACAAAATATGCAGCTCAAGCAAAACCACAACAAAATAAAAAACCTAAAGAAGAGCCTACGCCTGCTGAATCAAAGCAGAACATGAGTAAGCTCTTTTTAAATTTATAAAACAAAGGAGAATGGAAATGCCAATTACGTTTAATAATTTCGAGGAAAAGAAAAAAGCATTTGCGAAAGCAACGCAAGAAGGAACGGAGCAAGAGCAATCACAAGCTTTAAATACCATGCTTGAAGCTTTAGCTAAAGATGTTCAAAGTGACATTATGAATCAAGTGAATACAGAGATGGCGGATAATGCTATTTTGCAATCTCGAGGTCAAAACGTTCTTACTTCCGAAGAGAGGACGTTTTTTAATGCAGTTATTGAAGAAGGTGGATTTAAAGACACAGAGACGCTTCCGAAATCTACCCAAGACCGTATTTTTGAGGATCTAAAAGAAGAGCATCCTTTACTACAAAAGTTAGGTTTGCAAAATCTTGGTGCAGTAACAGAGTTTATTTTCAGTGATCCAGAAGGCGCGGCTGTTTGGGGTAATTTATTTGGTGAGATTCAAGGGAAGTTAAACGCAACGTTCCGCAAAGAATCTATCACTCAATTAAAACTCACTGCATTCTTGCCAATTGCAAATGACATGTTAAAACTTGGTCCTGTATGGGTGGAACGTTATGTACGAACAATTATCAAAGAAGCGATGGCGGTTGGTCTTGAAAGAGGGTTTGTTGCCGGGAATGGACAATCTATGCCAATCGGACTGCTGTATGAAAAGCAAGAAAACGGAGCAATTGTTGAAAAGAAAACTGCAGGAACACTTACGTTTGAACCAGGAAGGGCTACTATTAATGAACTAAAAAATGTAGTTAAGAAATTGTCTATTAGACCAACAGGGAAAGGCGAGGAGAAAAAAGTACGCAAGGTTGCTGGGAAAGTAGTTATGGTAACTAATCCTTTTGATACTTTTGACATCCAAGCGAATGCAACTATTCAAAATGCTAACGGCGCATACGTTACAAACTTGCCATTTAATCCAGCTATGACGGAATCGGTATTTGTACCGCAAGGGAAAGTTGTGTTCTTTGTACAGGGTGAATATATCGCGGCACTAGGTGGACAAGAGCCAATCAAAAAGTTTGACCAAACATTAGCGCTTGAAGATGCTACGTTATATATTGCTAAACAGTACGCTACTGGTAAACCAAAAGATAATTATGCTGCTCAAGTATACAACTTAAAAATTTATGAAGCTGGTGTTGAGGGGTGATCTGATTGGTCACAGATGATTTATTAAAAGAATTCAAAGACAGAATGCATATATCGCATAGCGGAGAGGATAGCAATTTAAAACAGTTGCTGTCTTACTCTATTTCATCAATCAAAGGAAATTGTGGGGAGTTTGATATCGCAGGAGAATCCGATATTGATGTCAGAGCAAGGGAACTAGTGCTAGAGCGTACTAGATATGCTTATAATGAAGCGCTTGAATACTTTGAGAATAATTTTCTTAGTGAAATAAATTCACTAGGAATTGATATTGCTTTATTAGAAGAAGGTGAAGAAGATGCAACCTTTTAAGTACAAACCACCACGCGTTAATGCTGGCGATTTACGTACACCAGTAACCTTTTATGAATATGCGCCTAATCCTGGACCCGAACCAGGAGAACAAGAAAAGCAAGTTCTGTACGATTGCATGGCTAAAGTAGATGAAGTTTGGCTCAAGGACTTAGAACTTGCCAAGTCTAATGGTACTTTATCAGATGTGACGCTTACTATAAGAGATCCGTTGCAAGATTACATCCCTAGTGATGAGCATTATATATCCATCGATGCGCTTGAATATCGTAATAAACGATATAACATTAAACACGTACAACCCGATCTTCAAAACAAAAAGTTTATCACGATCGTTGGTAGGTTGGTTACATGAGTGTGAAAATCAGAGGATTAAACAAACTCTTAGATGAGTTAGAAACCAAGCTAGGCAAACAAGGTATGCAACGGATAAGCGACAAAGCTTTAATTAATGCTGCAAATGAGTTTGTAAGAGTCCTAAAGTCAGAGTTTGAAGGTTTTAGAGACACAGGAGCAAGCATTAACGAAATTACTATTACAGGTCCTTTGTGGGAACAAGGCACAAGAACCATTAAAATACATTGGACTGGTCCAAAAGGACGCTACCGTATAATTCATTTGAATGAATGGGGTACGGTTAAAAATCCTAATCCACGAGGTAAAGGCGCAGTTGCAAGGGCAATGAAAAATAGTGAAAAGGCATATCGCGATGCAGTGCGTAAAGCAATAAAGGGTGGTTTGTAATGGATATATTAGACAAGGTATATAAAGCGTTAATTGCTGATGATTATATCAAAACACAAGCACTAGGTAGGATTAAATATTATGAGTACCCAGCGACTGGTAATGTTGATAAACCTTATATTGTTATCGATCCACTTAACTCTCCCGACCCTAGTGATTACGGAAGTAACAAATGGACTAAGTATGATTATTTGATACAAATTGACGTCTGGTCACATGACAGAAAGCTAACTGATAGTGTGGCCAACAGAATACGGAACATCATGTGGGAGACATTTGGGTTTGCGCAAAAAGCAGGACCCAAAGAGTATGATGAAGGCGTATTTCGTGACGCAAGACGTTATAGAGGTAAATTATATCGAGATGATTTCGACAGCTTATAGGCTGACTATTTTATTTTAAGGAGTGATTAATTTGGCAGAACAAAAGAATTACCGTGCTTCTACAGGAGTGAATGAATTTTATTACGGTGCAGTAGGTGATAATGTCATCGCTGATTATGTTGAGAGAGTAAAGTTTTTGCAGACCATTACAGTAGAAATGCCACAAGAGCCAGTTAGAGCTTACGGGGATAACCAAACCGCAGAAATAGCTGTATCTGGTGGAGATGTGTCCGTTACTGCAGGGTTTCATAAAATCCCAATTGAAGATAAAGAGAACTTACTTGGTTGGGAAACTGTTGACGGAGTAACAGCTACAGGTAGCAATGATAATCCACCTTATGTTGCTGTTATCTTTGCCAAAACTTTTGAAGATGGATCTCGTGAGTACGTAGGATTACCTAAAGGCATATTTACTCGCCCATCAGTAACTGGAAACACAAAGGGAGAAGGCGTGGAGTATAGTTCTGAGGAAATTACAGCTCAATTTATGGATCGAAAAGTAGAAGGGTTTATTGAAGAAAAATCAGTGCTTTTTGCTAGAGATGCAAAAGGCGAGACTATAAACCGCGATGCGTTATTTATGAAAGTATTTGGGCAAGCTTATCCAAGTGAAAATGGAACAGAAACTGGCGGAGGTGTAGAAGGATAATGAGTACTTTTGATGCAATTGTAACCCAAGACATACCAGCTAATCGCTTACTATCTATGACAGGTGGTAACGGTGCCCCACATTTATCTATTACTGCAGCAGGAGGATCACCAGACTTTGTGTCTACAGGCGATCTCAAAGAAAGTCAAGCCGTCACCGTAACCATGAGAGATAAGCCGATATGGAACGTAGAAGCAGGGGAGGATTTAACTGCAGGCCAATATGTGGAAGCAGGAGATGGCGGTGTCATTGTCGGATCTGCTGGGGAAGGAATTGGTTACGTAACAGATGCTGTAAAAGCAGGAGAAATCGCCAATTTAGTCAGACAATCTAGTGGAGGGTCTGGTGAAAAAGGTGATCCAGGAAAAAACGGTAAGTCAGCATATGAAATTGCAGTAGACAATGGTTTTGAAGGAACAGAACAAGAGTGGTTAAACTCATTGAAAGGTGCTAAAGGTGACAAAGGGAATGCAGGAAAAGATGGCTTTGGAACTGAAGCACAGTATAACGACATTATAGCAAGAATTGAAGCGCTAGAAGGTGCAGGATCATAAGAGCATGGTAAATCCCTTGCTCTTTTATATTTAGGAGGAAATAAAATGGCTAATTTAAAACGAAACCTGATCGAATTAGTGAAGAACCCAGAGGAAGTCATGAAAGGTGGAGAGGTGGAAATTGAAAAACATTGGACACCTGCCTTTATTCCGTTTCGGGTGTGTAGAGATGCGATTCAACTGTTTGATGATTTGGAAACAGATACGGAAATGACTGAAACAGATAAGTTTGATAAATTAGCAGACTTTGTAGCAAATGAAATTTATGCAGGGAAATTTACTAAAGATGATATTTACGAACGACTCCATGCACCCGATGGAAAAAACGTGTTATACGAACAAGTGTTATTCGTGGCTCACGGCCAACAAAGTAATGATACAAAAAACTACCTGGCGAAGAACGGTTAAACGATGAGGACTTTTCTTTAGCCAAACAAGCAGAATATATGGATAAACTCATCGTAGACATGATGGAAAAAGGGAAAGACATCAATGATATATTAGATATGCCCATCCATTTTGTCGCAAAAATATTAAAAGATAAAAATAAACCGAAAAAAGAAAAGTCCTTAATCGCCGCGTTTGGCGGTTAGGGCTTTTTATTATCTCCAAAGAGAGGAGGTAAAATGATGACGGAACGTCTTGAAGGCTTATCCATTGGCCTTGATCTCGAAACCATGAAAGTAAATAGCGGCTTGGATGATTTAAAGTCCAGACTTAAAACGGTTAATAGCGAAATGAAAGCTAATATGTCTGCTTTTGACCGCAGTGATAGATCGGTTGGCAAATATGAGACTCGATTAAAAGGACTTAATAAAAAATTAGAAGTACAAAGAGCAGTTACTGATAAAGCGTATAAGTCATATCGAAAAATGGTAGATGAATACGGCGAAGGATCCACCGAAGCGGAAAAGGCAGCGAAGGAATACAACAACCAAGCTGCATCCTTAAACAACTTAGAACGCTATGTGGAACGTACCAAAGATGAATTGGCCAAGTTAAAAGAAGAACAGCGCATTGCCAATTCAAATTGGACGAAAATGGGGGACAAATTACACAATACAGGTTCAAAAGTAAAAAACTTTGGATCAGGCATGAGTGATATCGGTAGTACATTAAACCGAAATGTAACCTTACCACTTGGAATTGTTGGTGGAGCCGCCATAAAAACAGGCATGGATTTTGAAGCTGGTATGTCTAAAGTTAAAGCTGTTTCTGGTGCTAGTGCTGAAGAAATGAAGAACTTAGAAACAAAAGCACGAGAAATGGGCAAAACCTCTGTGTTTAGTGCTAAAGAAACAAGCGATGCTTTTTATTACATGTCACTAGCTGGTTGGGATGCCACGGAAATGATGGATGGTATTTCTGGTGTTATGGACTTGGCAGCCGCATCTGGTGAAGATTTAGCGAGCGTGTCGGATATTGTGACAGACGGATTAACAGCATTTGGTGAGTCTGCCAAAGAGAGTACTCGCATGGCTGATATTTTAGCTGCTACATCCTCTAAAGCAAACACTGATGTTAAAGGGTTGGGGTTAGCATTTCAATATGCTGCTCCCGTTGCAGGTGCGTTGGGCTACACAATGGAGGATACGTCAAAAGCGATTGGTCTAATGGCCAACGCTGGTATTAAGGGTGAAAAATCAGGTACTGCATTACGTACTATGATGACTAACTTATCAAAACCAACAAAGCAAATGAAAAAAGCTATGGATAAATATAACATTTCTCTAACGGATTCGAATGGAAAAATGAAATCATTTGATGATGTAATGAAAGACTTGCGTAAAAACCTTGGTAAGTTGGACAAGAAACAACAAGCGGCTGCAGCCGCAACTATATTTGGTAAAGAAGCTATGTCAGGAGCGCTTGCAGTAGTTAACGCATCCGAAGGAGATTATGAAAAATTAACAAGTGCTATTGAAGGTTCTGAAGGCGCTGCTAGTGAAATGGCTGATACTATGCAGGACAATGTTGCTGGTAGCATTAAAGAGTTAAAGTCCATGTTACAGGATCTATTTATAGAGATGTACAAAAATTTAAAGCCAACGATTGAGACGACTATTGACCTATTAAAAGATTTAACCAATTGGTTTGCGGAATTAAGCCCTAAAACTCAGGAGAATATTGTGAAGTTTGGTTTATTATCAGCTGCTGCTGGTCCTGTTTTGAGTATCTTTGGAAAATTAACAATGGGTACAGGAATGTTAATGCAAGGCATGGGAGGATTATCAAAAACTATCGGCGTAGCGAAAGGTACAGGAACAGCCGCGTCTATTGCAAGTTTGGGTAAAGGCGGTGTTGTTGGATTAGCTATTGCTGGAGTTGCGGCGCTAGGTATTGGCATTTATAAGCTAACCGAAAAATCTAAAGAGACCGAGAAGGCTAACCTTGATGTAGCTAAATCTTTAAATGATCAAGCGATAGAACTTGATAAAAGCGCTGATACATTTGACAGGCTATCAAGTAAAGCAAAAATAAGCAATGAACAACTAGCTGAGCTAAATGATCTGAATATAAGAATATCTCAATCTAGCAATCCTGGAGAGATCGCCGAGTTACAAAAGCAGTATGATTACCTTGCCCAAAAATCAGGGTTATCAAAAGATGAGCTTAAAAAACTGTTTAAAGCAAATGAAAAAATCATTGATCAGTCACCAGATGTTAAAACACAAGTAAGCGAACAAGGTAATGCTTTTGCAAAAAATACAGATGAAGTAAAAGAGTATGTGCAATCTCTCTACGAAATGTCAAGGCAGGAATTGTCCGATGAATTAGTTATAGCGGAAGAAAACAAAGGTAAAATCCTTAAAAGCAACAAGGGGCTAAAAGAAGAAATAGCGGAACTTGATAAAAAGTCAAAGGAACTACGAAACCTGGAAGCTATGAGCGAAAAAGAAAGAAATGACACTCTCCGCGAACGCCACTCTGAAATAAAGCAACAGCAACTTTTGCACAGAGGAGACCAGGAGAAGTTAAATGAGTTAAAAAGAGAAGAAGAAATCATAGTGGGTTACATCAAGGATGGTATTGGTCAAGGGTTAGAAGCAATCAAAGGACAAAGAGATGCTCTAAATGAAAAAATTGCAAAGAATGATGAGGAATTAGAAAAAATAAGTGCTCTCAATATGGAGATGACTAACATTGTCCTCAAACAAGTAGGGATTAACGAAGAAGGGCAAAAAGGGTTAGCGCAACTCGATCAATCCATTGCAAAAAATAGTGAAGAAATTCTTGCACTTGAACAGAAGCGCCAGAAAAACGGCGAACTCACAATTGAAGAACAAAAACGTTATGACAAGTTGGTTGCTTCAAATACTAAACAGCAAGAAGCAAAGTTATATATTTTTGAAGAATTGGGTCTCTATAATAACATCAACTCTTTGCTAGATACCAAACTCACTAAGCTGTCACAAGAAGAACAACAGGATATAAAAAACCTAGCTGAAAAAGCAGAAATTAAAGTAGAAGAAGGTAACATTGTAAAGCAGATTCAAAACAAAAACAACGAACATTTAAAAGAGCGTGAAAACCTTATAAAAAACGGAAAGCAACAAGGATTGAATAAGCAAGAAATCAGGAACCAAATCTCTGAACTCGATACTAAGATTGGTAAAAATGATGATGTGCTTAAGAAAATCCTAAAAGAAGCAGGGTTATGGGATCAAGTGAAGGACGAAATAAACCTAGGCTCTAAAGCGATTGATAGGCAAGGCGGGAAAATCGACAATAACAACAAGAAAACCGATAGAGGTATCACACTTGAATATAGACGCACCAAAGAAGCGAGTAAAGATGTTACTAAAGAAGTTGACGTCACAGACATGAATACTATTTATGACTTAAATAAGCGCGCAATGAAGATGATAGAAAAGCCCGTAAAAGCTGATGACAATGGCTCTATTGCTTCTTTAGACAGAAAAGCAGAAAACCCTGTTACCAAAGTAATTAATTTTGTCGGTAAAGGGTTGAGTGCATTAAAGTTTTGGGCACATGGTACACCACCAAGCGGGCACCCTGGAGGGCATGCAGTACTTGGTGACGGTAAAGGGAATAATGCTGGTAATGAGTTAGCACGATTACCTAATGGCAAGATGTTTTTAAGTGCCGACAGACCAACTCTATACCCCAACCTACCAAAGGGTACGCACGTATTACCTGCAAGAGAGACTAAACGTATATTAAAATCAGCTCCAAAATACGCTCAGGGTACAAAAGACTGGCAAAGCCTTGTTGAGCCAAGTAAACTACGAAACAATGAGTTTATGGCTTTGTTGGCTTTAAATGCTAAAGATAGTAAAACAACGGTTGAGGTTCCTGCTCCTAGTAGTGGTAATAAGAGCAAAGATTACACCAAAGACTTACTAGATGCAACATTAGAGCAAAATAATATCTTAATGCAGATACTTGCTAAGGATAATAATGTGTATTTGGATAAAAAAACTTTTGCAAGAGAAATTGAACCCGAATTAACCCAACTACAGAAACGCAATAACTACACTAAAAAAATGCAACCTCGTTTGTCATGAGAGGGCTGATTTAATTGAATTATTTTACGTTTAATGGTATTAAAAAACCTTATATAAAGATTATAAGAGGTAGAGAAAGACCTGCATGGGCGCCATTAAATAGGGTGACGACAAAACACCCTAGACTTGCTGGTGAAAAATTAATTAGAACAGGGATGGAAGTTAGAGAAATAACTGTTCCTGTTTTAATAGAGCATGACGGAATACCTGACTTGCAAAAAGTAAAAGAAGATATGGCGGCTTGGTTGGTGACTAAAGAACCTAAAGCGTTGATATTTAGTGATGAACCAGATCGTACTTATTATGCTGCTGTTGAAGGTGGGCTGGATTTAGAAGAATTGACTTATTGGGGTAATGGAACAATTAACTTTGTTTGCCCAGACCCATACAAATACGGTCAACCCCACAAAACAATCGCTTTAAAAAAATATACTTGGGAAGAATATGCAGGACAGAGTTGGAGGGATTTAATTGGCTCTTAATACACCAAATTTAAAACTAGTAAAGCCAGAAATAACGGACAAGATAGACGTATCTATTGCTAACTTTGCACAAAATGCGGATAAGATAGACGCAGCCACAAAACAGTTGCAGGATAAAACGGCGTCATTGCAATCTAGTTTAGATAAGACCAAGCAGGACGTTTCTAACTTGCGATCAAGCTTAGATAATACTAAAAAAGACGTATCTACATTAGAGAGTGGTTTATCTACAGTAAACAAAAATGTGGCTACTAACAAAAGTGAGATTGCTAGTAATAAAAGCAGAATCAACGCAAACGAAAGCAACATTAGTGAAATTAATAAGGACATTGCAACTATTAACCAAACTTTAGATGTTATTCAGAATGGTTTAAGCGAGGTAAAAAGCAAAGCACAGGAAAATAAAAATTCTATTGAAGCAATGCAAACTCAATTAACCGAATATGGCAATCGCCTTACAGCTTTAGAAAACTTACTGAAAGAATCCGAAACCCCACCAGAAGGTGAAGCTTAATGCGTTGGATTGAAATGTCTCAAACGAATGAGGTTACTGTCAAAGGTACAGCTGATACAGCACCTTTTATTATGGCTGTTATTAAAGATGAAATACCTTATATGCAGCTTAGTTGCAGAGATGAGATATTGCGAATACATTATAACTTTAAGAAAAACGATGTGGTAAAAATAGACTTTGACAAGCGTAAAGTATTTATTAATGGACGTTTGCAAATGGAAACAGTCGATCTGCGTTATGCAGATTTTTTTAAATTGGAGCCGGGATATAACGAGATTAAGACGGTGCCAACAATGCAATTAGAGGTTGAATATACGGAAAGGTGGTTGTAGGAGTGAAAGAAAAATTATATATCTTTGACAAATACGATAACTTGCTAGCAATCACTGACAACTATATAAAAGCTGATTTCGAGGAGACGGTAGAAATGCCTGTCTCTTTTTTAATCAATTACCCTGCATCTGATAGCGATGCTGAGTATTTAGTTGGTGGTAATCAAGTGGCTTTTCGTGATTTAAAAGGAGATTTCCGCCTGTTTACGATTAGAGAAGTAGACGACAGAGACGGCGAAGCTACTGAAAAGATTGTTAATTGTATGCCGGGTATACAGGAGTTAGCTGATGTCATGGTAGAGGAACGTAGACCACAGGATAAAGATGCTGCATATGTTTTAGGTCTGATTTTGGAAAATGCACGCTGGCAAGTTGGTAATGTGGCTGATCTTGGTATAAACTCCACTAGTTTCTACTTTAAAAACGCCTATGAATGTTTGGGAGAACTTACCGATATTTGGGGCGGAGAAGTCGTTGATCGTGTCGAGATTAAAGGCAATAAGATTGCTGGTAGATATGTTGATATTGTCCATCGTAAGGGATCAGATACGGGGAAAAGGTTTGAGATTGATAAGGATATTAAAAATATCACAAGGACAGTGCTTTACTATCCGAAAACAGCCTTATACGGAAAAGGTAAATCATTGCAAACAGAAAATGAAGGCTATACAAGAAAAATTACATTTAGGGACGTTGTTTGGTCTAAGAAAAAAGGTGATCCAGTAGATAAGCCAAAAGGGCAGGAGTGGGTAGGAGATCCGGATGCATTAGAAAGTCATGGCATACCTAACCACCAAACAGGCAAAATGATGCACCGATTTGGATTATTCGAGGATAGCGAGGAAGAAGATCCAGAAAAACTACTCGCTAAAACATGGCAGGCTGTGCAGGATGAGAAGGAACCAAAAGCACAGTATGAAATGGATATTATCACATTTTACGGCATATCTGGATATGAACATGAACAGGTGTTTCTTGGTGATACAGGCATTGCTAGAGACAAAGATATTAAGCCTATGATATTGATAGAGGCGCGTATCATGTCGTGGAAATATGATATCGGCAATCCCGAGGACGGTAGTCTTGTTTTAGGTAACATCTTAGACCTAGACCCAGATGACAGTGATATTGATTGGGTTATTGACAAAGTGAAGGACAAAGAAGGCAACTGGGATGCTGGCGGTGGCCCTATTACGGATGACAAGTTTCCAGATGTAAAACCTGATGTTCCTAAAAACGTAAGAGCTGAGGGCTTGTTTAAAAAGATTATGCTGTCATGGACATTTGAATCTACTTACGCCATAGCTGCATATGAGGTGTTCGCTAGTAAAACCAATGGATTTGCTCCCGATCCTACAAACCTTGTTTTCCGTGGGAAAGTAGGTGGCTATAACTTTGATGCTGATACGGATGAAAAATGGTATTTCCGAGTAAGAGCTGTTAATACGCATGGCACAGCAAGTGAGTATTCAGAGCAGGTTAGTGCTTCAACCGTGCAACTAGACTTACCAGATATAGAGGATATTGTTCCTGACTTTATCGAATACAGCATTTACAAAGGCAAGGAAGCACCTAGTCCTAAAGATTATAAGTATTGGTTGGATACCAGCAAAGAACCTAATATCCTACGTCACTGGAATGGTGAGGATTGGAAACCACTTGCTCCTACAAGTGCTGATGAACTTGGTGCGGTAGCTATGGAAGATTACCAGGAAAAAGTAAGTCAAATTGTTTCCGATTTAGCTGATAAGGTTGGCGCCGAATGGGTAAATGGGCAACTGGTCAAGAAAGCTGATAAGGAAATCGTTGACGAGGTTAAGGCAGACCTTGCCGAAAAAGTAAATGCGGAGTGGGTGAATGGTCAACTGGTAAGCAAAGTTAACAAAGACGATGTTTACACGATTGAACAGGTAGATACTCGCTTTAATAATGTTGTATCAAAAACCACTTATGAGACAGATAAAGACGGCATTGTTGAAAATTTGCAAAGTCACGAAACGATGATAAAGCAAAACGAAAAAGAAATAGAATCTAAAGCATCGAGTACGGAATATAACTCTTTAAAAAATAGAGTTGACACTGCGGAAACATCTATCACTCAAAACGCAAAAGAAATAAAGTCTAAGGCAGAACTTGAGACTGTAAATGTCATAACAGGTAGGGTTGAAAGTGCTGAATCTAGCATTACGCAAAATGCCAAGGAAATAGCTAGTAAGGTATCTGGCGAACAGTATAAAAAGGATAAAGATGGCATTATAAGAGACTTAGAAAGTCATGAATCTCGCATTATCCAAACGGAAAAAGATATTACTGCTAAAGTTGATAATAAGCAATATAAACAAGATAAACAAAGCCTTGAGACGTCAATAAATAAAAATAGTGCTGCCATACAAATTAACGCTGAGGGCATAGCAAGCAAGGTTGATAACACCACTTACAACACCGATAAGCAAGGTATAATTACCGACATCAACAGTAATAAATCAACCATCGAACAACAGGCGGATATGATTAGAAGTAAAGTCGATGCAACTTATGTTAAAGGCGAGCTGGGTAAGATAGAGGTTGGTGGAAGGAATTTAATTATAAACAGTAATCAATCTTATAAAACTGTAAAAGCAGGTATCTGGTACTATCACATCCAAACAAGAGACTTAGAGGAAATGGGTTTGAAGCCAGGGGATGAAATAACATTATCTTTTACGGCAAAATTACCTAAAGATGCACCAGCATATATTAACCCTAGATTCACTTGGTTTTATCCTGATGGCAGATTCCACGAATCAAATCGCGGAGAAAAAAAAATATATCCGGGAGAAGAAAAAAGATTAACTCATACTGCAATCATTCCAGAGGATTGCTATAAGCTAAATTTCGCTGTGCAAAGAAGCGATGCTGGTTCCGATGCATCCGAACTTTTATTCGAAATTAAACACGAAATGGCTGAAAAAGGAAACAAGGCAACCGATTGGACGCCAGCACCCGAAGACACCGATAAAAAAATCGAATCCGTTGAACACTACGCATCAGAAATTGAGCAAACAGCTAAAGGTGTCGAGCAAGAATTTTCAGCAATTAAAACGGACTACGAAAAGTTTAAAAGTACGGCTAACTCCACGTTTAAACAGCAAGCGGACTTGATTGAGGGAAAGGTAACGGAAACTACTTATAACAAAGACATGGATAATATGACCATGCGCGTTAGTACAGCCGAATCAACTATTAAACAACACGCTGACCGTATTGAGTCAAAAGTAAGTAAAAATGGCGTTGTATCCAGTATTAATCAATCTCCCGAACAGATTAAAATTAATGCGCAACGCGTTTCCATCGATGGTGATTTAGTTGTTAGAAACGGGAAAGTTTATATTAAGGATGGCGTAATTACCAATGACCTTATTGCAAGTAATGCCAAAATAGATTTTGCTAAGATAGCCAACGTAAGAGTAACCAATGCAATGATCTCTAGTGTTACTGCCGATAAAATTAAATCTGGTATCATAGATGCGAACAAGGTGCTAATACGTGTTAAAAATGGTACACAGGCTATCCAAATAGACGATAAAGGATTTGAGTCAGTCGATAGCAGGGGCAGGGTAAGGATACACATTGGCGTACGTGATATAGCTGGCAAAGGGCAGTCTGACCCTAGTACGATAAGGTTTTTCAGTGGTAATGGTAGCGATGCAGCTAGTGTCGGAATGAATGTTAACAACGACTTTATAATTGGTAGTCAAAATAATGATGTGTCAACATCTCTTTATTCGGGCAAGAGAATGTTATATAAGGCAGACGCACATAGATTTTGGTTTAATCAAGGGCCTTCTAGTAACTACTGGGAGTTTAATGATTATAAAGATGGTGATGGAGATTGGCATCCACGCATTTACAGTAATAGAAGTGCAGGGGGCTATGTAGGTATAAAATCTAGGAGACTATGGAGAGTATATACAAATTATCTTCATTGCAAAGACACAATAAAGCTATCCACAAGAGACATGAAAGAAAATATTAATGATTTTGCACCAGAAATGGCGCAAAACATTTTCGATCAAATAAAAATTAAATCATATCACTATAAAAATGATGATAAACAAAGCTCTAGATGTAGAAAAAGCTATGGTCCTATAGCAGAAGAAAGCCCAAAAGAAATATTGGACGAGCAAGGTGATGCTTTAGTACAAGACAACTATATAAACGTTATTGCAGGAGCACTAAAATACCAACAACAGCGTATTGATGAACTTGAAAAAATTATAAAAGGAGAATCCTAATGGAACAAGAAGTTAATTTACAATATGTAGTAAATGCATTAAGTAATCAAGTAGCACAGCTTTCACAAGAAAAAGCCTATCATGAGGCTATAATTACCGCACAACAAGAGGAAATAAATGAGCTGAAGGCAAATACATCACAAGAAGAAGAAAACGCTGAATAGGCGTTATTTTTTATGCAGGAAAATTGTTCCTCCTTGTCGAAATTAGTAGGTGAGGAGGGTGATTATCATTTCTACCCAAGGTAAAATAGAAGGAAAAATATATTGTAGTACATGTGACGTGAAAACAAACCATGGTTATATTTTTAAATACGAAGAAAATAGTAATGATTTACCAGAGGCTGATTTACAATTTGCCGATTCTTATTATATAACTAAATGCTTAGGCTGTGATACTGTAGCGTTTTTTAGAGAATACGGAGACGATACTATGGTTTATTTAGGTGAATTTGAAACTGAAAAATATGTTTATCCTGAAGAACCGGTGGCAAAAGTGCCAACAGTTAATTATAAGTATGATATTCAACATTTTAAGAATGCTCCAGATACAATATTAGAATTGTACAAACAGGTTGTATCATGTTATGAATTAAGGCATTACTTGTTGGCAGCCGTTGGTTTGAGAATGATAATAGAAGGTTTTTGTAATGACACCTCAACTAGCAATGGGTATATATTAGATAAAAGTGGTAATAAGAAAATTAATAAGGCTAAAAAAGAATTAAGGAGTAAAAGTTTAGAAGGACGCATCAATGGTATGGAAGAAAAAAAATTAATTACTCCTGTAAATGCTGGGATTTTACAACAAATAAGGGATCTAGGCAACGCTACTGCACATGAATTAGATGTACCTAAGAAAAGCACTATTAAAAAGGGTTTGAATATAATTGAAGATTTAATAAGAACGGTGTACGAGTACAAAGAAATAAAAATTAATGATTAAAGCATCTCAAACGAGGTGCTTTTCTTTATGTCTTATGCAGGGAGGTAAACATGACAGTAGAACTTGGCATTGTAGTAGCTATTTTAGGGCTTGTGGTAAGTTATTTAGGCTATCAGTTAAACAAGTCCAAATCTATTAAAACAGACAGCAGAGATACAGCAGAAGTTCGTTCAGAACTTGGATATATTCGCAAAGGAGTTGATGATATAAGAATAGATTTAAAAGCCAACGAGAAAAACATTGCTCATTTATCAGAAAGAGTTACAAGAGTAGAAGAAAGTAGCAAGCAGGCTCATAAAAGAATCGACAACATGGAGAATTAAACGGCTAGTCCAAACGGGCAAGTCGTTTTTTTAATATTTTATACCAAGGAGGTAATTTACATGAAAATCAACTGGAAAGTAAGAGCAAAGAAAAAATCGTTTTGGATTACGTTAGTTTCAGCCGTTATTTTACTGGCTCAAATTGTGGGTGAGTGGTTTGGTTATACTCTTGCTGCCGATTTAATTAACGCAGAAGCAACCAAGTTTATTAACGCTGTATTTGGTGTGTTGGTTATTTTAGGTATTGTTAATGACCCTACTACCAAAGGATTAAGCGATAGTAAGCAAGCAAGACATTATAAAAAGCCTAGAGACAATGCTTAATAAGGTAAAAAAACGTTGATTAAGGTGCTCATTCGCGAGTGCCTTTTTATATTACAAATAAAGGAGAGATTTAAATGACAAAAGAAGTAGCGATAGACATTGGACATGGATCTGATACGTTTCCACCAAACAAGGGTGTATATATTGGTGGTAAAGGTTATGCAGAGCATGATTTTAACTCCAAGGTAGGGGTTGAGTTGGACAAACTACTAAAGCACAACGGATTTAAAACAGTAATGAAACAAAAGCCTTTTAGTCCTGACGTAGGTTTAACCACACGTACCAATTACTATAATTCAAAAGGCGTTGATCTAGTTTGGTCTATTCATGCCAATGCAAATGGTAATAAAAACGTTGATGGTCGTTGTGCATTTTATTGGCATACAGCAAAGGACTCTAAAAAACTGGCAGAGTTATATGTAGACGAGTGTAAAAAAGCAGGCTATGACGTCCACGGTAATGGTCTACATGCTTCAAAGCCGAACAATTGGACTGACCTACACATTTGTCGTGAAACAGCTATGACAGCAGTGTTGACTGAAAATGGTTTTATGACAAATGATGAGCCGGGAAAAAATGACGATTTTGAATTGATTTTCGGTAGTAAGCAAAAGCAATATGTAAAAGATATGGCAAGAGTACATGCTAAGGCTATTTGTCGTTATTATGGAGTTAATTTTAAGGATTTGGATGGTACAACTGTTGCTGATAAACCATCTAAGCCTAGCAAACCAAACCCAAATAAAGGCTCATACAATGGCAATTCCGTTGTTGAGTATCTTAACCATAAAAAGATAGATTCTAGCTTCAGAAACCGCGCTAAACTAGCCAAACTATACGGTGTTAAAGGGTATAAAGGTACGGCTAGCCAAAATACAGAGTTGCTAAATAAACTTAAAAAAGGCAAGCCTGTATCTAAACCATCTAAATCCATAAAAGTTGGCAGCAAGGTATACCTAAGCAAGGGAGCGAAAAAATATGTTACTGGTGAAAATATACCGTCTAGCATAAAAGGTAAAACCTACACTGTACAGCAAGTAAAGAGAAATAAAGTGCTACTCAAAGAAATTTATTCGTGGGTATACAAATCAGATGTAGGTGGATCTGGTAAGTCCAGCAAACAAAAATCAAAATCGTTTAGTCCTGGACAAAAAGTAACGGTCAAAAAATCAGCAAGCACCTTTGCGACTGGTGAGTCCATTGCTGACTTTGTTAAAGGTAACTCATACACGGTTAAACAGGTTAAATCAGATCGTGTGTTACTTGGTGGTATTATGTCTTGGGTGCGTAAATTAGACGTGTATTGATGTTAAAAAGCCCCGTCCTTAGTTGGATGGGGTTGAATTAAAATTTTATCTAATTTGTTCTGTGGTTATATAAATTAAACACAAATCATCCGTTTCTTGGTCGTATGCACTTTTGTAATAATGTGCATATCGGTAGTTATTATCGTTCTCTGCTGTTTGTATATCCCAAAAGTTGTAAGCAAACTTATCACTTTCCGAAATTTTTTCTTTTGGTGACTCGCAGTCGTTACAAAATAGCACTTCTGATATCTCCTCATTGTAACCAAGCATAGTACTCCGCCTTTGTTTTGTGTATTTCGGCCAGTATATCATTATCTTTTTATTTGTAAATACCTAAGTTTGCTTTTCTGTTGAAATGGAGTAGCAATGTTATAATAGGAAAATATTTCTATAAGTAGCAGGACTTTTGATTTATTTGTCGAATATTACAAGTAAAATGAAACTGATTTACTTCTGAGAGAAAGGGTAGGGGTGTATGGTTGAGCATGGTAATATACCAAAAAAGTATATTAATCAATTAGCAAAATTAAATAAAATTAAATTTAGGAGCAGGGAAAGTAAGGAGATAATAGAAGATCTTATAAAAATTAATAAGAAAGAACAAGTTATTTATTTGAATGAACAATTTAAATTTAAAGGTAGGAATATAACTTTATTAGAAATAGAATCCAATTTCCCAGAAAAGTGCAAGACGCCTGAAAAGTTCATAAATATTCTACAACGGGAAGGGAACCTACCAGTTTTTAATAAATCAATTTCGACAGAGTTAAATTCAGAGTGGCGCCCTGAGCTGTCAGATGAATTTAAAATATGCGCACTAAAACACGAAGGGTCAAGCGTATATTTAAAACTTGTGCATAAAAAATACACAACAAAATATATTGATTATGATAAAATATTAACATACTACCCTTCGTTTGCATCTATTGTGGTTCATTTTGGAAGTGAAGAAAAGATACAATTCAGATGTTCAAATACTGACTTAAAGAAATATATTGAACATATGTACAAAATTATGGGTATTACACAAGAAACGAAATTTTACACGGTTCCAAAGTTGACCAAAGAAAATGCAAAGCGTCTTTGTGATCTTCTTTCTGCTGGAGTAGCTTCAACACATATTGCAGTACCATCTACTGTAGGTAGTATTAGGTTTAATGGAAAAAAAGGTATAAATTTAACTGAAGATAGTACGATGAGTACTATTAAAGACGCAATAGAAAAAACGGGATTGCCTACAGATCAGACGATGGATGAAACTTGTTTTTTTCGTTTTGAAGACCCAACTACTTCGATAGTAGTTGAAGCTACATTCGAGGTTAATATTCAAAAGGGTGTATTTAAATTTACAACCGATGTACCAGAAGTTGTAATAGACCATGTTTTAGATGCTTTGATAAGGGTAAACATTACTGAGAAGGCTCTAACGCAAAGCGCAGCAACAAAAGAATAATAAGAAGCGAGGGGGGGGGAGAAACAGTGAACAAAAGCATTCCTTTTCTGGAATTAAATGAATTGCTTACAAGGTGGGCTATAAATGTTCCAGAGATAGAAGACTTTACAGTTGAAAATGTTCTTTACGCTTTAAATCTCCCTAATTCTTTTTATGAACCAATATATAGATATTTGATGAGCAAAAGAAACTTTGAATTAAATCCGGGTAAAATGGTAATATGCCCTAATAATCATAAAATAGAAATACTTTCACTTGAAGAAGAAGTTGATGAAGAAACTTTTTGTTTTATATGTGGAGAAGAATTTTATGTAGATGAGTTAATCCCTGTTTTTTCTTTTACTCCACAATTCAGGCAAACTTCTTTGGATGAAATTAAAAAAAAAAGCAAAAACAACAGAGAACGTGCCATTTTCCAACTGACGTAACAAACCCAATAACTTTTAAACAGATAGAACGTGATTATGGCTTAGTAAGTATAAATATACATGGAGGAGTTTTTTATATGGGTGATGATAAAAGTAGATCATTTGGAAATATAGAGAATAACAGTTTTGGCTCAAACATTAACTTAAATGGAGATAATGTAAATCAAATCAATACCGAAACAAACAACCAAATTACAACTGCTCTTGAAGAAGTAGAAAGTGAAATTGCTGAAATTCCAAATAATGATAAACAATTCGAAGCAAAAATGTTTTATAAGTCCTTAAAAGAGCATATTGAAAAAAATGAGACCTCAAATGTGAGAAGATGCCTTTCAAAACTTAAGGAAATCATTGGGAGTACTGCAGGTATTGTAACTATTGCTAAGTTTTTGGGTATCGATATCGACATTTAAAAAAGCCCTCACTCCGAGGGCTCTTTCTTTTTCCATACAACTACCTCTCCAGATAGTTCCTCACATAACTCATCACATTCAGTAATACTGAGCATACTACTATCTCTAATTTCAGTCATCCCACCATCAGTAAAACCATCGTCGTAGTATTGCTCCAATCTTTCCATATCTTTAACAGATCCAAACCCAACTAAATATCCTGGTATTATTCTTTCCACGACAAAACCACCTCCTGTAACTATAATCGAAATGAGTTACGGGGAGGTGGTGTTTTTTGTTAGACTAAAAGCCTATAATTGTTATAATTAGGGAAAAAGGGGAAGGGGGCTTTACACACTTGACTGGTTATAATTTTAATGAATATAAAATCAAATATAGGAGGAAATCAATTGGCCAAGAAAAAGTATTATGATGAACATGGGAATCAAACTCGTTCAAAACCACCAAAACGAATTTATCAAAAATGGTGGGTTTGGTTAATGGTGGTTGTTGTGGTATCTGTTGGAATCGCTGTTCTTGGTAGAGAAGAAAACATAGAAAAACCAGTATCAACAGGAATTTCGAAAACTGAGAAAGAAGAAAAAGAGACAAATGTAGCTGATCCGGAGGAAGAGGGAACGAGTGAAGAATTAACTTATACATATGAAGATTTTAAAGGAACATATGCATTATTTGAAGGAGAGCCGTACAACTCTCCTATAGGGTTGGATATAAGGGTGATTGGAGACGATTCCTATAGAAGTTTTAATCTTTGGGATGTAGGTATGGCTTCTTCCATTCTTGATAAAACAATAGAAGGAAATATTTTAACGCTTCATAGCGGAAGTGAAACAGAACAATTCGAGCTACGTTATGAAGGTGATAAAAAAATTATGCATTCAATTAAAAATGGACAATCACTTTATTCTATGTCTAGTCAGGATTTGCAAACTCACTATAATCAATTTGAAATTGATTATGCAAGAATTATTTTGACAATAAATGGTGAGCCAAGTTTAGATCAATGGCTTGTGTGGGAAGATCCTGTTGTTAATATAAACCATAGTTCAGCTGGTGATCCAGTCCTTCAGATTGCTGATGATATTGTTTATCCAGATGACGTAACTCATTTATCTAGCACTATAATGGATTCTAATTACATTAGCTATACAGCTAATGGCGACGGATATATCACGATTTATCCTAATCCATCGCATACTCAAGCTGAACAATCAGAAGAAGAAAATCGTCAACTTGCTCAAGAAATTTTAGATAATGCATATACAATATATGTAGAGCCGTTCGATCCTTACACTGTGGCAGATTTTATTGGGCGTGTTGAATTTATATATGAATAATAACGGGATTGAGTAGGACGTTTAAAATCGCCCTACTTTTTTCTTTTTAATCCTTCCCAAACAAACACAAAAAGGCTTAACTATCGAGGCTGTACATATCTTTATTGATTCTTGTTATCTGTTTGTTAATTACTGCTTGCAGTTTTTAATCAATATTTTAATCAATTCTTTGAGTAGCTCCTGTTCGGATATACATAATTATTAAATATCCGGCGGCACAAAATTAACATAAGTCGCTCTCTTTCGTTCAAAACCTACAGCCTTATATAAATATCTGGTACACACTTTAGTAGTCATTTCTCGCAGTTGTTCTGGCGTATATTCCCACACGCCAGATTTATTTTTATGCTGCCACTTATATGTGGTTTTTCCAATCCGTTTAATATCCAAATGGTATTGGCTATACAGTTGCTTCTTAGTGGCAGCTAAATCTTTGTTTATTAATCTAATGGCTTCATCCGTAAAGTCCAGATAAAAGTCCGGATCGTGAAAACCATCAAAATAATGCTGGTCGTGTTTAAATACAGCTATCGCAAGAGGCATGGCTATAAAGTTTACAGCGAGTTGCTTGAGCTCTTTATTCATGTTATCACCTTTAAGAACGTTTGTACTTATTATAAGCAACTAACTACTTTTTATTAGTTGTAACTTATGTATATGCAAAAATTGTCAATTTGAGTTATGATTTAACCAACATACTTATTAAAGGGAGAGGAAGGAACATGGAAATAACTCTTAATTCTACTTCTGCGGGTACTGCTATGGGTGAAGACATAATACTGCGAGAAACTACTACCACTAGAATTCTTTTTAGACCGATGGTTACAAATAATCCTAACAACGAGGAGGCTTCTGTAAGAGGGTGGTTTACATATCAAAAAAAGAAGCCAGGAGGGAATTGGGAAGATTACAAAGAATTGGATAACAACAGACTTAGAGCAGATGAATGGACCAAGTTAGAACTTAAATCAGAAGAGTTGTTAAAATTAGTTACTGAGTTAGATGTTTACTATAAAGTCTATAAAAATTACGGAATTCAGCCAGGGCGAAATAAATTTTCAAAAACTGATTTACAAGTAGAAAAAATAGCAGAAATGTTGAAAGAAAATAACTCTATAATTAGCTCACTTTTAGAATTAGATGAACACAAAAGTGAATTACTAGAGAAAACAATTAAGTGGATGGGAACCACAGATAACTCAGAAGAAATTGTCGAAAAGTTGCTTGAGATACAAGGTGATGAACTTGACCATCTAAATAACGTAGTAGGGATAGCAAATCTCAAAAAATTATTAGCTATCTGGGGAGAAAATAGTGATAATAGTGATGAAGAATTTTGGCAAAGAACATTTACAGAAAATGCATGGGTTTTAAGTCAGATTTTTGCTAGCCCTTTTTTAGACTTTCAACAGAAAGCGTATTTAGGAGGGAAAACAATAGGAAATAAGGAAGGTAAAATTGTTGACTTTGTTTACCGAAATAACCTTTCAAAAGATGTCGCGCTTATTGAAATTAAAACACCTAGCACTAAATTAATATCTAGCAAGTATAGATCAGGAGTATACTCTATAAATACTGATATAACGGGATCTGTTGTACAGGTCCTAGGGTACAAAGAGCAAATAATGAAAGATTACCTCCGTCTTCAAGAATCTTGTGGAGAAGAGTTTAAAGTTTTCAACCCACATTGTGTTGTTATAGCAGGAAAGATAGAAAAACTAGAAAAAGATCAGCTGCAATCATTTGAGTTGTATAGAAAAGAAATGAAAAATGTCGTTATTATTACTTATGATGAGTTATTTCAAAAAGTGCAACTTTTGCTCGATTTATTGGCTGAGAGTAATGGAACTGTCGAGTAAATCTATTAAATAAAAAGACCTGCTAATAGCAGGCTTTGAATAGTAGTCGCTAGTGACCAAACAGTGACCAACGAGTGACTAAAACGAATTTTTAGTACGGTCACCCCCCACAATTCACCCACAAAATTTTGAAAAAGCATGATGGATTTTAAAAAGTAAAAATTACTAAATGCTGTTATAGCGGCTTTATTGATAGAATAAAATATGGTTTGAAATCTAAAAATAATCTCGTTTGAAATGGAAGGGTCTATTGGATAATATGAATAAACAACTCCTTTGTTACAACGATGTCTGTGACAAGGGGGTTTTTTCTTGAGCTATAAAAAAGATGAAGGAATATGAAAAGCTTACTCTTTTCAGGGAAATCAACGTAGCATGTGGGTTTATTTTCTTCATTTTAGGTGTATTTTTGCATTCAAAGGTTTAATGGGACTTTCGTTTTTAAGGAATAATGTCTTTCTATATCCTTCTTTTGCCTTGTATGTAACGCTTATTTCAACAATCCTATTTTTTAGCAATCATTGTACTTGGTTTGACTATAGGCTTTCTCGGTTAGTTCAGCATGATATATGCGTTAATTCTCCACTACAGAAAAATTTAGTTTATACTTATAATGAAGCGTTTTATTTTTGGAAAAAACTAAATTTTCAAGGAGAGGGGATATTTTTTTATGAATGCAATTGGGTTATTGCTATTACAATTTGAAGAAATTAGAAGCAGAAGCATAAAAGTGTGGGAGGCCATTCCTGAGGAAATGTTGCATTGGAAACCTGATGAAGAAGCTTTAACATGTGCTGAAATGATTAGACATTTATTAGAAGCTGAGTTCCTTTTCCATCACGTTCTTATAGGTAGAGGTGGTAAGGGGCTTGTTAATTTGGATAATCCATTTGAAGCAAAAGAATTTATATCAGTGGAAGATGAACTTAAATTTGCTAATCCTTTTCGAGAGAGGTTTTTGGAATATATTCAAACACTGGACGCGCATGACTTAGAAAATATAGAAATAGATCTAATTAATGAAGGAGGTTATATGAAACAGCTAGGTGCAATGTTAGTACGGATTGCTTACCATGAGTCAGTTCATACAGGTCAATTGCTAGACTACATGAGAACAATGAGAATTACCCGTCCGAAGATATGGGATTAAGGATTAAGGGTTTATAAATAAATACGTAAAAAGTTTAATTCAAGCTATCGTTTTTAGGGTGTGCTGTATTTATCCCGGATATAAGGTGTTGTAAGACTTCAAGAATTGGAAGATGCGAGCTGAACAAGTCTAGGTGGGAGATAACAGCACCAAAATTTCTTTTTTAGCTTAAGCTTGACACCATCTCACTACATGTGGATAACTATGTTTTGCCAAGGCAGCGATTATCCACATTCTCACCTTATGTAAAGCCACAAGCGACTCAATTCATATAAATGGTCTAAGTACTGACCATGATATTATAAATCATTTGAGCTCTGGACAACTATCGGTATTTTTGTTATGTTAGGCGAAGGAGCGAGGAATATGGAAAGGGTATGTATGCAGCAATAATAAAACTTATTCTAAGTGAAAAAATCGTAGCTAATATTTAGCTACGATTAGAAAGTATGTTTTTTTTACAGCTTTAATTTCTGTAAAATAGCTGTTAAATTGTTATTAGTATGGTGTCCAATGATATTACCATACTGGAATGCTCTATCTGCTCTTGCTTGAAATTCTTCTATCCAATTTCTATTTCCCCATTCATTAGCTTGTGTGGCATACATTGTGAAATGAGGGGATATTCCAGTTGCTTGTTGTTTTAAAGATTCTGTCGCTCTATTAAAATCAAAAGTGAAGCCTGCATGTTCTCTAAGGGATATTTGGCCTGCTTCATACAAAGCAGTACTTATCGCGTTGAGATCTTCAAAAGAAGCATTCGTAATATCGTATTTTTCAGAAAGTTCTCTCCAAATATTCGGTGTATCTTTTTTTGCTGATGATGTTTCTTGAGTTTGCTTCATGTCTTTGCTAAAATGGTCTTCCGTTTCTGTGTTTTTTATATTTGTATTTGCTGGTAGAGTATGGGCTGTTATTGCATTCATTTGACTAATATTCATATTATTTTCTCCTATTGTTTTTTGTTATCTAATATTCATCCTAGCGCTCATTGTATTCCAAGGTGCGTTGATAGAGGTAGCTTGATATGTAAATCTACCATTCTCATATCCGCTAGCGTCCCACCACCTAAAATACCCATCAATGATTCGATCACCATTTAAATCAATGGCTTCGTCCATAAGCATTGGTATATTTCCACCATTCATTTGGGCTATCCTTGATGTATTTCTACTATAGCCAATTTCCCTTGTAACAATGTACATTTCTTCTCCACCATGATCTTCAATAGATGTTAATTGATTTAGTGCAAAGTATTCATACTGTGGGTAATGAGTAGAAATAGCTGCATATACACTTAAAGAAGTTAAAGGAGGAGCGGGTCCTTGAAGAGTTATACCTTCTACTGATCCGTCTTTCGCTACATCTTCTTCAATAAATTGAGCATCTGGATATTCCTCTTGAAGAGACTGTAAAGCTTGATCTTTTAGCAACTTTTTATGCAAAGTAGTAGATTCGTCAACAGAAGACGCTGAAACTGCCCCTGCCGTTAAGAAGAGCGTTAAGGCTATGACTACTGCGGTAAATCCTTTTTTCATATAAATAAACCTCCTTATTGTTTTTTCTTAATTGAGCTAAGTTAACCCAATATTATAATATGTTTATTTTATCGGAATATTAATGAAAAAATTTAGAGAAAACCATTTTTTATTATTCTGAGCTATAAATTATTTTGATAAAAGATGTTTTCTATAATTAATTGTTTACTATCCACTAATATGTAGCACAGATAAATGGAGCAACTTATGCGACAGACTTAATTTTGGAAATGAAGATGGTGAGAAGAAAGGAGGAAATCAAAAAATAGATGCGTTTTAAAATTTGGAGTATTATAGAAGGCTTTAACCGATATAGTGTTTTACAAATAATTTTATGGATATAATGGTAAAAATATATGTTATAATAAATATAATCAGTTTACCGTTTCAGGAAGTCATGACTAAATGGCAAAATTAACAATTGAATCTAAAGAGTTTCAACAAGTCCTTGCTAATCTTCGTTTCGAAAACATGTTTCTTTCACCTGAACTTCAAAAGAAAGTTGTCAGTCTAGTGAATAATGATGAAAGGATTACCCAAGAGACGATAAAAAGGATTATTGCAAATGGATAAATATAATATAGAAAATCAAGCGGATTATTTATTGAAAAGCAATTTTTTTGAGCTACTTCATACGATGAACTAGAGCAACTGGAAGCGGTTGCTTTTTCCATACGTGCTTCATAGTTAGAAATTGAATGGTTTTGATTGGCTTATCCCTTTCACAATTGAAGCGCTTGAGCAATTACATTTTATTTATTTCAGGATATTTATCCGTTTGCTGGTAAAATTAGAAACGTTCAACTGATGAAAGGGGAAACTAGATTTTGTCAAGCGCAATATATTGAATCTAACTTAAATGATTTATTTCGTAAATTAAATAGAGAACCTGTTTGGGAAACACGAGATCAAGCTAAGAAACAGTTAGCATTTTATAAGTCTGAGCTCAATATGATTCACCCCTTCAGGGAGGGGACTGGACGAGTGAGTCGTTTGATTATTCGTGAAGCCGCTCGAAATCATAGATATAATTGGGATTTTGGAAGGATTGACAGTGCTTTATACACGAAAACAATGATTAGAAGCGTGATAGATGTATCCTCATTACAAAGTTTATTTCATCAAACCTTAACAACATGTCATTAAATTGATTTTTGGCAAAGGTTAATGAAACCAATATCTTCGTTTGCTTTTCTTTTACATACAAAAAGGGAATTTTCTATGTTTTATGATTTTTTTCGCTATTGGTGTGAGTAATGGAATATATATGAAAGGAAGTTTGAACAATTTGAAAAGATTCTTTGTATTTTCATTAAGTTTTATTATTTTGTATTTCGTTATGCAAGTGTTAACGGGTTTCATTGTTACCTTACTATATGTTCCAAACATAGCGAAAGCATGGAATACCGATGGGGCATTATTTCAGACTATTACATTACAGGGTAAGTCTTTTCCAATATCGATTATTTTTGTATTGATTTCTGTTGCTATTGCTTACTTTATTCAAAGGAAATTTGTCAGGCTACTTCATAATAAAAGAGCATAGTAACACTTATTTACGGAGCAATTTAACATGTAAAGGTACAAGGAATCCAAATGCAATAATGTAGGCAGCTATGGAAACAAAAGGATTCCACCCAGTATATTTCAGGTAATCCAAATGTACCATAGTCCATTCCAATAAAGCAGAAATAATTGTAAATACTACTACTAAAAACCATTTGTTTTTATGCGTATAATAGTTAATAAATAATATTGCTAAGGAGGAAGGGACAAACGTATACACTAAAATTTCCGCAAGTCCAGCTGTTTTTGGATCAGCAAGATGTATTAAATCTAATGTTCTGGCAACTAATGAATCACTAAGCCAAGTTATAAATGCAACAATTCCAAAAGTGGCGTATAGCTCTTTCCAAGTAAATGTTTTTTAGGGATAAAAAGTATAGTGAGTACTAAAATGATGCTAATCGTAATAGGAAACCAAATTCCTTTTGAATGTAAATCAAGATTGTGGATAACTTTATCCATACTTATTCTCCTTTATTTAGACAGATATACAATTAACTTGCATTTATATGATACTGAGAAGCCATTGTGTGCATATCATAGTCACCATCTCCTGGAATGATTCTAAAGAATCTTAAGCAAAATATATCATTAATCCTTTAAAATTTGCACATCTTACCATAAAGTTAATCTCTATTTAATGAATGGTTTTCTTTCATCCTTCACCTAAGCTTATCTAACTTATCTCATCCAATTCATGAATCTGGACTCTCAGAGCGCTTTATATCAGGGGTTAATCTTAGGTGATAAACCAACTTGAATAATAGCGGACACCTCATACATAGTATTGGTTTTTTTAAAGGAGATATACACTATAAGGGTGAGGAATCTGACTTGAAAATATGAATTAATAAACCACCAAAAAACATGATATACTGGGGGAATTCTTTAGAGAAATTTCTAATCGAATTTGGTTTAAACCAATACAGAATGGAAAGTGTAGTGTTGCAGAAATAATAAGTCATTTTATTCCTTGGGATAAATTTGTAATTAACGATCGAATTCCTGCTATTCTAACAGGCGTAGTTTTATGCGCTCCACGTGATCGATAATTGGTGAACAAACAAGCTGCAAGAATGAAAAATCGATAACCATTACACAAATTTTAAATGGTTGAGAGAGACTTTTATATTGGGGTGAGTAAGCTGATCATATGTACATATCTTGACGGTTTAGTAAGTCATGGTCTACATCATAAAGCACAAATACATGGATACATCAACAGAACATACGACTTAAGTCTAAATATCGATCGCTTGCAAGCGTTTATGGAGTAGATATTAAAGGGGAATTATGAATGTTTACGTATGTACGGAGCAATAATAGTACGGTATTGAAAAAAATGTGTTTAATACGAATAAAATATTTAACCAAATTGCATTTGATAAACAGGAGCTCCATTGTGCTGACATTTTTCAACAACACATGGAGTCAAAACGATTGCAAACGGAAAGATATGTTATTCAAAACAATGATACCCCTGTAGGAATTTTAGAATATGGAATGCATAGTCCGCGAACGAATATGCCTTGGCTAACGCTTTTGCTTATTGATAAGAAATATCGAGGAAAGGGGTTAGCTAAAAATGTTTATTTACAGTTCGAAACATGGATGCAAGTAAAAGGAGCTTCTAATATTCAAATTGCTGTCCATGCTAACAATGAGAAAGCGTTATTATTTTGGAGTAATATGGGTTTTAGGCAGTATGATGGACGTGTTTACCAAGCAAAGCGCTAATATAGTTAAAGTGAATCTTCAATCGGATTTTTTCTTTCCGACTCATAAATATGGATTTTCGAAACGAGAAGCGCTCATATACACGTATACAACTGAGACGAATTTTTTAAAGGCTGAACGGCAAACCAGACTTATTAGGTAAGTTATGAAAAAACAAGGCCATTTCCAACCGTGCAGTTACTATGTTGTTATGAAAACAATAATGATAAAAGGATAAGATGACATGTTTACTTAGATTTCTGATTATAGCTTTTTAGATTGGAGCTGAGGCTGTTGATTACCGATGTCGTTACCAAAGAGATTTGGAAGCGTTTCATTCATGAGGGGAGTCTAGTGGATGAAAATATTTCCTATGAGCTAGTTGACTCTTGGGAAAGATGTAAGCAAGAAGGTGTTAATCCGTTTGATGGGATTTCTAAATCGATTTTACAGCCAGATGAACTCCAGCGGCGTGTAGAACAAAATGCACTGCTTATTTCGTTAGTAGAAGCGCAACGCAATCAGTTACATTATTTTTTAAAGGGATGGCAATATGTTACGACATTGACAGATAAAGAGGGTTACATACTACAAAATAGAGGCGAGCAGTCAGTAGAAGCAAAAGCTTATGATATTTTATTTATTCAAGGCTCAAATTGGGGCGAAACAGAAGTGGGAACCAACGCAATTGGATTAGCTCAATTATATAAGAAGCCATTTATAGTAAGGGGTTATGGCCATTTTGCAGTAGCCTCACAAATTTGGAACTGTGCCGCTGCACCAATTGTTGATCATCATAATCAGTTGATTGGCATTCTTAATATTTCAAGTCCCTATAAACCAATAAACTTTAATTATGTACTGGCTTCGGTAAAAATGATTGCCGATTCTATTTCGCTTGCTTGGCGAAAAACCATGTACGAGGATATGGAACAATTACAGAAATTATCTTGTTCTAAAAATGCAATTATTTGTTCCAATGATGATGTTATATGTAAGTTACCGAGGCATTTGGAAAATAAATATGGATATATGCTTGGTGAACCGTTAGATAACATAATGCCAGAGATAAGTTTGCATGGTGAAAGAAAACCACTTTTAATAAATGGCCGCTCCATAGGTTATGAGGTTTATGTGCAGGAAGAAATAAAGGAAAATCCTGTTTATTTTGCAGGTGTGACAGGAAAAAGTGATGTATTTCAAAAGGTATTGCAAGATATTCATAAAGTTGCTACAACGGATGCTGCTGTTCATATATATGGAGAGACTGGTACAGGAAAAGAATTAGTTGCTGAAGCAATTCACCGTAATAGTGAACGTGCGCATCAACCTTTTGTTTCTATTAATTGTGGGGCGATCCCTGAACAGTTATTGGAAAGTGAGTTGTTTGGTTACGAACCTGGTGCATTCACCGGTGCTCATAAAAATGGTAGAAAGGGAAAGCTAGAAGCGGCAAACAAAGGCACTTTATTTCTAGATGAAATTGGTGATATGCCTTCATCCATGCAGATTTCTTTGCTTCGGGTACTACAACAAAAGCAAGTAACTCGAATAGGAGGCTATGAGCCTATTCCTATTGATGTGCGCATTATTTCAGCAACAAATGTAGATATACGTCAACTAGTTGCAGAGGAGACAATGCGAGCTGATCTCTTTTATCGTATTTACGGTTTTCCTATTTATGTACCGGCTTTACGACAACGCAAAGAAGATATTCCTTATTTTATCGATTATTATTGCAAGGAAAATCATTGGTATCCAAGCTGGATAAATAAATTAACAGCTACTTTTAAACATGGAAGATGGACAGGGAATATTCGTGAATTATTTAATGCTTTAGATCGCTGTCGCATTTTATTTCCAGAGCAAACACCTGAGGAAGAGGAGCTTTATCAGATTATTTCGATTTGGGATAACACAGAGCTGATAAGAGTAGAGAGCAACGAAAAGGAAACACAAAATTTTCGCAATCAGTTAGAAGTAGACAAGATTAAACAAGCATTAAAAAAACATCACAATCATGTACCAAGTGCTGCGGCTGATTTAAATATATCACGAAGCACATTATATCGTAAAATTAAAAAGTACCAATTGTAGCGTGCTTCATTCCAAATATTTTTTCTCGTTTCTCGCTTGTTGGATGATATAAATTCATGAAAAGGATAAGGATAACACCTAAAAAGAGAGTTTTTTTAAAAGCCGATGTCCTAAAAGCCTAATATGATGTAGTCGCATTCTATTAAATCTACTATTTTAGTATTACAAATGAACAAGTGGCCTTTTTGGGAATAAACCTTAAGAATAAAAAATGCGACAAAATGAGACAATTTGCGAAAGTTGTCTCATTTTTTGTTCTCCTAAATGAAAACGCTTTAATGACATAACTTAAAAAGTTGGCATGTTTTTTGCTTATATATAAGTGAAAGCACAAAATATGAAGGAGGATTTCAAGATGGATAAGAAAATAGCAAGTTGGATGTATACAAAAATGAATGACATTCGTAATTTTGAAAACCAAGTCCAAAAAATTTTTGCTACAGGGGAAATTCCGGGATTTGTACATTTATATGCAGGGGAAGAAGCTGTTGCAGTTGGGGTTTGTGCTCATTTAGAAAATATAGATTATATAACCAGTACACATCGTGGGCATGGCCATTGTATTGCCAAGGGCTGTGACTTAAATGGGATGATGGCTGAAATATTTGGTAAAGAAACTGGTTTATGTAATGGAAAAGGCGGTTCCATGCATATAGCAGATTTGGAAGTCGGCATGCTTGGAGCTAACGGCATTGTTGGTGGAGGGTTTCCATTAGCTGTTGGTGCAGGTTTATCTGCTGATATTTTAGAAAACGGTGGCGTTGCAGTATGTTTCTTTGGCGATGGGGCAAATAATCATGGCACTTTTCATGAAGGAATTAATATTGCAGCAGCATTGAATCTACCTGTTGTTTTTGTCGCAGAAAATAATGGCTTTGGAGAAGCAACGCCATTTGAGTACGCTACTTCAGCAAAAACAATTGCTGATCGAGCAATAGCATATGATATACCTGGCGTACGCGTTGACGGAAATGATGTTACTAAGGTTTATGAAGTTGCCGAAGAAGCGATAGAAAGAGCTAGAAACGGAGAAGGACCAACCTTAATTGAAGCCATTACTTATCGTACGAGTGGTCATTTTGAAGGAGATAATCAAGCGTATAAGTCAGAATCTGATAAAGAAAAGTGGCCAGTAGAAGTAGATTGTATTGAACAATTCAAAACATACGCGTTAGAGAATAAACTGTTAAGCAAAACGGAACTGGAAGAGATGGAGAAGGCGTCTTTAAAAGCGGTGGAGGAAGCAGTTGAATTTGCGCATCACAGTAAAGTGCCAAGTGAGGAAGCATTAACGGAGAATGTATACGTTTCTTACAAATAATATGAATGAGGTGAGATAAATGGCGAGAAAAATAACGTTTTCAAAGGCGATTAATGAAGCAATGGATATTGCAATGGAAAGAGATAATAAAGTCATTTTAATTGGAGAAGACGTAGCTGGAGGAGCAACAGTCGATCATCTACAGGATGAAGAAGCTTGGGGTGGCGTTTTTGGAGTAACGAAAGGATTAGGAAATAAGTATGGACGTAAACGGGTCATCGATATGCCAATTGCTGAAGCTGGCTATATGGGAGCGTCAGTGGCCGCTGCGGTTACAGGTTTAAGACCAATATCAGAATTAATGTTTAACGATTTTATTGGCAGTGCGATGGATGAAATTATGAACCAGGGTGCTAAAATTCGTTATATGTTTGGTGGGAAAGCAGAAGTTCCATTAACTATTCGTACTAGCCATGGTGCGGGTGCAGGAGCTGCAGCGCAGCATTCCCAATCATTATATGGCATGTTAACAGCTATCCCTGGATTAAAAGTCGTTGTTCCTTCTAACCCTTACGATGCTAAAGGCTTGTTATTAACGGCAATTGAAGATAATGATATGGTCGCCTTTTTTGAAGATAAAACACTATATAGTATGAAAGGTGAAGTACCCGAAGGATATTATACAATACCGTTAGGAAAGGCAGAAATTAAGCGTGCGGGGGATGATCTAACCATTGTGGCGATAGGTAAAATGGTACAAGTAGCTGAAAGCGCTGCAAATCAGCTTGCTAAGCAAAATGTCGAGGTGGAAATTATTGACCCTAGATCATTATCTCCACTTGATGAGGATACGATTTTACAGTCCGTTGAGAAAACAGGGCGTCTATTGATCATTGATGAAGCAAATCCACGTTGTAATGCAGCAACGGATATTTCTGCTATGGTTGTAGATAAAGGTTTCGATTTTTTAGATGCGCCAATTAAGATGGTGACGGCTCCACATGCACCTACACCATTTGCCACAAACTTAGAGCAATTATATATACCACGAGCAGAAACAGTTGTACGAATAGTAAAAGAAATGATTGGGGAATTGACCTTATCTAGATAATGAGGAGGGGATTAAATGGCTACATCGATATTAATGCCAAAACTAGGTATGACGATGACAGAAGGAACGGTGGAAGAATGGCTTAAACAACCTGGAGACACCGTAAAAGAAGGTGAAGGAATTGTCACAATTAGTTCAGATAAATTAACGAGTGAAGTAGAAGCTCCAGCTGATGGTATATTATTAAAGGTAATAAAAGAGATGTCTGAAGAAGCAGAAGTTGGTGAACCGATTGGTATTGTTGGGCAAGCTGGAGAAGAAGTAGGGGAAGCGACATCGACTTCTGAAAAAGAAAAAACTGAACCAACAGCTGAGGTACAAGAGAAGGCGGTTCAACAAGTAGAGCAGCAACCTGAAGGACATCAAGACATGAAAGGTCCGCAACGAAAAAGGCGTATTTCTCCAGCTGCTCGTAAAAAAGCAAAAGCATTATCCGTAGATATTTCTAAAGTAACAGGTACTGGTCCTAAGGGAAGGATTACTAGAAGAGACATTGAGCAAGTAGCAGCGACCACAACGGAAGAACAGGTTACAACAAAACCAGCCGTTCATGAAGAAGAAGCAATGCAGGTTCAAGGTATGTCAGCAATGAGAAAATCAATTGCTGCTAATATGCAGCATAGCTTGGAATCAACCGCGCAATTAACATTACATCGGAAAGCTGATATAACAAACTTACTTGCTTTTCAAAAGAAAATGCGCACAGAAGCAGCAGAGAATAATTTAGATTTAAAGCTGACACTAACGGTATTTTTAGCTCGAGCTGTAACGTTAAGCTTACAAGCACATCCTGAAGTAAATACACATCTTATTCATGATCAGCTACACCAATTTGAAGAAGTACATTTAGGTATTGCAACCTCACTAGAAGATGGATTGGTTGTTCCTGTTGTAAAACATGCGGAAAGATTGCCACTCGGTAGCTTAGCAAAGCAAATGAAACATGTCACAGAAACTGCTCGTGAAGGAAAAAATGCTGAATTAAGCGGAGCAACATTCACCATTTCTAATTTAGGTGCGCAAGGTATAGAATATTTCACACCAATCCTGAACCCACCAGAAAGTGGGATTTTAGGTGTAGGTACATTTGTACAAGAGCTTAGGTTAGATGAAAATGAGCAGGTGAAACAGATAACTTCGCTACCACTCAGCTTAACCTTTGATCACAGAGTATTAGATGGGGCGCCAGCAGCAGAATTCTTAAATACGATTGCTCATTATTTAGCAAAACCATATTTGTTATTGCTGTAAAGAAATCAGAATAGAATCTATCCTATAAAGACCTTCGCTATGCGTATGAAAATAGAAAAAGGAAAACACTTAAAATTAAACTCCTTCTCTGCTATGATGACAAAGGTTTCGCAAATCTTATCGCGTGCAGAGAAGGACCTATCAATCTGATATTTTTAGCTATTCCAGACTAGAAGAACACGATGTTGGTATAAAGGTTCTATGTACTCCAATTCCCCTCCCCCTGACATTTCATGCATTATAAATTATGGGCTATCTAAAAGGAAAAGTGTGCTTTAGCTATAAAAAGAGAGACTACACAAAATTATTGACATATCTATCAATAGTTTAAGAAATTTTTAGTTTAATTTAATGATGTTGATAAATATTGTAAACTAGTCCATAATTAGGATGGTTGTAAAAAATATATGGGGGCTAAAAATATGAAGAAGTACTTATTTGTTTTACTTGCTGTAATGTTAGTAGTTTTATCTGCATGTGGTGGATCAAGCGAAAGTAAAGACACAGAAAATGAAGAAAGTAAAGATAGCGCCGATGCAGCGAATGAAGAAAGCAAAGATAGCGCGGAAACAAACGAAAACGAAGATGTATACTTCAAAGATAATGAAGCTAAAATTGAAGATTTAAAAATCAAAATAAAAGAAACAAAGGTTATACCTGCTGGAGAAGAAGGAAATGAAACTGGAGAAAAACCAGTATTTGCTATCTGGTATGAGACAACGAACCTTACTGATAAAGACATAGATCCGTCAACAGCTTGGATAGCAGTATTTACAGCGTTGCAAGACAACGATCCAAATGCAGTAAACGAACTGGAAATGGGTAGCTTACCAGACGGAAACCATTCAGATACACAAACGGAAACGATAAAGAAAGATGGTACGGTAGAAAACTCCATTGCTTATGAATTAGATGATTTAGAAACTCCTGTAACCTTAGTAGCTACACAAGGCGTTATGGGAGAAGAGATTGGTAGACAAGATTTTGAAATTAAATAGTATGTAAAAAGCAGAGACACTCAATAAAAAGGGTGTCTCTGCTTTTTACATATATTTCAATGGTCAAAATATACAGTTTGATTTTATGTAAATTTTGGAGAAATATGCCTGTTTTTTTCAGGTTTTATAGAAGTAAATATATAAGCATAAAAGAAATAAGTTTTTTATTAGAATTAATAGAATTATAGAAAAATTAAGCTTTAAGTAGTATAATGGTTTTAGATTGTCAATGCTCCCAAAACATCCAATATAATTTGAAAAGGAGTGTTTCAGTGGCTGAGAACAGGGGTGTCGTATATGTAGGTGCTGGTAAAGTAGAGGTGCAGGATATTCGTTATCCGGATTTAGTTTTACAGGATGGGCCAGGTGTAAATCCATTAAATGTGGGGCGAAAATGCCATCATGGCGTCATTGTTAAAGTAGTAACTACGAATATTTGCGGAAGTGATCAGCACATGGTTCGAGGGAGGACTACAGCTCCCAGTGGCTTAGTGCTTGGTCATGAAATTACTGGAGAAGTTGTTGAAGTAGGACGAGATGTTGAGTTTATCCAAATAGGAGATTTAGTATCTGTTCCATTTAACATTGCCTGCGGACGTTGTAGGAATTGTAAACAACAAGACACTCATATTTGCCAAAATGTTAATCCAGATAGACCAGGATCAGCCTATGGTTATGTTGATATGGGCGGATGGGTAGGCGGTCAATCGGAATATGTAATGGTTCCATATGCTGATTTTCAACTGCTTAAATTTCCTGATAAAGATCAGGCTATGGATAAAATACTTGATTTAACTATGTTATCGGATATTTTTCCGACAGGTTATCATGGAGCGGTAAGCGCCGGAGTTAAACCGGGATCAACAGTTTACGTTGCCGGAGCAGGTCCTGTAGGTCTTGCTGCTGCACATTCAGCTCAATTACTCGGAGCATCTGTCGTCATTGTCGGTGATTTAATTGAAGAAAGGCTGGCACAAGCACGCAGCTTCGGATGTGAAACAATTAATTTACGTGAACATACGAATTTAGGGGAACAAATGGAGCAGATCCTAGGTGTACCAGAAGTAGATTGTGCGATTGACGCAGTTGGATTTGAGGCTAGTGGTCACGGAGAAGGAGCAAGTGAAGCACCGGCAACTGTTTTAAACACGATTATGGGTATAACTCGGGCTGGAGGAAAATTAGGTATTCCAGGGTTATATGTTACAGGTGACCCAGGGGGCGTTGATAAAGATGCAAAAGAAGGAACGTTGAAAATTCGCTTCGGATTAGGATTTGCGAAAGCACATACATTTGTTACTGGCCAAACTCCAGTGATGAAATATCATCGTGATTTAATGATGGCCATTTTAAGTGGAAAGGCGCAAATTGCAAAAGCAGTAAATGCTACATTAATTTCGTTGAATGAAGCGCCAGCTGGATATGAAGCATTTGATGGTGGTGCGTCAAAGAAATTTGTTATTGATCCGCATGGTTTGGTGAAAGCATAACGATATGAGGTAATGAATGGTATGTACTGTACCATCAAACGATAATTAAAAGCATAAGCCTTATCCAGTTTTTCAACTGAATAAGGCTTCATTTCATTATATTTGATTTAAGAAGAGGTGTTTGTCTGAAATCTAAACGTGTTTGGGGGAAGGAAAAAATGAGGTCACGATTATTTTTGTTACTGTGCTTTTTTTTGATTCTGCTTACGAGTTGCGATGAACGTTCAGATAGTAGTGATCAATCAAACTCAGTATCTAGTTATCAAGATGACAAAACAACAATTCAAACAGAAGATAGTAGAGAAATGGCTGATTCAGGAAAAGAACAAACGGAACAGAAAGCCGAAGAAACGGAAGTGCCAAAAGCAGATACTTACGATGTGGATCAACGAAAAGTAATCTATACTGCGGATACACGTATAGAAGTAAAAGATTTACAGAAAAAAATAGCGACTTTGGAAAGTTTGATTATAGATTATAATGGTTATATTGTAGAATCATCTAGAAGTAATGATACAGAAGAAAAAAATAGCACCGGTTTCATCACTGCAAGAGTACCACAAACGAATTTTAAAACTTTTATGGATGAAGTAGAATCGGGGGAAGGAAAATTATTAAGTAATAATATTTCAGGTCAGGATGTCACCGAAGAATATGTGGATTTAGAGTCTCGACTTCAATCTAAAAAAGTAGTAGAGAAAAGGTTATTAGCTTTTATGGAACAAGCTGAAAAAACAGAGGATTTATTGGCTATTTCAGAAGACCTTGCAGAAGTACAGGAAGAAATAGAGCAAATTACTGGTCGAATGAATTATCTACAAAATAAAGCCGATTTGGCAACTGTTCATATCGAAATACAAGAAAATAATGTATCGTTAGAAGATGGAGACTTAAATACATGGGAGGCAACGAAACAGCAATTCATAAAGAGTATAAACTTTCTTTTGAAAGTGATTTCAAACGTGTTTGTATTTATAGCAGGTAACATGCCGGTTCTTATTCTAATTAGTGTATTAGGTTGGCTTGGTTGGATTTTTATAAGAAAATGGGTAAAGCAAAATCACAAGGAGAAATAGAGAAAACAGAATAAAGATGTGATTTTCTGTTACTGCAGTATATAGATAAACTGCAGTTTTTTTATAGTCTAGGAAATTACACTAGCGTTGCATAAAAAGTAATGCTTCAAGTCAAGCGTTAATTTTCCATTTGAGACATATGTAACAGAGTTTTCTGATATATGTTATTTGTACACAATGAAAAAAGACAACAGGCATGAGAGGTAGCCCTTCATCCATTTTTTGAATAGTATATACTTTTAAACGAATAGATCGTATGTTAAATCATCTAAGTGTAACACGTCTCCTGTCTCATATTGTGCTAGGGTCTCTGCAAAAATTCGCTCATTGTCCCACCTTCGTCGTCCACTGGACTCTCGCTCTGGTTCTTTACGCACTTTCAAAATAAAGGTTGCCATGGATTGATCGTAACCATCCTTTATCCAACGCAACATTTCCAGCAAGGTTCCTTTGAAACCTATTTTATTTTTCATTAGGATGATCAGGCAAAAGGTAATCATTGCAAGATAGACTTGATTATAAACGGCATTTTCACTCTTACCATATAATGTTGTAATGACCAAGTGTTGCTTGATCCATTTGAAAAACAACTCTATTTTCCAGCGGTTTCGGTAGATATCGCTGATTTCTTGCGCACTGCGCTTGGCGTCGTTACACACAATCCGAATAGGCTTGCCATTACTATCTGTTGTCTCTATCAATTGTAATGGATGTTTCATGTTTCCGATTGTCACCATGGCATGGCGTGTGATGGGAGAAGATGGATCCACGAGTAACTCTTCCACGACGTGTACCACTGTATTGGCTTTGATACGCGTTGCAAATTTTATTCCTTTTTCCGAATAGGCATCGAACTTCGCAAAGTTGAAGTACCCGCGATCGAATACATGAAGCACATCTAACTGATAAACAATTAATTCATCCAGCTGTGTCTCATCCGCTGGTCGGGCTGGCGTTAGAATCATCTTATCTAGCGAGAGCGTATCATTGCACAACCTAATTGAAGTGTGCATTTTAATCCCGGCTTTTGTTTCTCGAAAATCAGCCCATTCATAGCCACTAAGACACATGGAAATAGTCGATGAATCAATCAAATGCAGCTGAAGCAATGCCTTTCCTGCTTTCACAGGTCCTAGTGTATACTGTACCTTTTGAATGAGATGACGAAGAATAGCTTCTGGTATTTCATGTGGGATTTGTCTATTCTTACGCGAGAGTTGTGACTTACTGATACTGTCTATACCTACTAATCGCTGCACCGTTTTTTTGCGTGAAACAGACTGACTGATTACTGCAAGATTTTCTGATTTTTTAAGTTGTGCGTAAATAAATAAGAGGATATAGGCAATGGTATCTAGCTTTTTCACATACTTGTCTACCCCTTCTATATCAATCATTTTTTGAATAACTTTTGTATCTAATGGATGAATGTATTCCTTGAATACCATTTTTATGGTATGATTGTCCATGAAAGACTCCTTATAATTTGGGATTTGGACAGGACTACCATTCCCTTATTATAAGGTTTTTTTATGCGTTTTTGTATTGATAATTCCTATTATTCTTAGTATTGACACGAGTTGTTTTTTCTTGACTACTTTATAAAAAGTTTATGCAACGCTAGTGAAAAAATTATAAAATTTAGCAGCTGTGGATAAACTTACTAAGTTATTTATCCACGTCCGGCTCCAGCGCCCAGCAACTAGGCGACTTCACGAATCGCCCTACGATAAGTCATCATTGGTTCGTGCAACACCGCCTCACCATGATTCCTAAAACTTTAGTTGCTTCGTTCCACTCGCTACGTTGCTAACCGGGCGCTTGCGCCTTTGTTCTTGTAAATGAGGTTTTAGTGGATAACGAAATAGGCGTATTTTATAGAGACATAAAGCCTTTATGAGAGAGAATAATCCTTTATCCTGAATTATTCACACCTATAACTTGAATACTACTGAACGCTTATGTACGAAGGAGGAAGCCAATTTGCTCCTGCACCAAAAAAATGAAAAAAGAATCCATTTCTGCTACAGTTAAATCACGTCAAATTAACCAATAGAATGGGTTCTTATAATGGCTACTTTTTAAAATCTAGGTTGCATTAAAATATAAAAATATTTTTCCATCATTATCATTTTAAAAAGAATTCGTATACCCAAAAACAGGATTTTTTTAAACGAGGAAGGCATCTATTGCGAAATCTATCCTATAGATTCCATTATATTGACTTATTTTTTGGAGATCAATCCTTTTCATTTTTCAGCACTTTTTTTAAAGGGTTGAATCATTCAGGTTTGTATTGGTTCGTGAAAGCGATATGCTTTAAAAATAAACCAATAATAAAGTTTCGATGATATCCTTTTTTATATGCTACATTAGCTTTAGTAGGAGGAAAGACCGATGGAAGAAAATATTTTACTTGTGGAAGACGATTTGGAAATTGCACGTATCATTCGAGATATGCTCATGCGTAACCATTATCAGGTAACATGGGCTACAACAGGGTTAGAAGGATGGGAAGATTTTAAAATTGCTAATTATGACCTTGTAATTATAGATGTCATGCTTCCTGAAATGGATGGGTTTTCTTTATGTAAAAATATCCGCTTAAAAAGTGACGTACCAATGATTATCATAAGCGCTCGAAAAGCAGATGGGGATAAAGTAAAAGGTTTAGGTTTAGGGGCAGATGATTATATAGCAAAACCATTTAGTATGCTGGAACTAAAAGCCCGAGTAGAATCGCATTTACGTCGTTGGCGTAGGTTCCAAGGAGTTCCTAAAGAGACAAAGCAAACCTCTTATGAACATGGGCTAATGGTAGATTGGGGAGAGTGCTTCGTTTCTCTTCAAGGCAATAGAATTATGCTAACCGATAAAGAATGGGAGTTACTTACTGTTTTGGCTAAACATCCTGAGCAAACGTTCTCCAAGGAAGAGCTATATCAACATGTTTGGCAGCAAGTTGGATTAGATGGTGTACATACGGTTACGGTACATATTAAATCATTAAGAGAAAAGTTGCAAGACTCTGTGAAGACGCCCCGGTATATACAAACGGTATGGGGAAAAGGCTATCGATTTATTGGTGACATGCAATGAAAATAAAAACATGGCTTCTGGTATCTTATTTTGTTGTTATGGTCCTTCCTGTAATGGCAGGTTATTTATTATTTTTATTCATACAAGGGTACCATGATGAACTGAAAATACAAGAACATATTGAAACGGTAGAGGAAATAACGACATTAAAGGCATTACTTGTTGACCCAGAATTATACGAGTTTAATAGCGATTGGGGCAAAATGAAGCAAAATATAGATAAGAATCAAGCTGTTACTGTACTAAATAAAGATGGCATAGTTATGTATGCATCTCATTCATCTGTTACTTCAACTTTTCAAAAATATGGAAAAAAGCAGTTGTATGAAGGTCTATACGAATTAGAACAAGGCTACCGTTCTTATACTTATCGTCAACCTGTATTTATGAAAGATAAACTAATTGGATTTTTTGAAATACAAATCCCTAGAGAACAATGGGTGAAGGGAGTTACGAATCGAGCACTTTTAGTAGGTGTAGGTTTATGTATTATTTTTATTGTTATTTATACGTTAGTTGTCCTGTTTGTGAATAAAAAAATAGTACGTCCATTGAAGAAGCTTATTAATGATATAAAACGATTTGCTGCTGGGGAATCAATACATGAAAGAAAGACGAAAAAAGATGAAATGGGGGAATTAACAGCACATTTTTATGTTATGAGTAGACAAATAAATAAGGCGAGAAAAATAGCTAAGCAAGAACAGCAAGCCAAGGAATACTTAGTTGCTAGCGTATCTCATGACTTAAAAACACCGTTGACTTCCATTAAAGCATACGCAGAGTCATTAGTATTTGAAAAAGATATCCATGTAAAAGAACAGAAGGAATATTTGCATATCATTATGGAAAAAACAGATTTTCTAAAAGCAATGCTTGATGATTTATTAACCTACACGATGTTGCGCTCATCAGAAAAGCAGCTGGAGTTGGCTTTAGTAGATGGGGAAGAATTTTTTGACATGTTAACCTCAGACTTTGAAACTCTTTGTAAACAAAAAGGGATTGACTTGCATGTTTCTTTGCAAGTCAAAGGGAAATACAAGGTAGACCCAAACCAAATGATACGTGTGATGGATAATCTTGTGAGCAATGCAATTTCCCATACTGCTACTTATGGAAATATTTGGTTAGGAGTTGTATCATGGGACTTGCCAGATTGGACATATTCCTTTGTGCGTCAAAATGTGGATTGGAAAGGGCAAGGGGAAGAGGGGGTTTTCATCTTAATACAAAACGAAGGAAAAGGGATAGATGAGGCGGTTTTACCTCATGTGTTTGAGCCATTTTATCAACATAATCCAGCGAGGAGTAAGCAAGAATTTCAAAGAAATGGTTTAGGGTTAAGTATTGCAAAACAAGTAATTGAAGAGCATGGAGGGTGGATACATATCTTCTCCCAAAAAAACGTAGGTACATGTGTTGTTTGTATGTTGCCTCAAACTTTGGAAAGGTGATCGTATGGAAAAATATAAGGTAAGTATTTTAATCTGCCTCATGGGAGGAATCATATTGTCAGCGTGTACACCAGATTCAAATCAATTTTCTCCAAAGGAAATGGTTAATAAAGTATTAACTACTGAAAAAGAAACAAATGTAGCTTATTATGGAGAGTCGACAACGGTAACGAAAGAAAATGAAACAGAAGTAGAACGGTTTGTAATGAAAGAATGGCGAGACGGTACAGGCAAAATTCGTGTGGAAATAGAAGGCAATAAAGAAGAGCCCATATCTATTGCCGTTAATGATGGCGCATCTTTAATTAGTTACGAACCAAAGCAAAAACAAGCTCTCATCATGGATGACCAAGAAATGCTTGCATTAAATCAACCATCCCCTATGGATCAAGTGAACTTTATTTTAGAACAAATTTCAAAAACACATGAAATAAGAACGGGAAAAGAACAGAAGATAGCTGGTCGCCAAACGCAACTCGTCATCGCTGAACCTAAAGCTAAAGATCAATTATATGGTCGACAAGAGTTATGGATAGATAAGGAAAACTGGATTGTTTTAAAAATGAATGCAACGATAGGAAACCAAACAGTAGAAACAGAATATAACCAAATTAATTTTGAAGCAGATATAGCTGATGAGAAATACTCCTTGAAATTACCAAAAGATGTAGAAGTTAAAAATATGAATGAGTTAAATTCAAATCGCAAAGTTACTTTAGAAGAAGCACGTGAACAAATGGGAAGTACATTCTTATATGTGCCTGAAGCAGAAGATATAGTGTTAAGTAATGTTGAACTAATTGAACTGGCAGGTGAATTTTCGCGTATGGAAGTAAGCATGGATTATACGAAAAACAACATACCGATATTCAATTTGTCTGTTTTTCCAATACCAAATGAAGATAATAATGACATTGAAACGTTTACAGCGTCAAATGAAAAGCGGATTACATTCCGAGGCGTGGATGGGGTGTATACGGAGGATGATACGTATCAAATGTTGTTATGGGACGAACAAGGTCTGCGTTATTCTATCATGATAATGGATGCAGATTTAAGTTTGAACCAAATCAAACAATTCGTAAATAAAATGAAATTTGTCCCTTAATTGGAGGAAAAGAATATGCAACTCTTTATCATAAGTGTTATTACTATTTTACTTACCTGTATTTCTTTCATTCTTCCAAAGAAAGTAAGTGTAGGGCTACTTCTTATCGGCAGTTGTAGTATGATCGTATATTTACTCATGACGAATGAATTTTTCGAAGCAGTCTTGCCACTTAGTGTGATGTTTGTCACCTATTTTAGTTTTAGTGTTGTCTTTGACCATGACAAAAAGTTGAAAAAACAGCAATTACAACAAAAGCTTTCGGTTACAAACTTTCAGATCGTTGAACTGAAAAGAGATGTTAGGCGAATTTTGATGGATATTTGTTTAGCTGGTGCAATAGCAGGAGTTTCCGTTATTTGTCTTCTTTTTATTCCAGAAATGATCAATACACTTAAGTATCTACTTGGCTACTATTTAATTTTGATGCTTCCACCATTCTTGAACCGCTTGGTAGATTATTTCTTTGCCAAGGTGTATATGTTACCTGAGGAACAAGTGCTGGTCATTATCTCCTTACTTGAAGCAAGAGAATTGCCAATGGAACATTTAGAAGCTATTCAAAAACAATCTAATCCAGATATTTTAAGACTTCATCCTAGTTTTGCCTTTTTAGCTGAACGAAAAGATTATACAATTTCATTTTCAACCGTATTGCGTTTAACTTTTTCTGGAGAAACAATGTATTTAACACCTGTAAATGTAGAGGCGTGGTACATGTACTGGAATCGTTTTATCCAAGTAGACCAAGTAGAAACGGAAAAAAATATTCTTCCAATCTGGCATAGGAGCAATATAAAGCGCTTGTTATGGAAAGGCTATTTTGCAATTAGCGTTAAAGGTGTTGCTGCATATACAGCGTTATTAACTATTTTGATTTTTCTTCATTGTCCGTGGTATGTTATTACTGTTTTTGTATTTCTATGGTGGCTGTTTAATATGTATATTGCAGACCGACTACTCATTAATGCTTCAGACGCAGAAGAAGTTACAGCGGGAGAGTTATATCATATTTCCCAGGAAATTTTTTCGAAGGCTGGAATAACAGGCACTAGATTATATGTGATTGACTCTGATGTATATAACGGTTTTGCAACGGGTACGCACATTGGAAAAGGGACGATAATGTTGACTAGCGCAACAACGAAATTATCCTGGTCTGCAGTGAAGGCTATTTTAGCACATGAGGCAATACACATAAAAAAGCGGGATGTTATGGTGAATCAAATTGGACGGGTGATGTTAATGATTGTTCTTGGATTTGGCATCTTTTTATCTTTTAATGGACTAAAGCAATTAATAGAACAGCCATTACTACTTATTGTATTAATAAATTTACTTTGGGCTATTTTTATAATCTGTTTATCAGGGGTTGCTCAATGGACGGGTGTGTCAATAATTTTGTGTAAATCCCCTTTTGTAGATGTTAACTCTGAATAAATAATCAGGAAATCTCTATAGCCACAGCGTTAGCTGCTTGTCCTTGACCTTGTGCCTCTTCTTTGTGATTCGCTGTGTTGGGCATAGGGGACCCTGCCAGCGAGAGTATAGAAGAGTACGGTCGTGGTACCATAAAAAAGCGGGTGGAGCCTTATGTGGCTATATTTTCTGCACCCGCCAGTAGATATACACCACGACCGTAAACAAGGTCAAGGATGGCGGGTTCTAAGTCCCATTTTCCAGAGATTCGAACAAGGCAACTAATTCAGATTTTGCCTGATCAAAGCCTCGATGGCAGCGCATGCTGAATTTATGATTATACTCTAGAAATCGCGTGACAAGAAAACGTTCTAAAGCCTCCTTGTTTGGAAACTGCTCTTTTCGTTTGACGTATCTCTTTATTTCTTTATTGAAGGCTTCAATTAAATTTGTCGAATAGATACTCCGTCGAATAGAGGCAGGGAACTCATAAAATGTTAATAATTGTTCATTTTTTACAACTGCGTCAATGACACGTGGATATGTCTTTTCCCATTTGCTTTGAAACTGTTCTAACGCTTGTAGGGCTTCTTTTTTGTCTATGGCATGATAAACCGTTTTAAAGTCACTAAGTATCTCTGCACGGTCTTTGACACGAACCTTCTTAGCAATATTGCGGGCAACATGGACACAGCACACCTGATGCTTTGCTTTAGGATAGACACGGTGAATAGCATCTGTCATGCCAGTTAGACCGTCTGAGATGAAGAGCAGAACGTCTGCAACACCACGCTGATATAGTTCCTGCATCAATTCTTCCCATACGTGTGCGGATTCTGTTGGTGCAATAGTAAAGTCTAATACTTCTTTTATGCCGTCTTCCGTGATCCCAATTGCAATATATACAGACTCTTTCTCTACCGTGTTACGACGGATAGGGATTTGAGTAGCATCTAAGTAAATGCATGCGTAACGGTTTTCTAATTTACGTTCATGAAATGCTTGTACATCTTCTGCTACCAATTTTGTTAAGTTAGATACGGTCTGTTTGGTGTAATGATGTCCGTACATTCGTTCGATTAGATGTGCGATTTCATCTGTTGTGATTCCCTTTTCATAAAGGTGAATAACAAACTGTTCCAGCGTGTCATTAGAACGCTTATATGGAGCCACTGTTTGTTGTTGAAATTCTCCGTTCCTATCCCTTGGTATACGAAGTTGTAGCTCACCGTACTCCGTCTTAAAAGTACGGTCATAAAACCCATTACGAGAGTTACCTGAATGAACTCCCTTGCGTTCATACGGTTCGTAATCCAGAAATACAGTTAATTCATGCTTTAGTAATTGGTTAATAGCTTCTTCTAGATGACGGCGAAAAACTTCTTCAATATCTTGTTTTTTTGCTAGTGCTTCAATTAAATCTGTAGTAAGATGGTTCATAGGGAAGACCTCTTTTCTGTGAATTTTGTGTGCTAACTTTATTCTACAAAAAGGGTCTTCCTTTTTCTATGAACTTGTTTAATTGGTATTTCTATTTACACAAAATATTTTACACTCTCCAATGGACAGAAGTAAGGGCTGATTATTTGGGAGCTGAACTACTAGAGGCAGGGAATAGACATATGGCTGATGGATTGAAAGAATTAGCTGTTGCCCAAGATCAAGCAACAAACAAGGCATTACAATATAGCAATCTTGAAGAGAATAACCATAACAGCATAGAAAGAGGTAGCTGGTTGTTACGCTTCATGGAGTTCCAGTTTATGCCACATCCGCCGTTATATTGGCGTATTCAACAACTATGTAAAGAAGAAAACTGGAATAGAACGAGGAAAGCGTGGCTAGTTGCACGAATAAAAGAATCGTTGCCGGATTTCTTCCAGCATAAAAGAGTTAACTTGTAGGTTGTAGCACTCGCTATGAATACTTGTTTATCAGGTAAGGGTATGAGAAGGATAATGAGGCGTGAGAGAATGATCCTAAGATTTTTATCTAGGAACATCTCAGAAGCGTCCAAGAAATTGAATATCCAGTAATAGTAGGAGCAGGTACTCTGTTATTTGGCACTTAATGTGGTGACTCCTGCAGGGAAATCATGATTATAGCGTTTTTTTCGAGTGAGGAGTCTCAAGAAGTCCTGAGGAAGGCGAGGGGGCAAGCACGTATACCATTTCAAATAAAATGTTAGAAATAATCGGCGAATATTTAGCTCCTAAATATACTATACGAGGAGTGATTACTTGGAAAAACAACTTTTCATTATTCATATTTTGCATCTCATTTTAATCTTATTACTATTGTTATATGGACTTCTACATTTGAACTTCGATCCCTTATTCTTTTTTGGAATAGTAATACTCATTTATTCCATGAACATGGTCCGTTTAATCAACAAACAATCCAATGAGCATTAGAGGGATTTCTAGAAGTTTTTCTAACAATGGTATAAGTCGGATAAAAAAAACATAAACGGACAGAAATAAGATAGACAGACGATGGAAGGGGTCTTATGATGTCTATCTTACTATTCTTTTACGAACTAGGGAGAAAATTTTTTATATATAAAGTGTACGATCTTTCTGCACAAATGGCTTATTATTTCCTACTATCTGTTTTTCCGTTTCTGTTCGTGATTTATTCGTTAATTCCTTATTTGCCCTTTAATGAAGATTATATTTTAACGCTAATTGAACCGTATGCACCGGATACAACGTATCGTCTAATTAGAAATACGTTAACTGCTGTGCTCGCAAATCAAAATCAACCCTTGCTTTCTTTAAGCTTGGTTATTTCTGTATGGCTTGCTTCAATGGGATTTCAATCCATGAAACGTATACTTAACACGGCTTATAACGTGCATGAGAAGGAAAGTATCGTAAGACAAGTAATCGAAGGGCTAATGTTAACTATAGGATTTATGATTGTTTTCTTGTTTTCCGTTGTTGTTCCTGTTTTGGAAAGAACATTAAGGGCATATTTGATCGATATATTTACCAATGATAGTTTTCATCGTTTGTGGGATTTTATCCAGTGGGGAGTTGGTAGTTTTTTAATCATTACTTTTTTTCTTCTGCTTTATTATTTTACTCCAAATCTACGTGTTAAAGTAAAGCAAGTTCTTCCAGGTGCGCTTGTCGCTACAATTGGTTGGCAAATTATCTCCCTTCAATTTGCTACTTTTGTTAGTCGTAACGATTATACAGCTTTTTATGGACAATTAGGAGGTATTGTTGTATTAATGATTTGGTTCTATATGTCTGCTATGATCATTATTATTGGGGGATTAGTTAATGCTATGATTTATCCAATTCAACGTAGCGAAAGGCGTTCTTTTTAGCCTTGAAAATCATGACATACAATATCGTTTGTATGAGATGATCTGATCCTGTTGTTCCCTGTTTTTGCGCTGGCAAAATGTTCGAAACACTCGTAAATACAGGATCTCCGCTACCTTAACTACTATTTCGCAAACCTATTCATTTTTTAATCAGACAATAAAATAACGGATTCTCTCCTATCTATATTCATGATTAGAACATGCCTTGAATATCTATATAGTAATACATTTGGGACGTAGTAGGAGGAGAATGCATGGTTGAATTTATTCTTGAATTATTTACATCAAAACAAAGAGTGGAAGCTATTTTAAGCAGCTCCGTTATTGAGTTTATTTTTGTTGTCCTGTTTGTCATGTTTCTATTGGCTTTGCTGATTCATATTACCATTTACAATAAATTAAAAACGATCAGAAATCACCTGAAAGCAACGGGGAATTTGAATGTAGAGCCGTTAAATACATTGAAAGAACAATATGAACAAAAGCAAAAACAAGAAATGGTTAAAGTGGAGACATTTGTTCAAGAGCAATTTTCGAATTGGCGTATATGGCAAATTTCTGTCGTTAGTCTCATTAAAATGGTGCAAATGACTGTGTCTGTGTTTATATTATTAGGAGTACTTGGCACATTTATTGGCTTAACCTCTTCTTTAAGTAGTATTGATTTACAAGGAAATGATGTGGTTACAGGGGTAGCAAGTGTATTAGCCGGTATTGATGTTGCTTTTTATACGAGCATTGTTGGGATGGGATTTTCATTAGTGATGACGGTATTAATAAAGGTATTTAATACAGAATTTATGTTAACAGATATTATGCTTATGACGGAGACGAGATTAGAAGGCACAGAGGAAAATGGACTGCAACAATTAGTAAACCTTTCAGAGGCGATTAATACGTCCATACAGCATTTACAAAAGTCGAATCAACAGTCCTTTCAAACAATAGAAGCCGCCTTTGCTGGATTTCAAAATTACACCTCAAGTTTGGAACAATCCGCTAAAGACTTAGCTGCATTTAATCATGGGCTTTCAGATAATCTCGAATCATTTCAGCAATTATTTACACATATGCAAAAAGTAACCGATAGTTTTGCTGCGGGAACGGACAATCTAAACGAAAATTTTGCTACATTATTTACGTATTTCAAACGTATGGATAGCCATAACGAACGACAGGTAAAAGCGTTCGAACAAACGTATGAGAAGATAAAAGAAGCAACGATTTCGCAAATGGACATGTTGCAAAATTTTTTAGATTCTACAGAGGAAATAAAACAATTCACATCTACTTTATTAGATGAACAGGCATCGTTACAACAGAATTTCGCCTCGATACAGGAAAAGAGCAAACAACTCGTTGTGCAAATGGAGGCACAGAACAAAGAATTTAGGTCCATATTTGGTGCGGATCTATCGACAAAGCTATCAGGTGTAATTGAACAACTATATGGATTGTCGAGAGAATTTGATAAAATGGGAGATGGTTTAACACAGCTTCCAAATGCACTTGAAGTCATTAACCAAACGCAAGCAGAATATAAACATTTATTATCGGATCGTTTCCAAGAATTAAAAGAATTTAACCGTACATTTAGCAATCATATAAAATCACAGGCTACAAATACGATGGCATTTGAAAAACATTTGCAGCAAACGATAAGTTCTTTTGAACAAATGGATATGAAAAATAGTCAATTGTTACAAGAAATAAATGGAACCATTTCCCAAATGACGCAAACACATCAGCAACGCGAGAACCAGTTGGATAATAGTGTGCATATATTAAAGGATACGTTAGCCAATTATGTTCATAATCTGGAAGGGTCTGTAGGAAAACGATTAGATCAAATTGGTCAAGCTCTCCAAGCGTCCATGCGTGAAGTAAATGAAGGGCTGCGAAATGAATGGAATGAACTAAGAAGAATGAATGACACGACACAGCAAAATCAAGTAAGGGCAATCCAACAAAGCGTACAGGATCTGCAGCGGGAAATTCACATGTTAAACCAACAATTGGCTGCTTTTTCTCAACGTAATTACACTTCAAACAATGCGATAAGGCTGAACCAAAATGAATACTAAATATGAGCGTTTATTTAGGCAGAATAGGGACGAAGGACATTTTTGGCCATCATTTACAGACTTACTTACAACGATTTTACTTTGCTTTATTCTAATTTTTGTTGCTATGATGATTATTAAATCCTTACAAATAGAAGAAATGAAAAAGACGTTAGACCAAATTATGGGTGTACGAGCAAAGTTAGTGGAAGACTTAAAAGAAGAGTTCGGTGGTTCTGAATTAGGTGTTGAAGTAGACGAAAAGACGGGCGCCATCATTTTTAACACAGAGATTTTGTTTGCCTATGATAAGCACGAGTTAAAGGCTAACTCTTATACTTTTTTAGACGAATTTGTACCCAAATATTTGGATATTTTGTTGCAAGAAGGGTACGAAGAGTATGTTGCAGAGATCATTATTGAAGGTCATACGGACCGTGATGGGTCGTATTTATATAATTTACAGTTAGCACAGAATAGAGCATATAGTGTTGCTGCCTACCTATTAAGTGATGATTTTCCATACAAGAATATCCAGCAGCATTTAGCAAATAAATTAACGGTGAATAGTAAATCATTCTCCGACGTAAGAGCAGATGAGAACGGGAATTATAGTGCAGAAGCTTCCCGTAGAGTGGAATTCAAATTTCGACTGAAGGACGAAGAAATATTGGATAAAACAAGAGAGATTTTAGGTGGGTAGAAGGAGGGAATAAGCACAGTCGTTTTGCAAGACACGATAGGAGAGTAATTGCAGAGAGGCTTCTGCATCAAAAATGACAACTTTCCCTATCTTCGTCTCTTTAAAGCCGGAAAATCACTTTTAGCAGAATCATTTATACGATATCTGTCATACACTAGTTATTGAATACGTAAAAGTTCAGTTCAGAAAATGATGGAATGGGTATCAAATGACATCTAATCTAAAGGAAATAACGGGATCTCTTCTTTCGGCAATTGGAACGATACAAGCGGCAATCGGTAGCACTCCCCAGTTATCTTTAAGTAAAGATCAACGTTTTCAACTTCGATTAATAGGTAATGTATTACAAGCTCTAGGAAGCGGCGTCACTGCTGATGGGGAAACCACGGCTTCTTTTGAAAAATTAGGGTACCAAGTTCAAGCTACGGGCAATTCAACTGTAATAGTAGGAATGTTGATTTATCGTTCTTCTGATCCTATAACAAAAGAAAAATGGATTATAACAGGACTGTGGATGCAGGCATTGGGGAGTTTTCTAGTTGCTAGTGATGAATGGGCTGATCACACAAAGGGTGTGTGGGAAAATACTATCGGAGCATTATTGCAAGGTATTGGTAACTCTTTACAAGCAATAAGCGGCATTCAAACGCTTCAAAACAATCAGTCTGATCAGCGTATAATTGGGGTTGTAGGAAGTTGGATACAAGCAGTAGGCACCGTTATATCGTTTATTGGAGCATTTCAAGAAGAATAGTTATTGAAACGCATCTTAACGGGTGCTTTTCTTTTTACATTAAAGGAAAGCATACGTTTTTTTGGTTTATCACATAAAAAATACGAAGCATTCCCCCATTATGACTTGGCTAAGCCAATTTTTTCTAACACTTTATGGTAAATTCATACTGGTTTTATTTGAGAATAATTTTTGGAAAGCTAAAATTTTTTGGATTATAATGTTAGAATATAAAGAGAATCGGAATATGTTCGATGTGGGGTGAAGCCACTGGAAAAAGTGATTTGGATTTTGGTTGCCTATGTATTTGGCTGTTTAAATGGCGCCTATTATGTTGGTAAACTATTTTATCAACAAGATATTAGAGAATTAGGTAGTACGAATGCTGGAGCTAGAAATGCGGGGAGGGTCTTTAGTCGTTCTGCGTTTATTGTTACAGTAATCATAGATGCATGGAAGGTAATTATTCCGTTATGGATAGCTATCAGCTTTTGGGAAATGGATACGATTATATTAGGGTGTATGGCTATTGCCCTTCTCCTAGGTCATTTATGGCCAGTACAACTAGGTTTTCGTGGAGGAAAGGGAGTAGTTGTATACTTAGCTACAGCACTTATGTTAGCACCTATCCCTTTAGTTGTTTGTGGTTTTATCATCTTGGTAGGGTATCAGCTTCATAAAAATCTTACGTTAATAGCGATGATTGGGTTTAGTAGTATCCCGTTAAACTTGTTCATTTTCTTTAGAAATATCGAGTTGACAGTAGTTTATTTTATAATGCTGTCTGTTGTTGTAATTATGCATAGAAATGGGGACTAATGGTGAAAGAATCATACTTTGTAATTTATAAGATAGCAGACTTAGAAGAAGAGTTAGAGCAAATCTATCGTTTAAACTATGAAACGTTTGTTGAAGAGATTCCACAGCATGAAAAGAACAGCGACCATAGATTAGTAGACCGTTTTGACGATAAGAATACATATGTTATTGCTAAACGAGGCAAGGAAGTAATTGGCATGATTTCGGTTCATAATCAAAGACCTTTTTCGCTTGACCAGAAATTAGATAATGTGGATGATTATTTACCTGTATCTGCAACCCCTTGTGAAATACGTCTATTAGCTATAAAAAAGCAGTATCGAGGAGGGCGTATCTTTTATGGTCTCTGTGAAACGTTAGTAGACTATTGTTTGGAAAAAGGGTTTAATATGGCGGTTATTTCTGGAACATTAAGGCAAACCAAGCTCTATAAGCATTTAGGGTTTAAAGCGTTTGGACCATTAGTTGGAACAGAAGAAGCCCCGTATCAACCCATGTATTTAACGAAGAAAAACTTTGAGCGTGCCTCTAAATTATTTGAACGAATGTTGCGAAAAGAAGCACGGCAAGAGAATTATAATTTTTTACCAGGTCCTGTAGAGGTTTCTGATGCTGTAAAAAAAGCATGGAGTGATAAAGCAATATCTCATCGTGCGAAGGATGTACATAAAGTGATGGAAGAGGTACAGCAACAATTATGTGATGTAACCAATGCTAATTATGTAGAAATTGCAGTAGGGACAGGTACACTTGCAAATGATATGATCGCTGCTCAATTAACAACACTTCCAGGTGCAGGGTTAATTCTGTCAAATGGCGAGTTTGGAGAACGTTTAATGGATCAAGCTGTTAGATTTGGCCTTTCTTTCCAAAGCATTTCTAAGTCGTGGAGTGCACCGATTACTTTAGAAGAAATAAAACGAACATTGGTGGAGCATTCAGAAATAGAATGGCTATGGACTGTCCATTGCGAGACATCAACAGGCTATGTTTATCCATTGGAAGATTTAAAGCAGCTATGTAACAAATATGGTGTCCGTTTATGTATAGATGCTTGCAGTACGGTTGGTGTTCTACCGCTTCATTTAGAGTCTGTTTATTTAGCAAGCACGGTAAGTGGAAAAGGTATCGGTTCATACCCGGGATTAGCTATTGTGTTTCATCACGAGAAGCTTTTTCCACAAAATTCAATACCTAGTTATTTAGACCTTGGTAGGTATCAAACAAGCGATAGTATTCCGTTTACGCATTCATCCAATAGTTTGTTTGCTATGCAAGCTGCGTTACAGCAGTTTTGTCCAGATAAAACAAAGCTATTTCGAGATATAAGCAATGCCTTTCAAAGCGTTGGCATGCAAGTGCTTACTGGAGAAAATTATTCTCCGGGCATTGTGACAGTTTGTCTACCTCCTGAAATTCGTTCACGTCAGTTCGGCGATGTGTTAAAACAAAAAGGGGTTCAAGTTAGTTATGAAAGCAGTTATTTACTAAACCATAACTGGTTTCAAGTGGCTATTATGGGACAACAACAAGCTTCGCATATCATGAAAGGCATAGAGATTATTGTTGAGGTATATCAACAGTTTGCTAGGGAGAAGGAGATTCATTCATGCGAAAATTAACTCTGTTGATTGAAAGAAATGTATTGATGACGCTGATTATCTTATTATGGTTAAAATCAGTCATTATTTCTTTTACTACTTTTCAACTACCGCTTTATTCTTGGTTTGATATCATGGTCGTTTTTATCAACCCAATTGGCATTATTATGATCATGTTTGGGATTAGTTTCTTGTGGAGAAAACGTTTGTCTCCACTTATGCTATTTATCATTTATCTATTATTGTTAGGCTTATTGTATGCAAATGTGCTATATTATCGGTTTTATATTGATTTTGTTACCGTTTCTGTTTTACTACAATTGAACAATGTAGGAGGTTTAGGACCTAGCACGGTTGAACTCTTTTCCCCGCTTGATACGTTGTTATTTGTGGATGTTGCAGTTATTGGGTATGTTATTTTTAAAATGAACAGAAAGAAAAACCATCCAGTAGTACCTAATAAGAAAAGATATGCTTTTACTGGTGTGGGGTTGCTTGTCTTTACTTTGGCCATTGCGCTCATTCAAAATCCGTTTCTTTTACAAACAGATTACGATCGTGAAGAACTAGTGAAGTCATTAGGTTTATATAATTATCAGCTGATAAATATAGCAAATGGTGTTAAATCTCCCGTAATGAAAGCTTTTGCAGATGAGGCAGATGTAAAAGAAGTACAATCGTATATCCAAGGTAAGGAAGAAAAGGATTCGTTTCAGGAATTTGGAATAGCGAAAGGAAAGAATGTTGTTTTTATTAGTTTAGAGTCTACACAGAATTTTGTGGTTAACCAAAAAGTGAATGGCAAAGAAATAACCCCATTTTTAAATGAGCTGATTCAAGACAGTTTTTATTTTAACAATATATACGACCAAGCAGCGCAAGGAAAAACATCTGACGCTGAATTTATGATTAATACTGGCTTATATCCTTTACCAAGTGGATCTGTATTTGTTCGCAGACCGAACAATGAATTTCAATCTTTACCGCATATCTTGCGAGAAGCAAATGGCTATACGGCTGCTGCTTTTCATGGAAATGATGCTTCTTTTTGGAATAGAGACGATATGTATCAATCGTTAGGGTTTGATAGATTTTTCTCGAAAAAAGATTATCATGTGACAGAAGAAAATTCGGTTAATTATGGGTTAAAAGATATTCCCTTTTTTGAACAATCAATGGAAAAATTACTTCATTTATCTGAACCTTATATGGCAAGTTTCCTTACGTTAACGAATCATTTTCCATTTTTATTAGAAGAAGAGGATCAATCTATTTCACCTGCGAATACATCTGTAGGTGTTGTTAATCGATATGTAACAACTGTTCGGTATGAGGATGAAGCATTAAAACGTTTTTTTGAATTAGTAAAGGAAAAAGACATGTATGAAGATACAGTGTTTGTTATCTATGGAGATCATTATGGTATTTCCCAAAAATACGAAGCTGGCGTTTATGAATTACTTGGGCAAGAGGATACGGAAATGAGCCACCTTGAGCTACAAAAGGTGCCAGTAATTATCCATGTACCAGGACAAGAAGGAAAAAAGATAGAAACAGTGGGAGGAACGATTGATATTCATGCAACTGTTTCTGAATTAATGGGTGTACGAGATAAGGAGCAAATAAATTTTAGTCGCAATCTATTTACGAGAGGTAATGAAGCCCCTGTTGTGTTTCGCGATGGAAGCATCGTCACAGGTAAATATGCTTATGTAAATGGTCGTTGTTATGATAAGCACAAGCAACAGGTTGTCAAATCAAATACATGTACTGATTATTTAGAAACGGCGAGAAATGAATTATATGCTTCGGATCAAATTATCCTTGGTGATCTATTTCGCTTTATCGGAAAATAACCTCGAAGGAGAGGCCCTTTTGATGAAGCAGAATGAAGCAAAAAATTTGCTATTATATCTACGGTAAGCTATTCTTTGTGCATACTTATTACACCTATATCACTGAAATAATTGTTTAGAATTTTTAGAGAGGTGTGCACGTAAGCATTAGTTGCATAGTCCCAGTCGTATTTCGATTGAGCTTGTAACCGTTTATTCATAATATTATTTTCAACTTGAACTTATATTAACTATCCATAGATAAAGCAGGAGGGGACAGGTGTGAAACTTGTTGGAATAGCCGGCTCGTTAGTCGGTGAAAAAACGTCGCAAGTAGTACATGACGTTTTACGTGTAGCCAAACGTGTCGATAAACAAATAGAAATCGAATTAATCGACTTGAAAGAATATGATGTAGAGTTTGTTAAGGGGTCACCTTTAGCCTATTATAATAAAGACACATGGTATGTAGTAAATACGATTTTAGCAGCAGATATGATTGTTTTTGGTTCACCTATCTATCAAGCATCTATTTCAGGTGCGCTGAAAAATTTGCTTGACCATTTTCCAATCGACGCCTTCAAATCAAAAGTTACAGGAATTGTAACTACTGCTGGATCGGATAAGCACTTTCTCGTATCCGAATATCAATTAAAGCCAATACTTGCTTATTTGAAAGGAATCATACCTCGTTATAGTGTTTTTGTTAACAATGATTGTTTTAATGATGATAATGAGATTATTGACCAAGATGTACAAGAAAGGATAAATAAGCTCGCTCAAGAAATGATTACAATTAAAAAACGTACGTATAGCATTTAAATAAATGTAAGCAAAAATAAATAGATCTATCACTTATTTTTAAGAAAAGGGGACCTCTGTAACTCCATATAGTCATAGCCGAACAATTAAAATAAAATTGTTCGGCTATTTGCATTTGAGGAAAGTATAAGATGAAGGTTTACAGTTTTCGTTTTTAAGATTTGATGAAAAAGAAGAATAGATTTCGCTCTTCTATGTGAAGATGCCTTTATACAAAAATGAACATAATTAATCTGTGTAGCTTGCTGCGACAACAGTTTTCATAAGATTTCATAAAAAGAGCACAATAGAACATAGCAACAGGCGACATAGTTTGGGCTGAAACACTGTTGAATCAATATTGTAAGCGCATTACAATAAAGTTAAAGGAGGGGCAAAGTTGTTTGATCAAAGGTCTTTTAAACTGTTTGAAGAAATTATTACGCATGATGAGATTACTGTTTCTCAACTCATACGAAAATTAGATGTTTCAGAACGGCAATTTAACTATGATTTGGAAAAAGTGAATAACACTTTAAAAAGTATGAAGTTAGAGCCAATTAAACTGCATGATCAACAATTTGTCGTTGATGCTAAAGTGAAGGATTTACTTCAAGCTGGTGCTCCTTTGGATATTTCTATGCATCACATTGTTTTATCAGAAGAGGAACGTATTTATTTACTCTATTTATACACGTTTATTCGCAAAGAACCTGTTTCCAATTATCATTATCAGCAATTGCTTTACGTAAGTAAGAATACAGCGCTAAGTGATGTGAAAAAAGCAAAAAAGTTGTGTCAAAAAAAAGGGGTTATCCTTCAATATTCAAGGAAAGATGGCTACCACTTAACTGGTACAGAAATGGAAAAAAGAAGGTTAGCAAGCTTTTGTATCAATTACTTGCTCACAAAGTCACTAGGAAAAGAGATGTTAGTACTCGTATTAAAATCGTGGAAACAGGAAGACTACTATGTGAATACGCAGTTAACAGTGAATGATGTGTTAAAAGCAAAGCAAATTCATTTAGTGAAGGATAGAAAAGCCGAAGTTATTTTTCATTTGACGTTTATAAGAGTCCGAACTGCAAACATCGAGCCATTGTTTTCTCAAGAAGAGAAACAGTTATTGCGTTCACAACGCTTGTTTGGACTGGTAGAAGAGTTGGCACGACGATTATTTGAAAATAATCAATTAGAAGAACAATATTATTTGACCTTGCAATTATTAATTGCCTTACAGGAAGTGAAATTAGAAGAAAATCCATATTTAAGCAGACTGACCATGCAAATCATTGAAGCATTTGAAAAAAACACCTTGCTTCCGATTGATAATAAAACGTTTTTACAAAAAAGCTTGTATAACCACCTCGTTCCAGCTTTTTATCGAATTATATTTGAAATACCGCTTGTGAACCCTTTAACATCACAAATTAAACAAAAGTATGTGGAATTGTTTCAATTTGTCAAACGCTCGCTCGCTCCTTTATCTGAGTGGACAAAAAAGCCAATTAGTGATGAGGAAATAGGTTATTTTACGCTTCATTTTGGCGGTTATCTTGAAAAAAATAGAAATAGGAATAAAACAGAAATTCATGGATTAATTGTTTGTTCTAACGGCGTTAGTTCTTCCATTATGTTGCGTGCACAGTTAAAGGAGATGTTTCCAAACATTCATTTTTCCCGGGTGCACACAGCTGAACAAGTAAGCTTACTTCCAACGTCTAGTTATGATCTGATCTTTACTACAGTAGATGTGGATTCGCCCAAGCCGATATTTACAGTGAAACCATTGCTTTCAAAAATAGAAAAAAATTATTTAATTGAATCCGTAATGAATCAATTCCCTATTTTCAATAATTACGATTTTTCGATGGATCAAATAATGGAAGTTATAGCAAAACATACAGAAATTAAAGATGAGAAACGGTTATTTTCAGACCTTGTTGATCTCATACATCTAAGTCATACCGATATAGGAGGGTATAAACCAATGCTTTCAGAATTACTTACCGAAGAAATGATTCAGTTTACAGATGAGCCTTTGAGCTGGAAAGAAGCGATAGAAATGGCTGCACAACCATTACTTGCAGCTCATAAAATTAGACCAGAATATATTGAGGCGATGAATAAAAAAGTCGAAGAAGTAGGAACTTATATTCATATAGGTAAAGGAATTGCTATTCCTCATGCACGACCAGAGGAAGGCGTAGTCAATTTAGGGATGTCTTTTTTAAGAACAAAAACACCAGTTAAATTGCTAGGCAAGGATGATCACCAAATTGATATTTTTATTTGTTTAGCAGCGATCGATAATGAGGCGCACTTAAAGGCATTATCACATTTAACAAAGTTGCTGTCAGATAACGCAACACTCCAAGCTTTAAAAGCAGCGCAAACAGCGCAAGAAGTCATGGAAATTATTAAATAAAAAGGAGATGGACCAAATGAAATTTTTAGCAGTATGTGGGTCAGGATTAGGAACAAGTTTTATGGTGGAAATGAATATTCAACAAATTTTACAAGAGTTAGGTGTCTCGGGTATTGAAGTGGCGCATTCTGATTTAAGTTCAGCAACGCCTGGAGACGCAGATGTATTCTTTTTAGCAAAAGATATTGCTGAGGGAGGTGCCCATTTAGGTGAAGTAATCGTGTTAGATAATATTATAGATATGGATGAGTTGAGGGACAAGGTAACAAAAGTAGTAAAAGAAAAAAATCTAATTTAATACGAGGAAAGGATGACTACCATGAATGAATTCTTAAGTGTCTTAGTCGATATTTTAAGTCAGCCAGCCATTTTAGTTGCTGCCATTGCGCTAATTGGATTATTAGCGCAAAGAAAAAATTTGTCAGAAATCATGAAAGGCGCTATTAAAACATTCGTTGGGTTTATTGTTATTGCTTCTGGAGCTGGAATACTAGAACAAGGCCTTTCTCCATTTGGTGCCATGTTCCAAGAAGCATTTAATGTGTCAGGAGTAGTACCAAATAATGAGGCCATCGTTGCATTGGCGTTGAATGAATATGGGACAAATACAGCACTCATTATGTTTTTCGGGATGATTGTTAACGTTCTCATTGCCAGATTTACAAGATATAAATATATCTTCTTAACTGGACATCACACACTCTATATGGCTTGTATGCTTGCCGTAATAATGGCTGTAGCAGGATTTGATACGATACCATTAATTGCTGCAGGTGCGGTTGCGTTAGGTATTATTATGACGCTATCTCCAGCCATTTTACAACCATTTATGCGACAGCTTACTGGTAATGATAATGTCGCTTTAGGACATTTTAGTGCGGTAGGGTATGCTATTAGCGGATTAACTGGAAAATTATTCAAAAAAAGCAAAGAACATTCCACAGAAAATATTGATTTTCCAAAAGGACTTGGATTTTTACGCGATAGTACGGTAAGTATTGCTTTAACCATGATTGTTATGTATATCATTGTTGCTTTTTTTGCAGGTTCCGCATTCATTGAAGCTGAATTAAGTGATGGTACAAACTACCTCGTGTTTTCTTTGATGAAAGGTGGTAGTTTTGCGGCTGGAGTGTTTATTATACTATCAGGTGTTCGTCTCGTGTTAGCAGAGATTATTCCAGCATTTAAAGGGATTTCTACGAAAATTGTTCCAAATGCAAAACCAGCTCTTGATGTTCCGATTATTTATACGTATGCACCGAACGCTGTGTTAATTGGTTTTTTCAGTAGTTTTATTGGCGGGATATTCAGTATGGGAATTATGTTTGTTTTAGGTACAACCATTATTCTTCCTGGTGTTGTGCCACACTTTTTCACAGGTGCAGCAGCTGGTGTTTTAGGTAATGCAACAGGTGGTATAAAAGGTTCTGTTGCCGGTTCGTTTGTAAACGGAATTATTATTTCGTTTTTACCAATATTTTTACTTCCAGTCCTAGGAGAGCTAGGTTTTGCCAATACAACCTTCTCTGATGCTGACTTTGGTGTATCCGGTATATTCTTTGGAACATTAGCAAATTATGCAGGCCCAATTGCAATCGTTATTAGCTTAATTGTCATTCTAGGGTTAATGCTTATTCCTTTTGGTAAGAAAAAAGAAGCAACAAAAAACGTTTAGATAGGAAAATAATACAAGAAAAAATGAACTGGAGGAGTCATCTATGACGGAATCAGGAAACAACATTGAAAACTTATCTATTAATACTATTCGTACCCTAACGATTGATGCGGTAGAACGTGCGCAACATGGTCATCCAGGTATGCCAATGGGAGCAGCCCCAATGGCATACAGCCTATGGAAACGAATCATGAATATGAATCCTAAAAATCCTGAATGGTTCAATCGAGATCGCTTTGTTTTATCGGCTGGTCACGGTTCTATGCTACATTACTGCTTATTACATCTAGCTGGTTACGATCTATCTTTAGATGAGTTGAAAAACTTCAGACAATTAGGTAGTAAAACAGCAGGACATCCAGAATTTGGGGTAACGCCAGGAGTGGAAATTACTACAGGTCCACTTGGGCAAGGAATACCAGCTACTGTTGGTTTAGCTTTAGCTGAGAGGCATTTAGCTGAAACTTTTAATCGAGAAGGCTATCCAATTGTTGACCATTACACTTATACTATTTGTGGTGATGGCGATTTAATGGAAGGTATTTCTTATGAAGCAGCATCTTTAGCAGGACATTTAAAATTAGGTCGTTTAATTGTTTTATATGACTCTAATGACATTAGTTTAGATGGTGAACTAGCGTTATCGTTTTCAGAAGATATCAAACAGCGGTTTGAATCTTGCCATTGGCAATATCTTTATATTGAAGATGGTAATGATATAGAAGCAATTGAACAAGCAATTAAAGAAGCGAAAGCGGATGAAGACCGCCCAACGATTATCGAAATTAAAACAAAAATTGGTTATGGTGCTCCTACTATTGAAGGTAAAAGTGATGCACACAGTGATCCAATTGGTGTTGAAGAAATTAAACGTGCAAAAGCGTTTTATAAATGGAACTATGAAGAAGATTTCCATGTACCTGAAGAAGTATACGAAGATTTTCGTAGTATTTTAGAGAATGGAAGCAAAAAAGAAGAGCAATGGAATAAATTATTTAAGCAGTATGAAGAAGCGTATCCAGAGCTTGCTGCTGAATTAAAGCGATTAATCGCTGGTGATTTACCAAAAAACTGGGAAGATAATTTGCCTGTTTACAAAGAAGGTGAGGCAAATGCAACACGTGCTTCCGCAAGTCAAGTGCAGCAAGCTTTAGCAGAGCATTTTCCAGAACTAGTTGGTGGATCTGCAGATTTAAATGCTTCAACGAAAACAAGGTTACAATCATTTCCTGATTTAACATCACAAAATTATGCTGGTAGAAATATTTCATTTGGTGTTCGAGAATTTGCTATGGGTGCTATCGCAAATGGAATGGCACGTCATTATTTAAGACCATTTGTCAGTACATTCTTTGTATTTTCGGATTACTTGCGACCAGCTATTCGACTGTCCGCTTTGATGGAGCAACCGGTAACCTTTGTGTTTACCCATGATAGTGTGGCGGTTGGACAAGATGGACCAACTCACCAACCTGTTGAGCATTTAGCCTCTTTTCGAGCGATGCCTCACATTACAGTATTAAGGCCTACCGATGCAAATGAAACGAAAGAAGCTTGGAAAATTGCCGTAACACAAAAGGATCGTCCAACCATTCTCGTACTGGGTCGTCAAGGCGTCCCGACTTTAAGACAGACAAGGGAAAAGGCAGTAACAGGTGTTCCAAAAGGAGCTTACGTTATATCGGAAGCTGAAAAAACAGCAGAAGGCATTTTAATTGCTGCAGGATCAGAGGTTCACCTCGCTTTGAAGGCTCAGGCAAAGCTTGCTGAAGAAGATATCCATGTGAATGTTGTCAGTATGCCATCTTGGGATCTATTTGATAAACAGTCAGCAGAGTACAAAGAAAGTGTATTACCTTCGCATTTACAAACACGCTTATCCATTGAAATGGGTTCTAAGGTTGGTTGGAAGGAATATACGGGATGTAATGGTGCAGTAATGAGCATTGATTCATTTGGCGTTTCTGGACCAGGAGACCAAGTGATCGAGAAATTCGGGTTTACTGTAGAAAACGTCGTAGCCAACTTTAAAAACTTATTATAAACAAATGGTTCCATGGGGATACTTTTAAGGTAAAAGTATCCCCTACTTTTTAATCAAATTTCATTTCGTCCTATCAAAAAAAGGTTCAATATACAATAAGTTGGATTTTAGAACTTTAATTATTTTAGTCTTACGAATAAGCGAAGGAGTTAAAACTCCTTATTCCAAAATGGTAAGAACAGTTTCACACCACTTTTATTAAAGGGTAAAAATTTACTATCAGCAATGATATGTGTTATATAGCCAATGAAACATGAATAATATACCCCTTTGATCTGAAGTGATTGATCTAAATAATAGGCAATAAATCCAAAAAACAAAAGACCGACAAGGGAATGTGTATAACTTCTATGTGCTACGAAAGAAGCAATAATAACATAAATTCCTAAAAATAGCAGCCACTGTTCTTGCAATGCAAGTCCACCAATAATAACACCTATTGCGGTTATGGTAAGCATATGTTTTTGTTTAAGGCGAATAGAGATGGAAAGCAAAGCAAACCCACTCCCAGCCCCAATCCATTGCTTCATTCCTACTCCTTCATAAAAGCTGTAAATAATGAGTAAAACACCGATAACCTGAGCAATTGTTCGAAACAGTTTATGCGATAGGGTAATCTTACCTCGTAATTTCCCATCAATATCTAAGTCTGGAATTAATGCTGAAATTGTCCCAAGACTAACAAGTAAAGCTGTTTCTGCAGGAGGGCTTTGTAAGTTATTTGCAATTATAAAGCCAGTTACCGTTCCAATTGCTGCATGTGTTGTACCATTCATAAATATAGGCCTCCTTCTAAGTTGTTGTGGAAAGTACTGAAATGTTTCTTGACGAAAATTCAGTTACTAAAATGCACTTTTACCATTGTACACCAAAATGTATGTTCTGTTTAGTCGATAAGTTGATAACTGTTATAAAAATGTTTTGTATACAATTATTTACGTATATATCTTCTACAAAAGATGGGCATGTAATATGTAATAAGGGAAGCACGAAAATTACGCCTCCTTTTTTAAGCTATAGAAAAGTATGAAATATTTAGGCTTGACGGCGTACCATCACCAGAAAGACTTGTCTATAAGTGAAATCTCTCTATATAGTTTTGCACGATAAACTAGGAGAGAAGAAAGGGACTTATGCGAATGGATGATGTAAGTATGTGTATGCTAGTAGAGTGAAGAAAGAAAAAATTAGTACCAGATATTAAAACTATGTGTTAAAATAAACGCATACTATCAATAGTAAGAAGGAGGCAACTTTCATGTACAATTTTTGCACTTATGCATTAAAAATAATTCTCAGTTTGTTTGGCAGAATAAAGGTTTATCAAAAGGAAAATACGGAAATATCAGGTGGTTTTGTTATCGCTTGTACCCATTCAGGGTGGGTGGATATTTTATGGCTGGGCGTTAGTATGTTACCTAAACAAATTCATTATATGGCTAAGAAAGAGTTGTTTCAGTCGACATTTTTGAAATGGCTAATGGAACAGTTGCATGCGTTTCCTGTTGATCGGGAAAACCCAGGACCAAGTGCAATAAAAACCCCAAGAAAACTATTGAAAAACGGTGAAATCGTCGGTGTATTTCCAAGTGGTACAAGAACAAGTGAAGAAGTACCATTAAAAAGAGGAGCGGTTACAATGGCTGGGTATGCGAAAGCGCCGATTTTACCAGTGGCTTATCAAGGTCCCAATAATTTTACTGATCTTTTCAAACGAGTAAAGCCTAAAATTATTTTTGGACAACCTATCTATATGCCTGAAGATTTGCCGCTTAAACAAGGCATGGAAGTGATGATGGAAAAGTTGGAAAAATCCTTACATGATTTGCAAACGCAACTTAGAGAAATGGAATAAGTTACGTTTAAGGTAAAATTCACGCATGAATCTTCAATCAGTGAGTTCTTTTATCCCTACACTGATTATTAGTACCTAAGGGTATGATCTAAAAATGCCTCTTACGAAAAAGGGGATGTAGGTGCTGTTATTTTTTAGTTCTTGAAGTGGGACGCATACGGCACCTTTTTCCAGTATTAAAAATAGAGCCAAAGACTACTTCTGAATTCTCATAGTTAGAAGGCTTTATACATATGAATTGGTGGTTTGATGAAGAAATTAAACAAAAAGCGTTGGCTGTTTATGATTACAATTGGATTAGGAACATTACTGAACCCGTTAAATTCATCGATGATATCTGTTGCGGTTACACGTATGCAGGCGGATTTTGCTTTAACATTTATCCATGCATCATGGTTAATTTCTATTTTTTATTTAGCAAGCGCAGCTGGACAGCCAGTAATGGGAAAATTAAGTGATATGTTTGGAGCTAAACGATTATTTTTAACAGGGTTGACGCTTGTAGCTTTTGCATCCTTACTGGCCCCGTTTTCTCCTAATTTTCCAATTTTATTAGCTTGTCGTGCATTGCAGGCGATTGGTAGCTCAACTTTATTCCCGAGTGGGATGAGCATGATACGAACGCATATTACAGAAGGACAAGGGCGGGCGCTGGCGATTTTATCAATCTTCACTTCTACATCGGCAGCTTTTGGTCCTTCTATTGGCGGTTTTTTCATTCATTCTTGGGATTGGCAAGCTATTTTCTTTATCAACTTTCCATTTATTATCGTGTCATTTATATTAGCTATGTTTATTTTACCTGCGACGAATAAAAAATTAGTGATAAAACAGATAGACCTGTTAGGGATTTGTTTGTTTATTTTATCAATAACATGCTTTATTTTGTTTTTGCTTTCGTTGGAGGAAGGGGATATCCGTTGGTGGACACTATTTATTTGTATTGCAACTGCTGTGCTGTTTTACCGTTTTGAGGCTAAGCACAATGCCCCATTTATGGATGTAAATAGTTTAAGAAAAAATACAAAAGAAACGTTAGTGTATGTGCAATTTACGGGCATCAACCTGATATATTATTGTTATTTTTTTGGTTTTCCTATTTTTATGCAGCAAGCTCTAGCGTATAACGAAGCAAAAACGGGCGTTTTGATGCTTGCACTTGCAGGGTTTGGCGTTATCATTGCACCATTAGCAGGAAGCTTAATTGATAAGGTAGGTTCGAAATTACCTGCTTTAATTGGAATTGGTTTACTCGTCATTGGAACCGGTTTATTGTTAACGTATCATGAAAGCTCCCCCATTGGTTGGCTACTTATGATTATGAGTGTTTTAGGCGCTAGTAATGGCTTTAACAATATATCGATGCAGACAGCGCTATATGAAAATGTAAGGCCTGAGAATACAGGCCAAGCTTCTGGTTTATTTCAAACGAGCAGATATATGGGAGCAATCTTATCCTCTAGTTTGCTAGGTGTAACGCTAAATGATCAAGTGAGCCATGAAACATTACATTTGGTTGCCATTATTTGTTTTGTTTTTTCCGTTTTTGTATTTTTTATGATGTTAAAACTTCCAGGGAAATTAATGTATAAAGCCCGTTCATAGTTCTTCCTCATTTCATTTATCACCTGTAAATAGTTCAATAAAACGTTTGGCGCTTTTTGGTAAGTAGCGATTTTTTAGCCAAATGATCGCTGAGTAAGAAGGGAAGGAATGATCTTTAATAGGTAGTTGTTTCAAACCACGTAATGGATGATTTTGTAGCGTCAATTCTGGAATGATAGTTGCTCCTACCTGTTCACTTACTAATTGCAAGATCATGTCCACATCTGGACACTCACAAATAATTTTTGGTGATAAACGGTGGTTTTCAAATTGTTCAAGAATTAACTCATATTGTCCTTGTCCGTGGATACGGTGTAATAGTAGTAATGGCAACTCACTTAATTTTTTCATTGTAATGGTTTTGGCGGTTGAAGTAGTAGACCAACTTTCCGGTATGACAGCTATGTAGTTTTCACTAGGAAGAGACTGTTTAGCAAAAAGGCTCATATCAAGAGGTAAGCGAACAATTGCTAGATCAATGGATCGCTGGATCAGTTCTTCTGCAAGCAAGTAAGAATCACCTTCTTTGAGCTGAAAATGAACATTCGGATATTTCCTATGAAAATATTTAAGCTTTTTTGGTATTTGCGGAAAGCATGTTTTTACACAACCAATGGATAGTATTCCTTTTATACCTGCTGCTGTATCTTTTACCTCTATGCAGGTATCTTCCACATACTCAAACAGGTGAATTGTTTTTTGGTATAAAATATTACCTGCCTCTGTTAATTCCATTTTCCTGCCATTACGCTCCATTAATTTGACGCCTAATTCGGTTTCTAAAGCTTTTAAGCTTTGACTTAAGGGTGGCTGAGCTACATGCAATTTTTTCGCTGCACGCGTGATTTGTCCTTCTCTTGCAATTGTTTGAAAATACCTTAATTGTCTTAAATCCAATTTTAGCACTCCTTGTATAATATATTTAGGCGTTATTATTCGCCCATTATTTTTACCATTTTATTTGTTTTGCTACTCAAAATTGTTTACATGCTTGACCCTCCTCACTCGTAAAAAAGCGCCAAGATTGTGCTGCGATTAAGAACCTAGCTTTTAAATACAGAAGATCATGTATGTCTTATGAAGCTTTGGTATATAAATTTTATATAGTTTGTTAATGAAATAGATAATATGAATATAGCAGAAATAATGCTATTATTCTAATTAAAAGAATTATTCAGAAATATGTAGCAGGCAAAAATGTAAGCGCTTATTATTAAAGGAGGAAAACTATGCCAGCTAAAACAGGACAACAGTATATTCAACGTTTAAAGGAAGCAAATAATAATGTGTATATCCAGGGAGAAAGGGTTCAAGATGTAACAGAGCATCGTCTCTTTAAAAATGTCACTCAAACTATGGCAAAGCTATATGATCTCCAATATGAAAAGCCAGAGAAAATGCTCTATACATCACCAACAACAGGTGATCAAGTAAGTAAAACATTTATGGTGCCGACAACGATAGATGAATTAATGGAGCGTAGAGAGGCCATTATGGAGTGGCAAAGTTTTACAAAGGGGTTAATGGGAAGGTCACCTGACTATTTAAATGCGGATGTCATGGCAATGGGGCAGGCAAGTGAATTTTATGCTGAAGGAGATCCGATGTTTGCTGAAAACGCTAGAAATTATGCAGCGTTTGCTCGGGAAAATGATATTAGTTTGACGCATACACTAATTCATCCTCAAGTTAACCGGGCAAAAATACAAGCAAAGCAAAAGGACGCAAATGTAGCATTACATGTTGTAGAGAAAAACGATGATGGAGTCGTTGTTGATGGTATTCGTTTGTTAGCAACACAAGGAGCGATCACGGATGAGATTTTAGTTTTTCCTTCAACAGTTAAAAAATCAGGTGAGTTGGATGACCCTTACTCCTTAGCCTTTGCAATCCCAAATAATACGCCAGGTCTAAAATATTTAAGCCGTGAAGCTTTTGTCTATAGTGATAATTCATACGATCACCCGTTAAGCCAACAGTTTGAAGAAGGGGATACAATCGTTGCTTTTGATCATGTATTAGTACCATGGGATCGTATCTTTGTGCTGGAGAATTCATCCATTTGTAATCGTGCATTTGGTGAAACGAATGCTGTCGTTCATATGACGCATCAAGTAGTCATAAAAGATATTGCAAAAACAGAATTTTTACTTGGTGTTGTGCTGACATTAATGGATTCTATCGGTATTGATGGCTTTCAGCACGTGAAAGATAAAGGGACAGAAATTATCCTTACATTAGAAACGATGAAGTCACATTTATTCCGTGCAGAACATAATGCTAAGCTCGATAAATGGGGAATGATGACACCGGACTTTGCGGCGCTCGATGCAGCTAGAAATTGGTTCCCACGTGTATATCCACGGATGGCAGAAATCATTCGAATTTTGGGAGCATCTGGAATGATGGGGATACCAACACAGGCTGACTTTGAAAATGAGGAGATTGGACCTATTCTTCACCGTGCGATGCAAGGGAAAAATGTGCAAGGATATGAGCGTGTACAGATCTTTCGCTTAGCGTGGGACTTAACAATGAGCGCGTTTGGAAGCAGGCAGACCCATTATGAATATTATTTCTTTGGTGACCCAATTAAGATGGGAATGGCTTATTTTGATAAGTATGATAAACAAACTTATAAAGCGCAAGTGAGTGATTTTTTACACTATAGGAAAGCATAAAAGTCTATAGGTTTATAGTATAAGAAAAACTACGCCATTCGCCATAAGACTTGGCGACAAGCCAAGTTTTTCTAAAGTAGTCAAAAAATAAATAAATTAGAAATTTAAAGTAAGGGAAAAGAAAGCTTCAATAACATAAAGGAGGTTAAATCTTATGGATAGTAGAGCTTTCCGAAATGCAATGGGGCGCTTTGCAACCGGAGTTACTGTAATTACAACTAAAATAGGAGAAGAGATCCATGGTATGACAGCAAACGCATTTATGTCCGTTTCCTTAGAACCGAAATTAATTACAGTATCGATAGATAATCGAGCGAACATGTTAACAAAACTGCATAAATCTAATAAGTTTGCAGTTAATGTCCTAGCAGATACGCAACAAGATATATCCATGCATTTTGCCAATCAAGCTAAAAGATGCGAGGAAATACCATTTGAAATCTTTCATTCTGTCCCAATTATTCAAGATGCGCTTGTTTCCGTTGTTTGTGAAGTGGAGCAGGCTTTTGAAGTAGGGGATCATACCCTTTTTATTGGTAAAGTAATAGCAATGGAGTCTAATCAAGGCAGCCCGTTAACTTTTTATAAGGGACAGTATGGAAAATATGAGCCTGCAGAATACGTAAATTAATCTGTAGTAAAAATCATATAGTACAGATATATTATATTCAGAATGTTTACAAAGGGGCGGATAAGCATGGAAAATCAAATAACAGAACAACATTTAGAAATGAAGCAACAAGTAAAGGATGTTCCGCATTATATTAATGGAAAATTTGTTACTACAGTTCAGGAGGAAGTCTTTGAAAATATTAGTCCATTTACCAATCAAACAATCAATCGAGTAGCGTCAGGGAATAAAGCGGATATAGATCTAGCTGTGGATGCTGCTAAAAAAGCATTTTACGGTGAGTGGGGACAATTAAAAATAAAGGAAAGGCTGGCTTATATTTATAAAATTGCCGATGTCATCGATGAACATATTGACGAAATTGCCCCACTCGAGTCATTTGATACGGGGTTGCCAATAAGTCAGACAAAGAAAATGGTAAGTAGAGCAGCATATAATTTCCGTTTTTATGCAGAGATGGTTGCAACAAGGATGGTTGGAGAAGCATATCAAGTAGACGATGAATTTTTAAATTACACCATTCATAAGCCTGTTGGAGTAGCTGGTTTAATTACACCTTGGAATGCACCATTTATGTTAGAAACTTGGAAGCTTGCACCTGCACTTGCTACTGGAAATACTGTCGTGTTAAAGCCAGCAGAATGGTCACCGTTAACAGCGAATCGTTTAGCGGAAATTATAGATAAAGTAGGGTTGCCAGATGGTGTGTTTAATGTTGTTCATGGTTATGGAGAAACAGCTGGAGCAGCACTGGTGTCACACCCTGATGTGCCTTTAATCTCATTCACTGGAGAAACAACAACAGGTTCAGAAATTATGAAAAATGGAGCGGATAGCTTGAAGCGTTTTTCGATGGAACTTGGTGGCAAGTCACCGATTATAGTGTTTGAAGATGCAGATGTAGAAAGAGCGTTAGATGCTTGTACATGGGGAATTTTCTCTTTCAATGGGGAGCGTTGTACAGCTAATTCACGTCTCTATGTACATGAAAGTATTGCTTCCACATTTATTGAACAGTTAAAAGAACGAATTTTCAATATAAAAGTTGGAGATCCGCTTAATGAAAATACACAAGTAGGACCGTTAATTCATAAAGAACATTATGAAAATGTGCGGAGCTATTTGGATTTAGCAAAAGAAGAAGGTTGTGAAGTAATAAGTGGTCATGCACCAAGGAATAGTGAGGGAAACTATGTTCCACCGACTTTAATTCTCCATGCGAAAAATAATATGCGTATCGTTCAGGAAGAAATTTTTGGCCCCGTCATAGCAGCGATGACATTCACGGATGAAGCGGAAGTAATTCATTTAGCTAATGATGTTCGCTACGGGCTTGCAGGTTATGTGTGGACAAAGGATATACAGCGTGGGCATCGGGTTGCTCAAGCCATTGATTCAGGAATGTTATGGGTTAATGCTCAAAATGTAAGGGATTTAAGGACACCATTTGGAGGATCAAAGCATAGTGGTATAGGGCGTGAAGGTGGACATTACGCTTTTGATTTTTATACAGAAACGCAGATTATTCATGTTGCATTGAAGGATCACTATATTCCGCAATTTGGTAAATAAAGGAGGCTTGATGAAGGTGAATTTTAATATTATACGTGCCGGTCGTGCTGTCTTACATGTTACCGATATAGAAAAGTCGCGTTTATTTTACGAAAAACTTGGATTTGTCGTCACGGATACTGATAATGGAAATTTGTTTCTTCGTGGTTTAGAAGAGCATAATCATCATAGCTTATGGTTAAAACAGAAACAAGAGCCAGCTGTGGAAGTAATTAGTTACAAAGTGACCTCAGAAAAAGATATAGATGAACTTGAAAGTTTTTTTAGGCGTCAAGGAAGAGAAGTAAAGCGGATCAAAGCAGGAGAACAGCCTGCTGTTGGTCAAACAATTCGTGTGCAGGATATAACAGGTATTCCAATAGAATTTTATGCAGAAATGGAGACAGTGGAGCGACTCTTACAACGGTATGATTTGCACACTGGTGCAAAAGTTCAACGAATTGATCATTTTAACTGTATGGTGCGCGATGTCGAAACAGCTTACCACTATTATTTGCACAAACTAGATTTTGCCTGTTCAGAATACACAGTAGGGGAGCATCAAAAAATATGGGCAGCATGGCTTCATCGTAAGCCATCTGTTCATGATGTTGCATTTATGAATGGAGTAGGCCCTCGTTTACACCATATTGGATTTTGGTTAAAAGATCCTATGAGCCTCATTGATGGATGTGATGTGCTAGCAGCGTCAGGATATAGCACCAATATAGAAAGAGGACCTGGTCGCCATGGGCTTTCGAACGCTTTTTTCCTATACGTGAGAGACCCAGATGGACACCGAATCGAATTATATAATGGTGATTATTTAACGAGTGACCCTGATTTCAAACCTATAAAATGGGATTTGGATGATCCAATGCGGCAAACCTTTTGGGGACATGAAGCTCCAGATAGCTGGTTTGATGAAGCTTCAGACGTTTTAGATATACAAACCGGTCAAAAAATAGCATTACAGCAGCCTAAACTGAAAAAAAGTAAGCCGCAATTTATCATGTAGCATGAAAAAAGTGTGCAAGAATTTCATCAGCATCTCATCTCATTTCATTTCGTCTTGATTCTTTTTGTTTATTCTCCATGTAAGGGGAGAAGCTGTAAGCATCCTAATACAAGCGTATTGTAATCAGATGTTAGATGGTAGCTCCCTAATTATGTAAAGGTTTAGGTCATACGCTTACCATCTGTGGTGATTATTTATAAAAGATGTATGTTATTCATTTTGACTAGATGCGAAAACAATAGGAAAGGATGATTCATTTGGTTAAAAACTATGAGAATATAAAGCAACGATTACGAGGGTCTGTTACCCCGTTAATTACGCCTTTTAAAGCAAATTATGAAGTAGATTATGAAAAACAAACAGAATTAATTGACTATCAACTTCAAAATGGAACACATGCTATTTCTGTTACGGGAACTTCGGGAGAGCCAAGCTCGCTTACTTTAGAAGAACGTGTTTACGTAATGGAAAACGCTCACAAAGCCATTCGTGGAAGAGTGCCATTCGCTCCTGGAACAGGTTCTACGAATCATGAAGAAACGATGTACCTAACGAAAAAAGCTCAAGAGATTGGTGCAGATGCTGCTATGGTCATTGTTCCGTACTATAATAAACCAAATCAGCACGCTTTATTTAAGCATTTTAAAACCGTAGCTGATGCAGTAGACATACCGATTATTGTCTATAATATACCAGGTCGGACAGCTGTCAATATGGAAGTGGAAACATTAGCTAGATTAAGGGAAGAATGTCCTAATATTATTGGTGTTAAGGAATCGAATAAAGATTTTGAGCATGTAAATCGTGTATTGCTTCATTGTGGAAGAGATTTTATGCTGTTTTCAGGTATTGAACTGCTTTGTTATCCTATGCTTGCAATTGGTGGAGCAGGATCAATTAGTGCAACGTCGAATGTCGAGCCGAAAAAAGTAGCTGATATGCATAATGCCTGGGCTGAGGGGGATGTTGAACAGGCGCAGAATTTGCACTTTGAACTAATGAAGTTAAATGATGTTTTATTTAAAGATACGAATCCTGCTCCCGTTAAAGCAGCGCTTGGCATGATGGGGAAAATTGAACCAGTATTACGTTTGCCAATGGATGTTCCCTCTGAGAAATTACAGAACGAAATATATGAAACCTTAATGGACTATGGAAAGGTGTTGCAGCAAACGTAGGCTTCTTCATCTTAAATATATTTGAAAATAACAACTTTTTTCGAATCCTGCTTACGTTATGATGTCATTTTAATGCAACGAGTGAGGAAGGGTGAAAATAGTGCAGACAATTTATATGAAGTTGTCAGGAGTAGGGCCTTTACAAGAAGGAAGAGTGGATTTAAGGAAGCAAACGATTATGATAGGGAATACCACCTATAAAGCAGATCAAGTACCATTTGAAATTCCTATTAATGGAACTGTATACGGGACATTATTAAACTACCATGGTGCATATGAGCAATTAAAGCCAGCTATGAATGAAGCACCCTATGAAAAGCCACCTAAGGCACCCATTCTCTATATAAAACCGATGAATACATTTGCTGCAACAGCATCTTCTATACCTTGCCCTGAAAGCGCGGTGGAAATAGGTGCTGCATTAGGGATTGTGATTGCAAAAACGGCAAAGAAAGTAACGGAAGCTAACGCGTTAGATTATATTAAAGGATATACGATTGCCAATGATGTTAGCATTCCGCATGATAGTGTTTATCGTCCAGCGGTAAAGGAAACAGCACGAGATGGCTTTTGTCCAATTGGGCCATGGATTATGGATAAAACCGCAGTAGGTAATCCTAATAACTTAGAGGTTCGTGTTCTCGTTAATGGAGTAGTTAAACAGCGTAGTAATACAAATCAATTGATTCGATCCGTAGAAAAATTGCTTTGTGATGTAACTGAGTTTATGACACTTGCAAAAGGAGATGTATTATTAGTAGGTATACCTGAGAAACCTCCACGGGTAAAAGCGAATGATGGTGTACAAATAGAAATTGAAAAGGTAGGTACACTTGAAAATACAATAGTAACGGAATCACTACCAGCAGGAGGAAGAATATGAAGTATGCACGGGTAGCATTTGAAGGAAGTATACAAGAAGCCATTGTGACAGAGAATGATATTCAACTACTTGATGGTCAGCTAGTCAAGGAAAATGAAGTAGTTTGGTTACCTCCTGTACAACCGAATACAATTTTTACATTAGGCTTAAATTATGCGGATCATGCGAAAGAACTATCATTTTCAGCAGTTCAAAAGGAACCGCTAGTCTTTTTTAAAGGCCCAAACACTTTAATTGGTCATAATGGAAAGACTGTTCGCCCAAATGATGTGACGTTTATGCATTATGAATGTGAATTAGCAGTAGTAATAGGTAGACAAGGAAAGAATATAAAGCAGGAAGAGGCTTATGACTATGTAAGAGGCTATACTGTAGCAAATGATTATGCCTTTCGAGATTACTTAGAAAATTATTATCGCCCAAACCTACGTGTGAAAAACCGTGATGCTGCAACACCGATTGGTCCTTGGCTTGTTGACAAAGAAGACGTAAAGGATCCGATGAACTTAACTTTACGAACGTTTGTTAATGGAAAACAAACACAACAAGGTTGTACAGGAGATATGCTTCTAAGCATACAAGAACTCATTGAATATTTGAGTAGTTTTATGACGTTATATCCAGGAGATATTATCTTAACAGGTACACCAAAAGGGTCCATTGATACGGTAGTGGGAGATGAGGTTATCACGGAAATTGAAGGGATTGGGCGTTTAATGAATACGATTGTAAGTGAAGAAGCGTTAACAAACTTTAAAAACGAGTAGGGAGGAAGTTGCATGCCTCATTTAATCATCGAATATACTGCCAATATTCGAAAGGAAATAAATATCCCTGATTTATTGAAACAGGTTCATCAGGTGTTATTATGCCATCGCGAGTTAATCCCCATAGGTGGACTTCGTTCTAGAGCAATTGCATTAGAAGAATATCTTATCGCAGATGGTACAGAGGATGATGCGTTTGTTCATGCAACTTTAAAACTTGGAAAAGGGAGGACAGATGAGGAAAAAAAATTATTATGCAATGACTTGTTTACGGTGATGACAAACTATTTAGCTTCTTTATATAACGAAAAGTATTTAGCCATTTCCCTAGAATTATATGAATTTACTCTTCCAACCTACAAATTAAACAATATTCATCATCGCTATATACAAGAAAAATAATTTGTTTGCTTTCTGCTAAACCCACCACAAGACGTGGACGGGTTTAGCAGAAATTTGTCCATAATCTTTAGTTGATTTGTTGCATTTGCAACGCGGCACACCGAACTTTGTTTTGAACGATCTTATTTGCTTAGTAATTTTAATTTGAGGTGATAGGATGTTGCGAAATCACTATCTGCTTATAGGATTTGTATGGTTATTTATTCTATCGGCTTGTTCTCAAGGAATAGCTTTAACCGAATCGGATCACCATTTGATTATTTCACATTTTTTACCTGGGAGCCACCCCATTCAAACGGATATTCTGAAAGGAATTGGCGATGAATGGACAGAGGAATCGAATAATTCGATTACATATGATTTATATCCTTCTAATGCATTAGGGAATGCAGGATCACAGTATGATATGGCCGTCACTGGAGAGGCAGACATTGCCTTAAGCGTTCATGGCTATTCACCTGGAAGATTTCCTTTAGTTTCTATACTGGAATTACCATTTTTTGCAGAGTCAGCAGTACACGGGTCAAAAATAATAGAACATTTATTTAATGAATTTCCTAGTATTCAAAAGCAACATGATGATAGCGTTCCATTATTTTTATTCACCGCAGATCCTGCTCAGTTAGTGACGAAAACAAAACGAATAAAATCTCCAGAGGATGTAAAGGGGTTACGTATTCGATCACCTTCTCCATTAGCAAATGAAATATTAGAAGCGCTAGGTGCCGTCCCTGTATCTATGCCAATGGGAGATGTGTATGAATCTATGGAGCGAGGCGTCATTGATGGAGCAATGATTCCGTTAGAAGCTTTATATAATTACAACCTTCATGAAGTAACAAACTATATTACTATAGGAAACTTTTCAACAACGCCTTTTTTTGCTGTCATGAACAAACACAAGTATGAACAGTTTTCAAAATCGGAAAAATCAATGATACACGAATCCACTGGTTTAGAAGCAGCGATAAAAAGCGGCCAAGTTTTTGATCAAGATGGGAGAAAAGGGAGAAATCTAGCGGAAGAGAGCGGTGCGAAAGTGTATGAGGTAGATAAAAATCAAATAGGTGAATGGAACGCAGCCTTAAAACCTGTATTTGAGACATGGATAGAAGAAATGGAAAAAGAAGGATATCCAGGCAGGGAAATTTACCGTCGAGCTTTAGAACTTAAAGAAGAGTTACGTTAAAAGAGGTGATGTACAATTGAAAAGATGGATAGAACAACTTGCAAGATTCTCTCATAGGCTAGCTCAATGTATTTTGTTTATGATGGCTATATGTATTACCATAGATGTTTTATCAAGGTGGATGTGGAATAAACCTATATTAGGTACCGTTGATTTTACGGAACTTGGTTTATCAATGGTGATATTTTTAAGCATTGCTTATACACATGTAAAAGAAGAACATATTTCCATAGACTTTGTTTTCGAACGGTTTCCAAAGCGAATGCAATTGGTTTTACATGCCATCATTCATATCCTCACCTTTATTTTAATGGTTTTAATAGGATGGAGTACTAGCGAATACGCAATTCGTCTATACAATGCCAATACAACCACCGGAGATCTTACTATTCCTCTTTATCCTATTGCTTGGGTAGCTGTTATTGGATTAAGTTTATTCGCATTATCAGCCCTGCTACACGCTATACGTTATATGCATAAGGGGGTGTTCATAAATGACTCCTGAAATGATAGGAATGATAGGAATTATTGGATTAGTTGTCCTGTTGTTATTAAAAATACCTGTAGGCATCGCTTTAATTATAATTGCTCTAAGCGGAACAACACTTATTCGTGGTTGGGATGTGGCGTTTTCTCAATTAGGTAGAACGCCTTTTGATACAGCAAGTTCATACTCTTTAAGCGTTATTCCATTATTTATCTTGATGGGTATGATTCTTTCTTATACAGGCATGGGGAAAGATTTATACAAAGCTGTCGATAGCTGGATTGGTCATTGGAAAGGTGGCTTAGCCATGGCAACAATTTGTTCTGCAGCTATTTTTTCAGCCATATCAGGCTCTTTAAATGCTACAACTGCTACCGTATCGAAAATCACTTTACCTGAAATGGAAAAATATCGTTATAAGCCAAGCTTGTCTACAGCATGTGTGGCAGCAGGAGGAACTTTAGGCATTCTTATTCCTCCAAGTGTGATTTTGATTTTATACGGCATTCAAACGAGAGAACCTATTGGAGAACTGCTTATTGCTGGTATTATTCCAGGAATGATTCAATTGCTCCTATTTATATTGATTGTAGTTTTTCTTGTGCGTAGAGACCCTACGTTAGCCCCTGCTAGAGAAGAAGGAAGCGCTTTAACAACGGAAAAAATGACCACGCTAATACGCATGTGGCCCTTTGCAGCGCTTTTTTTGATTAGTATTGGAGGAATATACTTAGGAATATTCACCCCCACAGAAGCTGCTGGAGTAGGAGCTATCAGTGCTTTGTTTTTTTCCTTGCTTTCTAGAAAAATGAATTGGCACCGTCTAAAACTGGCTTTTCACGAATCTGTAAAATTAACAGCTTATATTTTCTTTATTCTGATTGGAGCTACATTGTTTAGTCAGTTTTTGACGATAAGTAGACTTCCTGTAGAATTAACCTATCTTGTCAGTCGTTTAGAATTAAATCACTATATCATTCTTATTGGTATTTTACTAGCATTGTTTTTGCTTGGATGTTTTATTGAAGGGTTATCTCTGATTGTACTTACCATCCCAATTGTTTATCCAATAATCTTGGAGCTAGGATTTAATGGTGTTTGGTTTGGAATTATAATGGTAATGGCAATTAATATTGGTTCTTTAACCCCTCCACTGGGAATTAGTATTTTTGTAATTAAAGGCGTCGCTCCTAATATACCTGTACAAACTATATTTAAGGGAGCTATACCAATGATAGTCGGCATGATTATTTGCATTTTGTTACTCATTATATTTCCTTCTTTTGTTACAATTTTGCCCAGTTTAATGAGATGAAACCTTTGCTTGTATTATAGGATTGTAAAAGGTTTATGGTTTATAGTATAAGAAATTCGCCATAAAGATGTGGTAATAAGTCTGTTTTTAAAGAGCTTTATCATAATAAGAGCTCTTTTTGATTTGAAAACAAACCATACTCATTGGTTTTATGACGGTGCTGCATTTTTACGAACAAGGGAAGCCGACGTTGAAGGATGAGAATACTACCATGTTGTGTGTTTTTAAATACATGGAGGAGAATGACAAAAGCTTTATTAGTTATTTATTCATCTACTATTTTGTACATGAACATTTGTTCAAGCAATAGAAGTTTTAATAATGATAGTCGGGTTGGTAAACTGTTATCATGCATAAGAATGTGATATTGTTAATGTAGATTTTAGCAGCACTGGAAGAATCTTTCCCGCTATAGGGAAATAAACATCTTTTCTTCCTATTAAGAACGTTTTTTCCTTCATAAAAACTTTGCTGTGAAACTGATTTTTTCTCTAAAAAATGCATAAACGTAAAGGGGCTTCTTGATGGATAAAGATGTAGTTGTGATTGTCTATCATGGATCTAAGGATGATGATAAGAATCAAGCGTTTTTAAACTTTGTTGATCATTTAAATTTACAGGCTTGGGATGATGGAAATGCGCGCTTTATTGGATGTTATATTGAGCAAGCAGAGCCTACTATAAATCAAATTATGCAACAACGGGATAGCTTATACGGACGTGTTTACATTTTTCCATTGCTTTTCTTAAGAGGGAAGCATTATAACAAGGATGTAAAAGGGGTTATTGAAGCATACGAACAAGAAATAAATAAAAATACAGTATTGCTCCCACCACTTTGCGAAGACGATTTATTTTTAACCTATGTGGTTGAGCGTTTATATTCGGTTTATAATCAACCAGTTATTATTGCGGCACATGGGTCAGCTCATGACACTCGTGCAAATGATGCACTTGAACAGTTGACGACTCTTTTGGAACAACAATATTCCCGACCATCCTCGTCTCTGTTCTTATTTGGCGAAGGGCAACATGTTTTAGAACAATTTTCTTTCCGTTATGAGTTGTTTTATATATTGCCACTAACATTTGGAAAAGGGGCAGTTTACGAGCAGTTTAAAGACAAGGTGTTAGGCTATCCAAAAGCAAGGCTGTTGCCGCCTGTCTATTTTGATAAGTCGTTGCAGAATTATGTTTTGTTGAAGTTAAAAAGTTTAAGGGAGGATGTTGAAAAGTGAAATTGAAGATTCAAAGGAATCATGGGGGAGAACCATTAACTATTATTGAAGAAGGGAACCAAGTTCAAATTGTTTCAGAACAGGTAAATACCTATGAAATCATTGATCAATCCAATAATTTGTGTGAAGAGGCTGTTACTGTGTTAAATTATATTGGTGTTTATAATGAAAAAAGGCAGCGCTTTGAAGAACGTTTTTTGCATCGCCCTAGAATGATAGAAAACGAACAAGGCTTTATCGCAATTCGCGTTTTACGTCCTTTACAAGATGATATATATATTGTTCTAACACAATGGCAAACGGAGGAAGATTTCCGAAATTGGCAAGCATCTACTGCGTACCAGCATGCGCATAAAAATAGAAATACGCAAAAAGGAATTGACCAAGAGCAAGGCGTACTTAAAGGAAAACCATATCATTATTTGTATCAAGCAAGCCATAGATAAAGTCTGTCTTATACAAGATAATTTTGCAGGAAAGAGGAATCATTTGAATGAAGAAGCAACGACATGATAAATTGCATTTATTTGAAAAGGCATTAAATTATACAAGAGTCGGCTTAATTATAACTGATCCAAATATAGAAGATAATCCAATTATTTTTGTAAATAAAGGTTTTACTGAATTAACAGGATATGAAGAAAATGAAGTTATAGGTAAGAATTGTCGATTCTTGCAAGGTGAAGCTACGGAATCTTATAGTATGGATAGAATACGGACTGCAATTTGGACAAAGGAATCCATTTCGCTACAGCTATATAACTATAGAAAAGATGGGACTGGTTTTTGGAATGAGCTTTCGATTGATCCGATGTGGGTGGAAGAGGAGAAAAAATATTATTTCGTTGGCGTCCAAAAAGATGTTACAGAATTAAAAGAAAGTGAACGTCTATTACAAATGAGTTTGCAGGAGATCGATAAACTTTCCACGCCTATTGTACCCATTAGAGATGATGTCGCAGTCTTACCTCTTATCGGTAATATGAATGATCAGCGAATGGAAACGCTCATGTCTAATATATCTACGTATATGGAGCAGGCTAATGAGGGATATATCATTATTGATTTATCTGGGCTATATGAAGTGGATACATATACTGTGTCACGTCTTCTAAAAGTTCATCAATTTATTTCATTAATGGGCAAAGAATTATTATTTGTTGGTTTTCGCCCAGATATGGCTCTGAAAACGGTGATTATTCAAGATACGTTTAAAGATATGAATACATTTAAAAATGTTAAAATGGCTTTAAATTACATAGATAAAATTAAGTAGATATTAATTATTCAATTGGGAAAATGCATCGGATTGAACAAGATGGTTATCAATTCGATTTAGGGCCAAGTATCGTTATGATGCCAGAGTTGTATCGAGAGATTTTCGAACTTACAGGGCGTAATACGGATTAGATCCAATGTATACAGTAGAAGAGGAAATAACGCTTAGCGCAGAGAATTTTATGGCACTAAAATTCATGGAGCACATTTGCCCATTAGATAGATGTTTTCCTCTTTCCCTTTTTTATTTCCTTTCCAAATTCATAGAGGAATCTTGTGGGCGATAATTCAATTAAATAAAAAAATTGGAAGCGCCGTTATTTGTGTTTAAGACTAGATTATATTATGATATACTATGGTTAATTTTTTAGATTAATTGTGAAAATAGTCACTTAATGGATATTTCATCTAGTATGTAGTAAAGGAGCTAGGAGCTTATTATGAAAATAGGAATAGATAAAATAGGATTTTACACGCCGCATTTATATGTAGATATGAATGATTTGGCAAAAGCTAGGGACGTAGATCCAGCCAAATTCACCATTGGTATTGGTCAAGAAAAAATGGCTATCGCACCACTTACCCAGGATGCTGTTACGTTGGCTGCTAATGCTGCCTTGGAAATTATTGATGAATCAGATAGACAAGCTATTGACTTTGTAATATTTGGTACAGAAACAGGTGTAGATCATTCTAAAGCAGCAGGAGTATATGTTCACCATTTATTAGATCTCCAACCGCAAACAAGAACCGTGGAAGTAAAGCAGGCTTGTTTCGGAGCAACAGCTGGGATTCAAATGGCTAAAGCTCACATTGCTTTACATCCAAACAGCAAAGTTCTAGTATTGGCCTCAGATATTGCCAGATATGGACTACGAACTGGTGGAGAGGCGACACAAGGTGCAGGTGCAGTAGCCATAGTAATGAGTAAGAACCCTAAAATTATGGCAATAGAGGAGCCATCTGCCTATTTAACAGAAGATGTAATGGATTTTTGGCGACCTGTATACTCTGAATATGCTCAAGTAGATGGAAAATTATCAAATGAAATGTATTTGTCTTTTTTTGAGAAAATATGGGAAGCTTATCAACAAAAGACAGGCTTGGGAATTGGCGATTTTTCTGCCATTTGCTACCATCTCCCATATACGAAAATGGGTTTAAAAGCTCTAAGAATGATTTATGACCAAGGAACGGAAGTAGACAAAGAACGTCTGTTAGAAAACTTGGAACATAGTAAAATATACAATAAAAATGTCGGAAATATTTATACTGGCTCTTTGTATTTGAGCTTTCTGTCTTTAATTGAGCATCAAAATAATCTACGTGCTGGTGACAGGATTGGGTTGTTTAGTTATGGATCTGGAGCAGTAGGAGAATTTTTTGCGGGTATTTTACAACCTGGTTATCAAGAACATTTGCATGCAGAGCAACATCAGAAATTACTTTCTTCTAGAACAGAAGTAAGTGTAGAGGAGTACGAACGAATATTTGCAGCGACGTTGCCAAAAGATGGAACTGCTTATCAACTGGATGATCAAAATGATCCTGCAAAGATTAAACTTTCCGGGGTTAGTGAGCATAAACGCCATTATGTAAATAGCCTTGCAGTGAAAATGTAATAAAAGAGGTAAGGTAACTCAAATTGCCGACAGGGCCTTCCGTCATACCTTTGGGCTACTAAACACAATTCGTGTTTGGGTAAAAGAAAACCTCCAAGGGTTGAAGATTCCCTTATGTAAGCAAGCTGAACAATGATAAGAATTGTTCAGCTTTTATTTTCGCTATAAGAAGGATATGAAAAATTTGGGCTTTATTGTATTTGCTTATGTCTTATAGAAGGTATAAAAATGAAAGGTTTATAATATAAGAAAAACTCCCTTTTTCCCATAAAAGCTTCGTAACAAGATAAGTCATCATCGGTTCGTCACCTTACCGTAAATCCTTTATCCCCGTTGATTCATTTCATTCGCTACGTTTCTAAATGTGCGACCCGCTCTTTGTTCTTCCAATGTAGATTAAGAATGACTTTTGCTGTTTGTTATTTCTTGGGCAATTGCTTCCGTTAATTCTGTAGTCATCTTAGGTAGAAAGGATTTTAAAACTGGATTAATAACTGGTCCCATTATCCCCTCAGCTTTCATGTCTAGATGGCCCGTCATTTTTGTTGTATCTGAATTTATTGCTAAAGCATGAAAGTAACCACTACCAGTGAATTTCTCACTTATTCCTTTTAAATTAAAAGTTACTTTTTCAGGTTTTTCCCACTTTGTTATAAGTACTTTTAGTTGTACTTTTTTTTGAACAATACCGAGATCCCCTTTAAATTTCCATGTGGACTCCGTATCGTTTATAATCTCATGATCAATATAGCCAGGTACTAACGGAGCCCAATGGTTCATATCGCTAACAAAATCCCATACTTGTGCAATTGGCGCTTGAAGAGTCATTTCCTTTGTTCCGCTAGGCATACATGCATCCTCCTTAGAATAAAGTGAAATTTTACTTTTTCTTTGTAACACAGACTGCTCTAATTCATAACACTTATATGTTATACCACAAAAAAAATCTATTTAACCACCAAAAAAGACAAATAGGTAAAAAGATTTTGAAAGTAAAAGCAACTATGGATATAATAAATACATATATAATCCAAAATATTCCTTATCGCAGGTGTCAAATAAAAGTGTGATCAAAGTAAAACACATGCTAATGAGCACAGTAATGTATTACTTCGTTAGAATAGGTATTTTTAAAGAGGGGTGGTTTGTTGTCCATATTGATGCAAGGTAAAAATATGTCAAAAAACATAAATAAAAAACGTATTTTACAGAACCTAAACTTTACTTTTTATCAACAGAAAACAGTAGCAATTATTGGCGCTAATGGATCAGGTAAGAGCACTTTACTACGAATTTTAGCAGGAATTACACTTCCGTCAAGTGGAACCATTCAACGTAAGCATATCCGGATAGGGTATGTACCAGAGCAATTTCCTCCGAATATTATGTTTACAGGATTTAATTATCTTTATCATTTAGGAAGAATAGGAGGGCTATCACGTGAAGTGGCTAAAGAACGTGTTGGTCAGCTTTTTGATCAGTTTAACTTTACTGCCCAATTTGAAGTAATCAAGTATTATTCGAAGGGAATGAGACAAAAAATAAATATCATGCAAGCACTCTTACACCAACCTGCTTTGCTTATTTTAGATGAGCCCTTATCAGGATTAGATGAGTCTGTTCAGTTAGAAGTAGAATCTATGTTATATCAATTAAAGCAGCAAGGTTTAACGATTTTATTTACATGCCATGACTTGCCACTAGTGCATCGTTTAGCAGACCGTACCGTTACATTACAAAATGGGAAGCTTATGGAAAGTGTAATCACTTGTGATCATGTCGAGGAGAGCCTTGTTACGATTGAGTCGACACTTCCAGCAGATGTATCTATTCTTACACAAATAAGCGCTATTTATGGTATAGATCATGAGACAATACACAAAAACAAGATTCAATTTACTATAAGTTCACGACAGAGTGATGAAATCATTGCTCTATTAATTCAAAGTGGAGCGTCCATTTATTCTGTATGGTCTGTTCAACAAAAAGCGTTTTCTATGTACGAAGTATAGAATTTCAGAGTTTATTGTGTAAGCCAAGTTTTCTAAGCAAGGGAGGGAAGGAAATGAGATCTTTGATGGCTTATCATCTTATATCATACATAAAATCATATAATTATGTAGCGCCTATGAGTTTTTTTATTATCATTTTAGTGGTCAACTATGCTATTTATCCAAACCCTGTGTTAGCTAGTTATGGCGTGACTTCAATATATTTGTATATCATAGCAGCTTGGATTACGGTTCGTTTTTTTCATACAGAAGATCTGGTTCAACAGCAAATAACGATGCTTCACGCTAAAAATGAGATGCGATATTTTTGCAGTAAATATGTAACGGCAAGTAGTTTTGTAGTTTTGTTAGCTCTTATTTCGACCAGTTATCCTATTGTATGTGGAATGTTTAGCAAGAATCCAACAGTATTAGAAATCACTGTTGGCTTTTTCACTCATTTTTTGTTAGGGTTAGTAGCCGTTACTATCAGTGTGTTATTTTCTAGAATATTATTAAATCACTAGCGTTGCATAAAATTGGTTTGAAAATTCAGTAATCATTTGCACAAGATTTTTTGCCAATAAGACATTACCTAAGCAAAGGTGGGCTGTCCATTTGGAAAAATTATACAATTAAACTATTAGCAACAACGACAGTGTATGTATTTACGGAATAGATCTATCGTCAAATCTGCGGATCCAGATGTACGCAGGTTTCCACAGCACTTTATTTAACCAGCGGCTAATTCGGAGTAAGGACTTCTTACTCCTCATCTCTAACTGGATAAGTACATGTAAACAGTAAGCAATGAGCGCAAGGAAGATTTGATTTTGAATGGCAGTTTCGCTCATACCATAAAAGTGTTTGATCTCTACATGCTGTTTGAGCCATTTGAAAAATAGCTCTATGGCCCACCGTTGACGGTAAATTTCACTAATCTCTTCGGAATTTAGATCGAAACGGTTAGTAATTAATCGCAAAATGTTCCCCTTTGTATCCACTACTTCAAGTAGACGGAATACATTCTCTGTGCGATTTTGCGTCGAACCGATGTAAACCATCTTGTCGGATAAAGCTGTAGCATCTTTAGGTACAGAAAATGATTCTACTTCACGAATGACGGCGTTTTTCTTTAGTCTGGACACGAAAAAGTAGCCTTCATCCGTCATTCGGTCAAATCGTTCATAGTCAACATATCCACGGTCAAACACATACATGGCTTCTTTGTCATCTACGAGAACTTCCAGTTGATTTCTGTCATGTTCTTTGGCTGTTGTAATCACAGTTTTTTCAGGATAGACGGTGCCCTTATCCATAAATACAAGTCGTAAATGTAGCTTAACTCCTGCTTTTGTTTTACGGAACTTTGCCCACTTATGATTCGTTAAGTTTAATGGAAGCGTGCTAGAATCAATGATTTTCAATGGCATGTATTTCCCGTTTTTAAATTGGATACCTTTTATTTTGTAAACAAGGTCCAAGAATAAATGGGAAAGGATCATTGGATTCATTTCATTATTCTTCCTTGATAGCTGAGATGTACTAATCGATTCAAACCCCAATACTTTCTGAAGTTCACCATCTATTAGTGCATCGCTCATCTCTTCCAAGCTCTCAAATCCTTGTAATTGAGCAAGCAACAGCAACTTTATATACGCTTCCGTTGTCAGTTTTTTTGTGTAGTAATCTTGTTTATTTTCTTCTACTTGTTCATATAGTTTTTTCGTATTTATAGGTGAAACCCATTTACCAAATGATGATTTTAGTGTATTCTTGTCCATGCAGTTATCCTTTACTTTTGGATTTGGACAGGAACCACCTGTACTTCCATTGTAAAGGATTTTTTTGTTGTATGAACACTAATTTTTGAACATTTTTAGTATTTTTAATCATCAGATTTAATTAATGCAACGCTAGTGTTATTAAATAAAAAGATTAATTCCTGGTTGGGGCTTAGTCTTGTGCTTGTAATATCTATTGTCTCCTTAGGAGTAGAAACATTATTGCCAGGATATTGGAAATACATATTATTAGTACTTCCGCCAGTATCAAAATTAGCTTTACTTATGAAAGAACCGTTGGACAGTACGAGACTGCTCCTTATTTATTTATGGATATTCCTTTATGCAGCAGTGATGGTAGGTTTGTTTGCGATATTGTATCGCCATAAAAAGAAATTTTCATAAATCATGTTGGTTTGCGAAAAAATGAGCATATTGCTTTAAAAATGTGTATTATGCAATACTATTCTATTTACACTTTTCAATTTTATGGCTCACTCATTTACTGTAATAGAAAAGAAACAATGATTAGTTTCACAGCGAGATTTAAAGTCGGGAAATGCCAAGTCGTTGTGACGAAAGATAGATGGAAATTTTAGTATTACAGTAAAAGGAGGGGATTCACTTGTTTGATTTAACCATTTTAGATTGGTTCATCGTTATTGCTTGTGCTTTATTTATTGGCTTTTCTAAATCTGGAATCCCAAATTTAGTTATTTTAGTGGTCACAATGATTATGTTTGTTTTTCCAGCAAAGGAATCAGTGGGCGTTCTGCTTCCTATGCTTTTGATTGGCGATTTGTTTGCTGTCATTTATTATCGACGTCATGTTGTTTGGAAATATCTTATATCGCTTATTCCATGGGTTTTAGTTGGAATTATTGGTGGGTTCTTGGTTTTAAGACAAGTGAATGATGAACAATTAAAGCCAATTATCGGAACGATCGTTCTCGTTATGATCGGTCTAAATGTCATTCGTAATCAATTTGGTGAGCGGTTTAATCAGCTTTTACCAACCTCCATTAGCTTTACAATAACAATGGGGATCCTTAGTGGTTTTACGACGATGGTAGGGAATGCTGCTGGTGCAATCATGACAATTTATTTGTTAGTAAAAAGAGTTCCTAAAAAAGAATTTGTTGGTACAAGTGCGTGGTTTTTTATAACTGTAAATACGATAAAGGTTCCTCTTTATTTGCATTTAAATTTAATTAGCAGTGCATCTTTTGGCCTGAATTTAATAATGCTTCCAGTAATTTTGACTGGCGCCATCATTGGGGCCAAAGTGCTACCATGGATACCGCAAAACGTATTTACTATCATAGTGTTGCTGTTAGCAGCTTTAGGAGGGCTATATTTAGTAATTGGTTAGCTTGATAAATTGATATAAAAATAAATATAAGTGAACGAATCTAAAGGTAAGAAAGAAAATGAGTAGTCTAAAGTTTGGAGATTTCTGTTTAGCTATTTTAAACTATGGAGTTTTTATACATAATAAATAATCATTAAAATAAGCGAAATTACTAATTTCCCTAAAAACTTCACCTGAAATCCCTCCAATTATATGTCTTTACTATGTTAAGTGTAACAATCTGTTATGAAGGGAGTATAAAATTGGTGTAAAGTGTCTGTAAAGTGTGTCTTGAAAGTTTGGCACGTATATAAAAACGGTCGTTCACATTCAAACTTTACAACAATTAGTGGGGAAGGAAAAAGCCCCACTAATTGAGCTATGCGCCATCTTGTGTTTTTACTATTGTAAACGCTAACTTAAACCATTACAAATCTGTAGTGTCATGAATGGAGATAAATTTTCGGCTGGAATTGTTTTTCGGAATAGTTACTTGTAGAATGCCATTATTCAATTTTGCTACGGTTTCTTTTTCAGAAATTGCAAATGGAAGTGTTACAGTTCTTTCTGATTGGCTGTAACCTTCTTCATCCGTATTCGAATGATCTTCAACAAAAATCCGTAATTGATTACCAAATATCTCTAATTGGATTTGATCGCGTCTGTACCCTGGTAGCTCAGCTTCTACAATCACATTGTCCTCCGTTTCACGTGTACGAACAGCCAATGGACGTTTAATCAGCGAATTGAAATTCTTCGCAGATTCATTAAAAAAAGCGTCCATTTGTTCCATAATACCTTGAAACGGCCCCCGTTCTCCCCGTTTCCAACGTTTATTATCCATTAGCGAACACCTCTTATATGCGTATTTATTCATAATATATGCTTTATCTATTCAATCGTTTTGGGCGATTGTACCAAAATAATGATTTTACCTAAGGGTTGTCAAATGTATATCAAGATATGTACGTATCTAGAGCTTGCATATATCCCTAACATTTGAACTTGTCCAACACATACCCGCCAACTCGTGGAGTGGGATCCTTGTACAATAACGATATAGCCATTGGAATTTTTTATCACTATAGGTAAGTATAAAGTTTTTGAGGTTTATAGTAACAGAAAAACAAAGGCTTTTGCCATAAGACTTGCGACAAGCTAAATTTTTCTGTGTAAAACTTTTTTCTAAAAACTTTTGTTAAAATTTTTAAAAACATTGGCGCTCTTTTTAGTAATATATTGAAAGCGTTATCTATAAAGAAAACAGCGCAAATATAAGATAAATATTAATTATATATTAGCGGATAATCGTGTAAATAAACGTTAATTGTCAAAAAAAGCAGTATAGACAAAAAACACTCCTAGTGATATATTAGTTAGTATTATTTTTAGGAGGCGATTCTCTTGTTAACTAATCCGTTAATTGCTACTGTACTTATTTTTGCATTAATTGCACTGGGAGAATGGCTCTCCATTGTTTCTAGAGCAAGAATACCTATGCTACTCACTGCCATGACAGGGTTTCTTGTTCTTGTTTGGACGGGGATATTTCCAGGAGATATATTGGAAAAATCACAGTTTGCTGCATTAGGCGCCATATTAATTGGTCCAGCAATCGTTCATATGGGCACTTTAATTCCTATAGCTTTATTAAAAAGTCAAATAAAAGCCGTCTTTATTTCATTAGGTGGTATACTTGTAGCAAGTGCCATTATTTTAATAGTTGTTTCACTTGCTTTTGACTATGCAACTGCTGTTGCTGGAGTAGGACCGTTAAGTGGAGGAATTATTGCTTTAATTGTTACTTCTGAAGAGCTTGCTGCCGTGGGTAAATCTAGTCTTGTCGTTATACCAGCCTTAGTTGTTGCTTTTCAAGGGGTTTTAGGTATGCCGTTAGCATTAAATTTTATGCGGAGATATGCATTGAAGCTCCAAAAGCAAATAGATGCCAATACATTTATTCCTATGGATGCAAGTGTCATGTATAGAGAAGCGTCTAGTGCGACAGAACAAATCAGTCCATTAAAGCAAAGTTTAACGTTAAAACTGTTTTACGTGTTTGTGGGAGCAGCAATAGGTGTTGCTCTTGGTGAATTAACACCTATACATTATAGCTTATGGTGCTTGGCAATCGGTATTATTGGTTTGAAATTAGGTTTGTTAGAGAGTAAATCTCTAGAACAGGCGAATTCTTTTTCCATAACAATGGTAGCAATAATATTTGTAGTTATCGGCACAATGGCAGGGGTGTCTCCTCAAGATGTTCTCGCAAATTTACCTAGTATTTTGATGATCTTAATTTTAGGAACATTCGCAATCGCGCTGGGAGGGTATGTAATGTCCAAGCTCGTAAAATGGGATGTATTAAAAGGCATGCCTGTTGCTTTAACGGCATTATTTGGATTTCCTGCGGATTACATTTTATGTGAAGAAGTGAGTCGTAGTGTAGCTAGAAATAAACAAGAAGAGAAAATAATCTTCAATGAGCTACTTGCACCTATGCTAATTGGCGGATTTACAACTGTTACAGTAGCATCTGTAGTTCTTGCTGGAATATTAGTAAAAACTTTATAACGGGAGGAAGAAAAATTGGGAAAAAAATTAATTAAGAATACGCTTATTATCGACGGAAACGGTGCTGCTCCAATAAAAGATAGTATCATTGTCTTAGATAATGAAAAAATTACTTACGTTGGTAAAGAAGAAAATTATACACTAGATGGATCAGAATACGTAATAGATGCTCAAGGTGGTACCGTATTGCCGGGTTTTATTGATACACACGTACACATGATGTTTGAATACGCACCAATTGCCCAAAGGTTAGCCACTCCATTTTCATTTATGTACTATCAAGCAGCAAATTATTTAAAAGCAACTTTACATGCTGGAATAACTTCTGTTCGCGATGCTTTAGGTGCTGATTTAGGAGTGAAGAAAGCTGTTAACGAAGGATTAATATGTGGACCAAGGATGCAATTAAGTATTAATGCTTTAACAATTACTGGGGGACATGGCGATGGTTATACTATATCTGGGAACACCGTGGATTTGTTAGCTTCTAATTACCCAGGTATGCCAAATGGAAAATGTGATGGCGTAGAGGAAGTTCGTAAAAAAACACGACAAATGCTACGGGCTGGTGCAGAAGTAATTAAAGTTCATGCTACAGGTGGTGTGTTAAGTGCCACAGACCATCCTGAATTTACACAATTTTCATTGGAAGAATTGAAAGTCATTGTAGAAGAGGCGAAATTTCGCAAAGGTGTCAAGGTAATGGCCCATGCCCAAGGTGCTGAAGGGATAAAGAATGCGATTAAAGCTGGTATTCATTCCATTGAACATGGAATTTTTATAGATGATGAAGCTGTTGAATTAATGTTAGAAAATGAAACTTATCTCGTTCCAACCTTACTTGCTCCGGTTGCTGTTTTAGAGACAGCAAAAGAAGCAGGAATGCCTGATACAGCTGTAGAAAAGTCGAAAGAAGTGATTGAACAGCATCAAGCAAGCATTGCGAAAGCGTACGAGGCAGGCGTAAAGATTGCAATGGGAACGGATGCTGGTGTTATGAAGCATGGAACAAATTTACGAGAACTTGGCTTAATGAGAGACGCTGGGATGACTGCTATGGAAACAATTGTGGCTTCTACTAAAACAGCCGCAGAGTGTTTAGGATGGGAAGAGCAGTTAGGCACCCTTGAAGTGGGGAAACTAGCGGATATTATCATTGTAAAAGGTAATCCACTAAACGATGTTGATATGCTAGCGAATAATGAGAACATACAAGTAGTAATTAAGAATGGGGAAGTAGAAAAAAACTTATTGTTTTAAAGCAGATTTGCCTTAAGGCTATTTTTACACTGTAGGAAAGCATAAAATATATAGGGGTTATAGTATAAGAAATAAAGAACCCATGCTTTAATTATATCTTACGGTTCATAAGCTGTTGTTAGTTCAAAAAGAATGAGATACCTTTTCAGACCTAACATTTAGTAATTAATGGGAGACAAGAAAATCCCTTTTCACACTATTAGAATTCGGTAACCAAACATATATATTTGTAATCGTACTTAAGAATTGAAAAAATACCCGATCATCGTCATTTAATGTTCGGGTATTTTTTACTATAGGAAAGTATAGAACCTCTAGGCTTATTAGTATAAGAAAAACGACGCATTCCATCGCCATCAAGCCTTGGTGAAAAAGTTAAGTTTTTCTAAGAGGATAAGAAAGTATAAAATTTGTTGCTTTTGGATACCGATTTAACGGAATAGCTACGTCGACTCCAGCGCCCAGCAACTAGGCGACTTCACTCCATTGCCCTAAGCTAAGGCACCATCGGTTCGTGCTAAATAGGAAGGCCGACTAAAAACGGGCTTGCCTTCGTGCGTCGACATACCCCTGTTTTAGTGGCAGGCTTCCTAAAACTTTCGTTGATTCGTTCCACTCACTACGTTGCTAAACGGACGCTTGCACCTTTGTTCCATTATAGGAGGCATCTATTCAAAAAAGGAATAAAACCTACAATTAGTTACATTTACCATTTAATTGTATAATAACGCTAGCTAAAGATGCAATAATTGTCGAATGGTAAGAGATGTTGTTTTATTTATCATCGAATTTAGATAACAATACTATTATTTAGAATTTTTCGTAGCTATTCTTAAAGGAGGGCATATTCTACAACCGTGAGGGCTGCTGAACACATTTAATCTTCCTAAATGCTACTTAAAGCCTTTTGACGATGTAGTTGATTTATTTATAAGCTTATATAGAAGCTTATATTAAACGAAGGGAGAAGTGAAACCATCCAAACAGCAATTCGCACGAATTCAGTTAAAAGTAAAGTAGAACAAGAACTTACATTTCGTATGCCTACAAAAGGTGATGGGGCAGCAGTCTGGGATTTAATTCATCAAATTGATAATCTGGATTTAAACTCTTCTTATAGTTATCTTCTATGGTGTGATATGTTTTCTGAAACATCTATCATCGTTGAGGAAGAGGGAGAAGTGGTTGGGTTTATATCCGGGTTTATCCATCCGAATAAACCGAATACATTATTTGTTTGGCAAGTTGCTGTTGATACTTCACAGCGTGGGAAGGGTCTAGCGACACGTATGTTATTTGAACTGCTAGAACGAAAGCAGTTAGCAGAAATTCAGTTTGTTGAGGCAACGGTAACACCTTCTAACTTGCCCTCACAGTATTTATTTATGGGCTTAGCTAAAAAACTAAATACAGAATGTGTTGTTGGTAATTACTATACTTCCGTCGATTTTCCACGAACAGGACATGAAGATGAACAGTTGTATAAGATTGGCCCTATTCCAAGGGAAAATAACAAATAAAAGGATGATTTGGTGACTACAACAGTTGTAAAAAATAGCCCAATGCAAGCATTTGAAGAATTAGAATCAGCAGTAAGAACTTATAGCAGAGGATGGCCGACGATTTTTGAAAAAGCAAAAGGCCATAAACTTTGGGATATAGATGGAAATATGTATATTGATTTTTTTGCAGGTGCTGGTGCTTTAAATTATGGTCATAACCATGAAAAGATGCAACAGAAGCTAATCACTTATATTCAAAATGATAATATTATTCATAGTTTGGATATGGGGACGACACCTCGTAAAGAATTTTTACAAACCTTTTATAAGACCATTCTAAAACCACGAAATATGGATTATAAAGTGATGTTTCCAGGCCCTACTGGAACGAATACAGTTGAAAGTGCATTGAAGATAGCTAGAAAAGTAACTGGACGTGATACAGTAATAAGCTTTACGAATGCTTTTCATGGAATGACAATTGGATCGCTGTCGGTGACAGGAAATTCATTTAAACGTCATGGGGCCGGGATACCACTGCATCACAGTGTTTCTATGCCGTTTGACGAATATGTGGATGATCAGGATTCAATTGCTTACTTGGAACGATTTTTAGAAGATAGCGGGAGCGGCGTCGCTTTGCCTGCAGCAATTATTCTTGAAACTGTCCAAGGCGAAGGAGGCATTAATGCGGCTAGCACGGAATGGCTGCAAAAGGTTGCTTTAATTTGTGATCGTTGGGATATTTTATTAATTGTAGACGATGTTCAAGCTGGATGTGGGAGAACAGGAACTTTTTTCAGCTTTGAGCTAGCTGGTATCATACCAGATATAGTGTGTATGTCAAAATCAATTGGTGGTATTGGACTTCCAATGGCAATTACTTTAATCAAACCAGAATATGATCAATGGGAACCAGGGGAGCATAACGGAACATTCCGGGGTAATAATTTAGCGTTCATTGCAGCAACAGAAGCTTTAACGGAATTTTGGAAGGATGAGGGATTTTCAAAGTCTATTCATCGGAAAAGTAAGGTCATGAAAAAACGTATAGATCATATTATTGAAAAATTCCCATCATTAAAAGCGGAAGCTCGTGGGAGAGGACTGATGCAAGGGATTGCCATGGAGAAAAATGAACTTGCGTCAGCCGTTTGTAAGGAAGCTTTTGAAATTGGTTTAATTATAGAAACATCTGGACCAGATGATGAAGTTGTCAAGTTTCTACCACCGTTAACTATTGATGAAGCGGGGATCAACCAAGGGTTTGATATTTTAGAAGTAAGCATTGAACAGGTGTTAAAAATTAAAGGATAAATAAAGGAGATATTTGCATGATTGTTAAATCACTAGACGATATCATTGGCACTCGAGATGAAACATCGGGTAACAATTGGACGAGTCGCCGTTTTATCATGAAGAAAGATAATGTAGGTTTTAGTTTAAATGATACGATAATTAAAGCAGGAACGACCAATTTCTTCTGGTATAAAAATCATATTGAAGCGGTTTATTGCATTGAGGGGGAAGGTGAGATAGAAAAGCTGGAAACTGGTGAAGTATATAACCTGAAGCCAGGCACTATGTATCTATTAAACGAAAATGATAAACATGAGCTTCGTGCAAAAACACAAATGCGCATGGTCTGTGTTTTTAATCCTCCTCTAGTAGGAACCGAAACACATACAAAAGAAGGATATTACCCACTTTTAACCGAATAAACATCAACTCTATAGAGCGTGGGACATAACTAAAAGGAGTACAAACGCGGCTTATCACCAAATTTTTATGGTGAAAGCCGTCGTTTTGTTTTCCTCTACTATGACTCCTTCCTAGCGGTAAATTAGCCATACCATTTGCGGTCATTTGCGGTAGTATGTAGTTATGTCCCTTCCTCACTTATCATGATGTAAGAATTGTTAGTAGAGAGAGAACACAGTCAACTAATCACTAATTTTTAGCACGGATATTTATGAAGTTTTATCTTGTTTTAACACCGTTCGTTGGGTCGGAAAGCCACCTAAATTAACGTTCCATTCTATAAACGTGTAAGGAGCCCCATCAATAATAAATCGCCCATTACCTTCATAGAAAGCTTGCTTTCCTTGTTTTTTTAATTCTTGTAAAATAGCTTGTATATAATCACCATAATTAATATAGCGCTCATCTAAATCAAAAACAATTTTCCCTTTTCCATGACCAGATAGGAAATGGAACAAAAACAGCCCACCAATAAAAGCTAGAGGTACTAAAATGATGCTCCATATATTCATATTTTTTGTCTCCTTTATGAAGTAGTACGATGCAGAAAGAAAAATGTTTCATAATTTGTCTGCAAAAACCCATTAAATGGAAATTTTTTATAAAATAATGGAATTTAGAACGGTATATTGAAAATAGACAAAAAAGGAATATATACTGACCGAAATATTAACTGATAGATCATAATGGAATTTTTTGCAGTATTGGAAATGATAAATGAAGTACTTAGGGGATAAAGAAATAACTGTTTATACATGTCTTGATTCATTGCCCAGCAACTAAGCGACTTCATACGATAAGTCATTATCGGTTCGTCACCTTACTATGATTTTTTATCTTCGTTAATTTGTTCCATTCGATACGTGGTTTATTGGCCGCGGTCTTTGTTCCCACGGCTTCATATTAATAGCATCACACCTCCAATGATTGCCATAAGTTCAATTCCTGTTAAATAGATAAGGCTTCTTCCCATAGTACAATGCCAATTAACGATCATCCAGACGGTTTTTATTTGGGGTTATACTGATTATAAAATAACTGTCAAAGAATTTTCTACTCGTATTTTTTCCATATATTGCTTTAGCCAGATGATAGAGTTTGCTTTTATAATAGTAGCGGAGGTGATATATTGTATATTGGCTTAGTAATATGTATTCTTTTTAGTTACTTGTTCTTTAAAGGCTATCAAAATACACAAAAATTCGTCGTTAATGAAATTACGATAGATACAGATGATAGAGATAATAAAGAAAATGTGCTTCAAATATTGCATATTTCTGATATGCATTTAGAAAATATTTCCGTTACTCCAGACCGTTTAATAGAAAGCATCGGTTCTTATAATATTGATATAATCGCTCTAACTGGAGATTTTTTAGATCGGAAACGGAGTATACCTAAGTTAATTCCCTATCTAAAAGCTTTAAGGAATTTACAACCAGTGTACGGTTCATTTGCTGTTTTTGGAAATCATGATTATGTGTTAAAAGAGAAAAACTTTGTAAAACTTAAGAAAGTATTAAATGAATATGGATTTCAAACATTACAAAATGAAAATAGACAAATAGAATTAGATGGGAAGAAAATAAATATCATTGGAATTGATAATTATTCCACGAAGCATAGTGATGTAAAAAAAGCTTTCACTGGTATAAATCAAGGAACCAATTTAGTATTAACCCATGATCCTAACGTTGTCATAACGATCAATGACTATCGATTTGATTATTTACTTTCTGGACATTTTCATGGTGGGCAAATCCACTGGCCAAAACCTTATCATCTTAAAAAAATGGGACAGTTGGTCAAAATGAATATGATAAAGGGGCTCCACAAAATAAATGGGCGTCCTTTCTATATTAGCGAAGGGCTCGGTCAAACAGGCTTTAACATTCGTATTGGCAGTCGTCCGGAAATAACTATTCATCATTTTGCTGTAAATGATAAGGTAGAAAAGGCGATTTTAAAATAAGAGACTAGCAACATAAGAGAGGTTGCTATTGTAGATATTTCTGTAAATTTTCATGTGAAAGTTTAACTCATTTCCTCCACCTTCCAGTGAGTTTAAGGTGGAGGCTTTTTATAAGATAAGAAAGCCTTTGTTTCTCTGATGCTTTGCTATAGCGCAAAACATTTTCTAGATAAAAAATGAATAAAAGTGTACATAAATAGAGTTTGCAAATAACTATGTTGTAAAGCTTGATAGAAAGAAGATTACCTATACATTTAAAACAAGATTATGGTAATGTAAAGCTATTGTTTTATCTTTTTGGGAAGGAATGTCATCCTTATGGAAGTTTTTACTGGGAAATTAACCCTTATTTTTGTCATACATAGTATTGAAACTTTAGCTTATGCAGTACGATTATCGGGGGCTAGAGTGAAAATGATTGCCTCTGCACTTGCTTTATTTAATGTAATGGTTATTGTATCAGACTAGCCAATATGATGCAGCAACCGTTTACGGGAAGCCTTATTGATACAGCACCACCAGCGTATGGACTACAAATGGTTGAAGAGCAATACCGTATACTAATCGCAGCTTCTACTGCAGATACTGTCGCTGGTATTATTGTATTCCCAACGTTTATCGCCTTGTTTTCTAGAGCTGTTATTCATTTGGCGAATGAAAAAGGATCTATACCTGCGCTTATAAAAAAAGGCTTTTCAATGGAGTTTTTTATGCGCGGGTGGAAACATTTTCGCTTACCAAAACGTACGGATATAAAAGAAATTCGTTTCAGTGATATACCAATGAAACTATTTCTTATGAATATGATCATAACAGCTATTTACACAATAGGTGTGTTAGCTACTTTATACGCCTCATTGCTTGTACCAGAACGTGCAGCTACAGCTGTCATGGCTTCTGGATTAATTAATGGAATAGCAACAATTTTACTTGTTGTTTTTGTAGATCCAAAAGTTTCTGTTTTAGCAGATGACGTGGTGAATAACCGAGGGAGTTATCGAACTTTAAAAGGCGTTTCGCTTATGATGGTAACCTCGCGTTTGTTCGGTACATTATTAGCCCAAGTACTATTTATTCCTGGAGCAAAGTATGTTGCTTGGTTTACTAAGTTTATCGTTAATGATAGGTGTTTATTACATGGCTCGTAATAATTAGTGAGCTTTTTATTATGAAAATGGTTTTGCGGATAAGTATTTTCAGTAAAAGTATAAAATTCAATATTTTTAGTATGATAAAAACTACATATTTCGTCTTCTAAACTTGGCTACAATTCAATTTTTTATATACATATTGGTTATGCAAAGATCGGAATATTAATGTATAGTATATTCTAAACAAGGTAGATGGAGAGTAAATGGATGGTATATAATAAATGGCGTTTGCTTGAAAAGTTAAATCAACAAATAAAAACAAATAAGCATGTGATTGGAGTTGCAGCAGGATCTGGGCTTACAGCTAAGTATGCAGAGCAGGGCGGAGCTGATTTTATCTTAGCATTATGTTCTGGGCGTTTTCGCCAAATGGGTGTTAGTTCCTTGGCTGGTTTTACAGCTTGTGCGAGTAGCAATGAATTAGTTATGGACTTTGCTTCAAAAGAGTTGTTGCCAGTTATGTCAAAAATTCCTGTTATTTTTGGATTATTTGCCACCGACCCTATGCTTCATATGGAAGACTATATTTCTCGTATTAAGCAATATGGTTTTATTGGGATTAATAACTATCCAACTGTCGGCTTAATTGATGGTCAATTTCGAGAGGCGTTAGAATCACAGGATATCACTTTTTCTAGAGAAGTAGAGGCCATCCGAATAGCAAACCAACTTGATTTATTTACAGTAGCATTTGTATTTAATCAATCGCAAGCTATCGACATGCTTCATGCTGGGGCTGATATTATTTGTGTTCATTTAGGTTTAACAACAGGTGGTGTGTTAGGCGCAAAACAAATTCAGTCTTTACAGAGTGCTAAGAAGTTAGCCGTAGATATTTTTCGAGCATGTAATGAATTAAATCCGAATGTAATTAAGATGGTTTATGGTGGGCCTGTCAATAGTCCAATTGATGTGCAATTTATGTACGATGGTACGGGTATTAATGGGTATATTGGTGGGTCCGTGTTTGAACGCATTCCAGCTGAGCAAGTAATTAAAAATACAACCAAATCCTTTAAAGAAACGTTTAACATTCAATATGAAGCTTCTATTCAAAAAATAATGGAAGGATTTGCAAATAAAGAAGACTATGTAGAGTTTATTAAAGACTATATCAGTAATCATTATATGGAAGAAATCACCTTAAGTGATATAGCAAATATTTTAAACTTATCCAGAACGTATGTAAGCACGCTTTTTAAAGAAGAAGTAGGCGTTTCTTTTGTTGACTACCTCATCAATTTCCGATTAAATCGGGCTATTGAAATGATGCATACGGAAAGATTACCCTTAGCAAGAATTGCTGAAATGGTAGGATATGCGAATTACGTACAATTCAGTAAGATTTTTAAAAAAAGAAAAGGAGTGTCTCCAAGTCGATTTTTAAAGGAATAGTATATATTATGGGTGATTGTTAATACTTGAACTATAATCCCATTTACGTTTTTTTACAGGAAATTATAAACGTTTGATCGTGTTAAAAGTTCGAAAGTGAACATAAAGACAAAATGAACATACATAACGACATTAATTTTCACTTCCGAAAACGGTATCATATAGATGAGGGCAAAAGTAATTTTAAATCAATACTGCTTTTACTTTCACAAATGGTGCCGTTTATTTATTCACGAAAAAGGAGAGAGTACATTGACAAAAACGATAGCTTTAGCAGGGACGTTTGATACAAAAGGAGAAGAATTTTTGTATGTAAAACATCTAATTGAGTCATTAGGTTTTAAAACCTTAACCATTCATACTGGTGTATTCAGACCACAATTTCAGCCAGATATTTCAAATGAAGCCATTTTTCAAGCTGCTGGGGAAGACATACAATCCATTGTAGCTGCAGAAGATCGAGCGAAAGCTACGCTTGTATTATCTAAAGGTATGGAAATCTTATTACCTCAACTGTATAAAGCAGGAAAATTTGCAGGGGTACTCTCTTTTGGAGGATCAGGTGGAACTTCCATTGTAACTCCTGGGATGCGAGCGTTACCAATTGGCGTTCCAAAAGTGATGGTATCTACAGTTGCTTCTGGTAATGTAGCCCATTATGTTGGGACAAGCGATATAATGATGTACCCATCTATCGTTGATGTAGCAGGTTTAAATCAAATTTCTACAAGAATATTTTCGAATGCTGTGTTTGCGATTGCAGGGATGTTACGATTTGAAAATAATCAAAAGATAGAACAAAAACCACTTATAGCAGCTACCATGTTTGGTTTAACGACGCCGTGTATTAATTATGCGAAGGCATATGTGGAAAAGCAAGGTTATGAAATGCTTGTTTTTCATGCCACTGGAATCGGCGGTAAAACAATGGAGAGTCTGATTGAAGATGGGTTTATTGAAGGTGTGCTAGATATTACTACTACGGAATGGGCGGATGAGTTAGTTGGAGGTGTTTTAGCAGCTGGACCGAATCGTTTAGAGGCAGCGGCTAAACATCACATTCCACAAGTGGTTTCTGTTGGGGCAGTCGATATGGTTAACTTTGGACCTTATGAGTCGGTTCCTGAAAAATTTACTGGGCGCAAATTTTATAAACATAACCCAACAGTGACGTTGATGCGCACAAATGTAGATGAAAACAAACGCATTGGGGAAGTTATAGCTAAAAAGTTAAACTTAGCACAAGGGAACACTTCTTTAATTTTACCATTAAAAGGATTATCAGGCTTAGATGTAGAGGGTCAGCCATTCTATGGACCAAAAGAAGATCAAATGCTTTTTCAAACGCTAAAAGAAAACGTTGACAGGACGAAGGTTCAAGTAATTGAATTGGAAAAAGCAATTAATGACCGTGCTTTTGCAGAAGCAGCAGCCGAAAAACTTATTCAATTAATTGAAAAGAGAAAAGGAGAGAAATAGCATGTTAAGTAGAAAAGAAATTATACAACGATTTCATGAACAAATAAATGAAGGTAATGTTTTACTTGGAGTAGGGGCTGGTACTGGGATTACTGCTAAGAGCAGTGAAGCTGGCGGCGCTGACATGTTGATCATTTATAATTCTGGACGTTATCGCATGGCAGGTCGCGGTTCTCTAGCTGGGCTTCTTTCCTATGGAGATGCTAATCAAATCGTCGTAGAGATGGGTAATGAAGTTTTACCAGTTGTTAAAGATACGCCAGTTTTAGCAGGTGTAAATGGAACAGATCCATTTCGTGTCATGGACGTATTTTTAAAGCAACTGAAAGACCAAGGATTTAGTGGAGTACAGAATTTTCCTACTGTCGGATTAATTGATGGTGTTTTTCGTCAAAATTTGGAAGAAACGGGAATGGGGTACGATTTAGAGGTAGATATGATTCGTAAAGCACATGAGCTTGATATGTTAACTACTCCATATGTCTTTGATGAAGACCAGGCTAAAAGAATGGCAGCAGCTGGAGCAGATATATTAGTAGCACATATGGGTTTAACAACAAAAGGAACCATTGGCGCTCAAACCGCGTTAACATTAGATGATGCTGTGGAGCGTATTCAAAAAATAATTGCTGCAGGTAGATCAGTAAATCCTGAAATCATGGCGATTTGTCATGGTGGACCAATTGCAGAGCCCGAGGATGCTGCTTATGTGATTAAAAGAGTCGATGGGATTGTTGGCTTTTTTGGAGCTTCTAGTATAGAACGATTTGCAGCAGAAAAAGGGATTAAAGAACAAGCGGAAGCATTTAAACAAATTGGTAAGTAAGTTTTAACAAAAATTTTACGGAGAAGTCATGTTTATGTAAAAGAACTTCCCTAATTCTTATTATTGATTTGACATTTTGTAATAAAAGGGGAAAGATTGCGCATAATGAGTGTAAATGTTAAGAAAGCTAGGTGAAAAAATGGAAGTGCATAATCATTTTCAACCAGGTGAAGTTGTTTACATCATTATTCGCAATCCACATGCCCAAAATGTTGCACACATTCAACAAGCTGCTGTAGTCGAACACCCAGAGCAATCCAATGAGTTGGCACTATTTATCCATGAAACGTACTATCCTTTAACAGAGGAAGTAGCTGTGTATAAAACATCGGATGAAGCTGAATCTGCATATGCCTCTGCGTTTGGTGTGGCGGATCAGGAAGGATATTATGGTTAAGCCGTTTGTGCCGCAACTTGTTTATGTGGAGCCAAAAGCATTGGATTATCCTTTAGGGCAAGAGCTCGTTACAAAGTTTGAGAATATGGGGATAGAGATTCGGCAAACTACTTCCCATAATCAGATTCGTAATTTACCTGGAGATAACCATTTTCAAAAATATCGGGTAGCAAAATCTACTTTAGTAGTAGGGTTACGAAAAACGTTAAAATTTGATACGTCAAAACCTTCTGCCGAATACGCTATCCCTTTTGCTACAGGGTGCATGGGCCATTGTCATTATTGTTATTTACAGACGACAATGGGGAGCAAACCGTATATTCGTACGTATGTTAACACAGAAGAGATATTTGAAGCTGCGGAGGCATATATGGAAGAAAGAGCCCCAGAAATTACGCGTTTTGAAGCTTCCTGTACGTCGGATATTGTAGGTATCGATCATTTAACCCACACATTAAAACGAGCAATCGAATTCTTCGGAAAAACAGAGCATGGACAGTTGCGATTTGTTACGAAATTTGCTCATGTTGATCATTTACTCGATGCTGAACACAATGGAAGAACTCGCTTCCGCTTTAGTATTAATGATGATTACATTATTAAATACTTTGAGCCGGGTACGTCCAGGCTTCATGAGCGAATAGAAGCTGCTGCAAAGGTGGCTAAGGCAGGTTATCCATTAGGTTTTATCGTTGCACCAATTTATTTGCATGAAGGTTGGAAAACAGGCTACTATGAGATGTTTGAAAAATTGGAAGCAATGCTGCCAGAAAAAGCGAAGAAAGATTTAACTTTTGAAATGATTCAGCATCGTTTTACGAAGCCAGCTAAGCGTGTAATTGAGAAAAATTATCCAATGACTAAGTTAGAGCTAGACGAATCAAAACGAAAATGGAAATGGGGCCGTTACGGCATTGGAAAATATGTATATAAAGATGAAGAACAGGCTGATATAAAAACGACATTACATGGGTATATTCAAGAGTTATTTCCAGCTGCCAAAGTGGAATATTTCACGTGATAAAATGTTTATCTTTAGAATTTGTGGCAACACCATAAGAAAAGGGGCTGCTAATCCACTAAAGTGGTATAAGCAGCCCCTTTTCTTATGGTCTAGGAAATTATAAAATTTAGCAGCTGTGAATAAACTTACTAAGTTATTTAGCCACGTCCGGCTCCAGCGCCTAGCAACTAGGCGACTTCACTCCATCGCCCTACGATAAGTCATCATCGGTTCGTGTTAAAAAGGAAGGCCGACTAAAAACGGGCTTGCCGCCCACCGTCGGCATACCCCTGTTTTAGTGGCATGATTCCTAAAACTTTCGTTGATTCGTTCCACTCGCTACGTTGCTAAACGGGCGCTTGCGCCTTTGTTCTTACGTTTAGAAAAACGGGAGCTTCTCCCAAAGATTGTTGGTTTATAGTAAGTAGGAACAACTTTTGCAAGACCAGCCTTCTATAAAATAAATTAAACTAAAATATCAATGCCTTTTTCTTTTAAGTTCACAACACATTCTTGTAAATATGTGTCGTCATGTTCGGGGTAGACAGGCCATTCATTACTAATATTTTCTTCCCCTGCATAGAGGCTTTCTTTTGTATGTTGCTTACATTGTTTCCCTCGGTAAAATGCGTTTTCCCATAAAGGATCGACTCGATATCCTCTTACTTTCATTTCTCCCATAATGAATTGGTGATATAAAAACAGGCGATATGGAGAGTAGTGAAACACGTAATTTACAATTGCGTGACTTTTTCCCCAACCGTTTCCTCGTAAAGCACAACATTCTCGATGTTGCCCTAAAAGTTGTTGTCTAGGTAATTTTGTGATTAGCTTTTCATGCCAAAGTCGCATGATGTTATGTCCCCTCCTTTCAATAAATAGTGTCGTGAATAGCTTGTTCATGTGCCAATAGGATAATGTATGATAAAATGGTAGTATGGCAAATAATTGATATTTTGGAGGGTATGCGCATGCTCGTAGATTATTTTCTTACATTACATCCAATATTTCAAGCATTAATTGCAACTTTATTTACATGGGGGATGACAGCACTCGGCGCAGCTCTCGTTTTTACAACCAAAAATTTTAACCAACGTTTTTTAGATAGCATGCTCGGTTTTGCAGGCGGCGTAATGATTGCAGCTAGTTTTTGGTCGTTATTATCTCCAGCGTTAGATATGGCGGAAGCTAACGGTGACACGCCATGGGTTCCTGCCGCTATCGGTTTTATGTTTGGTGGAATAGCACTATGGGGTTTTGACAAGGTATTACCACATTTGCATCCTACTTCTCCAATCCAAGAAGCAGAAGGGATACATCCAGGACGTAAAAAACGTAGCACGCTGTTAGTTTTGGCGATTACGTTACACAATATTCCTGAGGGCTTAGCCGTTGGTGTCGCATTTGGAGCTATTGCTGCTGACCTTCCAACAGCGACTATTACAGGGGCAGTAGCCTTAGCGATCGGTATTGGCATTCAAAATTTCCCTGAAGGTGTTGCGGTATCAATGCCGTTACGAAGAGAAGGGATGTCTAGGAAGAAAAGCTTTATGTACGGTCAATTTTCAGGTATGGTTGAACCAATAGCTGGGGTTGTCGGTGCCTTAGCAGTGACATTTATTCAGCCACTATTACCATATGCACTTAGTTTTGCAGCCGGAGCAATGATTTTTGTAGTGGCAGAAGAGGTTATTCCTGGATCACAAGAACAAGGCAATCGTGATTTAGCCTCCATGAGTTTAATGGTTGGCTTTACGGTTATGATGATATTAGATGTTGCGCTTGGTTAAAGAAAAGCTCCAGAATAGACAAATCTATCTGGAGCTTTTTACTTCTACAAAATCTATTTTTACATTTGTTCCCTTTCAAGGGTAACAGGAACCCAGCCTCTGACGCTGTTAATAAGCCAGATATTCGATATTTGTTGTAAATCTGTAATAGTAATGATTTTTTCTTGCACTTCTTTTGTTTCAAGTACATATTGACGGAAGGTTCCTGGTAGCAACCCGCATTCTACTGGGGGAGTATAATATTTTTTATCTATTTCTACGACCACATTGCCAATGGTAAATTCGGTGATTTGCAACTCATCATTCCATAATAAAACGTCATCAGCATCGGGATGCTCTGTTAAAAAAGCCTCGTATATTTCTCGGTTTGTCGTTTTATGATAAAAGAAAGGGTTTGTTTTGTTTATTGCCCGTGTAGCAAGACGAACATGCAGTTGTTTTTTTAACATGCTTATCGGCTGAAGATCTAAATTAATTTGCCCAGTTTTGGATAACAATAAACGCAATTTGTGCACTCCTGTATTCAATTGTTGGGCGATTTGTTCGAGTTTCTGCTTTATAAATAATGGATCAAATGGGTAAGAAAAATGGGTAGCCGATTTTTCCATTCTGTTTAAATGGTACGCAAGCAATGGATAACAACCGTTTTCTAGCCGAATACTTTCCAGTAAGTCAAAGCTATTTTCCTTTTTTTCTAACACGAGCGTTTTGGCAAGCATTTCTTCATATTCTTCCTCCGCTGTTGAATCCCAAGTTATTCCTCCTCCTACACCGTAAGTAGCTTCATTACTAGTGTTGTCAATGGATACCGTTCGAATCGGTACGTTGAAAATCGCCTCATGTTCAGGAGTTATGTAGCCAATTGCGCCACAATAAATATTGCGCGGTGTTTTTTCTATATTACGAATGATATTCATGGTGCTGACTTTTGGTGCCCCGGTAATCGAACCACAAGGAAACAATGCTTCAAAGATGCTCGTTAAATTCGTTTCCACTTCTGCTGTAACAGTTGATGTCATTTGAAAAACAGTGGGGTAGCGTTCTATTGCAAACAGTTCAGGTACACGTACGGTTCCGCGTTTTGCAATTCTACTAAGATCGTTACGTAATAAATCAACAATCATCACATTTTCCGCACGATTCTTTTCAGAATAATAGAGCCAATCCGCATTTGCTTTATCCTCTTCGATTGTGCTACCTCTTTTTGCAGTTCCTTTCATCGGTTTTGTAGTAACTACCCCCTTTTTCAAATGAAAAAAAAGCTCTGGGGAAGCCGATAAAATAGAATAATTGCCCGTTTGTAAATAAGCAGCGTAGTTTGCAGCTTGAGAAGCGGCTAATTGCTCATAATATGCAAAGCTATCACCTGTAAAATAGCTCTTTAAGGGAATGGTATAATTAACTTGATATGTATGACCTTCTTCAATCTGCTGTTTAATATGTTCAATTTGCTGCTTATATTCTTGTTCTTTGATATCCATTTGCCATTTTTGAATGGCAAATGGACTCACTCGTCGTTTGTGAGGTGCCTCCGCTTCTGAAAAAATACCGAACCATATTAGCGGGAAGCTCCCGTTTGTATGTACTTGAAAAGCTGGGTCAAATGCTGGCGCAGCTTCATAAGCTAGAAACCCTCCTGCGTAGTATCCAGCTTGAATATATTGCTCCACCTTCTGCAAACAAGGGACAACTTCAGATAACTCATAGGTGTAAATAATGGTAATGGGATCTTTGAATGCAACAGGTTGCTGTTCGTTAAAGTCAAATTGCAGGTAAATATTTTCCATTCTTATAACTTCCTTTGACAGTAAAAAAATTATGTAGTAATTCGATTCCACTTTTTGATAAAATTGCCTCGGGATGTGCTTGTATGCCTTCTATTGGATAAATTTTATGGCGAAGCGCCATGATTTCTCCCTCTTTTGTCGTAGCGCTTGTTTCTAAGCAGTCTGGCATGGATTCTTTATTTACAATGAGGGAATGATACCGAGTAACTGCTAGAGGATTATTTAGATTTTGAAACATTCTTCGATTATCGTGGGTAATGAGAGACACTTTACCATGCATGGGTTGTTTTGCTTTTTCAATCGTGGCGCCAAAAGCTTGGGCAATCGTTTGATGACCAAGGCATATACCAAGTATAGGAAATTGCTGGTATAGTTTCGTTACAATTTCTAAACAAATTCCAGCTGAATTTGGAGTTCCAGGACCTGGAGACAGGACAATCGCTTCTGGCTGCAATTGTTGAATTTCTTCTACAGTGATCGCATCATTTCTTTCAATACGCACTTCCAAATCAAGCTGTCTCATATATTGTACTAAATTGAAGGTAAATGAATCATAATTGTCAATCATGAGTATCATAAAATGACTCCTCGTATATGAATTTAGGTGCTATATTCACCCGTTATTTTTCTAAAATTTTATTTGTTTTCCTAATCCAAATTGTATACGTACTTGAACCCGTCGTTTTTCACTATAGGCGGGCGCTTTCCACAGGGTTGCTTGAGTCTCCTCGCTCGCAAAAAACGCCAAGCTCATGCTTTTCCAGTAGGAGTCGACACCTTTCCTTCCAAGCGAATGATTATGTGTTCCTACTATTACTGGACATGTCCATTTTTTAGACGTTTTTGAGATGTATTTGTCCCTTTGTTCCACTATTGGAAAAACGTTAGCTTTTGCCATAAAACTTGGCGACAAGCCAAGTTTTTCTAACGTATATAAGTATAACATAGATAGAAGGTAGAAAAGGCTTCAAGTAACCAGAAGGGAAACATCGCCCACTGGTTATGTTGAGAAAAAATGATTCGTGCTTCTAGCACCATTAAAAAAGTTTCATGTTTGCAAAAACTTCCAAACTATGCAATTCTCCTTTTACTTGCTTCATATTTGTGTCTTTACCTTGAAGCCAACGGTTAAAGTCAAATAGTAAAGGCTCTCTATTTCCTCCTAGCGCAAACCACGCAAGTTTACTTTTAGGTAGATATAGCGCCGTATGCAGTGTTCCAGCCCAAGATCCATATTTCGTCGAAAATATACCATTATTTGACTGATTGAACATTTGGAAACCTTGATAAGGGGTATGGATATGTGTAGACTGACTTTCTATTGCATCGTAACGTCGCAAGGAATCATCCATGCGAAAACGGTTTTCTTTAGATAAATGCTGAAAATGATTTGTGCAAATAGAAGCATTGTGTACCACAACATCTCGAGGAGAGGCTTCGACGACTTTACTCATGCCATTTTTATCGAGTAAGGCGTAACTAAAAGAGTGTCGATGTGGTATTTCCCTTAAAAGTGCAACAGCCTCTTCTACATTTTTACATGTTTCCAAAATAATTCGTCCAATCATATTACATAAAAATCCGTCAGCAGACTGCTTACGATTAATAAAGTTATACCCCATTGCTAAACCATGCTCGTTCATCCCATCTGTTCGTCCTGTTATTTGCATTGTAGGGCCGAGAGCGGCGTATCCATAATCTGTAGGTTGATACAGTAAATAACGACCTTCATAGGTAGAGGGAGCATTATCGTAATTTCGCACCATGTAATCCGTATTTGTGTAAATTGAGCATCCGCTACGACCGTACTCCAAATAATATCCACCAAAATCTTGAATTGCTTCATTAATATTCATTTGTAGAGCATCTTTTAGACCGTGAAGTTCATCCCAGATACCAGGTGCAAATTGAAATAATCGTTCTTTTATTTTGTTGTCATCTATTATAAAATGGCGTTGCTTTTTTGCGGCCCATTGCTTTTTTCGATTGGGTAAAATAGGCAAATTTTTTAATAGCGTTCCTTGGTAATAGCCAAGGTCGTAATGAGATCCACGAAATTGATTAATATCACTATAAACTTGTTGCATGGAGAACCTCCCTTTCATTTAGAGGCTTTTGAGTATGATAGTACGAACATTCAGTGGAGGATGTATCAAACTCCCTGCTGAGTCAAGATTCACATTATATAGGAATATAATTCATTTTTCCGTCATAGAATTTTTCTAAAAGGAAATATAAGTGGTGCTCCATGTTTGAATCGTTTGGAGCTATATAGAGTTTACGTGATGTGTAAAAAAAAGCATAATAAAATGCTTTATGAAAGTAGTGCTGCTTTTTAACATATGTATTTTTAAAGACTTACTGGTGGCAAAAGGCTGCCGTTACGCTTGTACTGTACTATAAGGGATCCAATTTTATCTTATGAAAATGCTAAACAATTGCTTATCTCCGAGCATGTTGGTGCAATTTTTTGTTTTACAATAAACCAATGTATAAAAAATGAAACTTAGCGATAAGCCAAGTCTCATGAAGAATTTTCGTTTTGCAACGAGCTTTATTTCATTAAATTTAGGTACAACAATGTTAATGCTTAACAATTTTGCTTTTTTATTTCCTGATTCATTGGATTTTCTCTGGAAAATTCAACATCGGAACGTAACTTATTGTGTTTATTTTGATTGTTTTGCTTATTTTTGTCTTTGTTACGGTTTTTGTTTTGTTCAGACATGTAACTTCCTCCTTTGCTATACGTAGATTTTCCATATAGCAAATAAATTATGTATATAACTTAGGGGGCTATGGATTATTAATCGTGCTGTTTTCTGCTTTGAAAGAGATAGAATTTAAAACTGTAGAGAAGGCTAGTTACAGCGATTTTGAGAAGTGAAGTTTTTTCTAGTATTATTTACACGATAAGAAAGTCTAGAGGTGTATCGTATAACAACAACTACAGTTTCGGCTATAAAGATTAGCGACAAGCCAAATTTTTCTAAAAAGTATTGACACATATTTGTGTAGAATGTATTATTATAAATTAATTCCGACTAATTTTATAAGGAAAGGGTGTTTTTGATGAAAGTTCAACCAGTTAGTGAAGTGAAAAACCCTGTACGTACGGATCAGTTTCAATTAAACAAACCACAAATTACTTTCATTACAGGCGGAATCATTGTTGCTTTTCTCCTTGGAATATATTTATTTACTACTCAGGAAATCACCCAGCCAATTTTGTTACTACTTGGTTTGTTATTAGGTTACACATTGTTTCACGCACGTTTCGGTTTTACTTCTGCGTTTAGACGTTTTATGTCTGTAGGTAATGGAGAAGCATTACGTTCTCATATGCTCATGCTTGCTGTAGCAGTTACGTTGTTTGCCCCAATTCTTGCTTACGGTTATTCTTTTTTTGGCGCAGAAGTAAACGGCTATGTTTCGCCTGTTGGTATTAGCTTACTAGTTGGAGCTTTCGTATTTGGGATAGGCATGCAACTTGGTGGTGGATGTGCTTCAGGGACACTTTACGCTGTTGGTGGGGGGAGAACGGTTATGTTTGTAACACTCCTGTTTTTTATTATTGGGTCTACCATTGGCGCAAAACATCTTCCTTTTTGGACAGAAGATTTACCGAGCTTTGCACCTATTTCATTAGCTACATCTATGGGCCTTGGGTATGGTGGCGCATGGTTGGTATCAATTATTTTGTTTGGCATGATTACATGGATCACGATTGTTGTAGAGAGGAAAAAACAATCACCTAAAATGGCATCTGTACCTTCCGAAAAAGGCTGGAAGCGTATATTGCGGGGGTCATGGCCTTTACTTGCGGCAGCGGTGGTGTTAGCTGTATTAAATGCGCTAACACTTATGACGCGAGGCACACCTTGGGGAATAACATCTGGTTTTGCACTTTGGGGTTCTAAAATTGCTGCACTTATAGGTGTGGATGTAGCAAGCTGGGGTTATTGGCAAGGGGGTAATGCTCAAGCATTACAAGCTTCCATTTTTGCTGATTCCACAACTGTACTGAACTTTGGCGTTATTTTAGGAGCTTTTATAGCTTCTGCTGCTGGTGGTTTATTTAAATTTACACGTTTAAATTTGAAAAATGTCGCTGCATCAGTTATCGGTGGATTGTTAATGGGTTATGGAGCCCGTTTAGCTTTTGGGTGCAATATTGGCGCTTATTTTGGAGGAATTGCCTCATTTAGTTTACATGGCTATATATGGGGGATTTTAGCGCTAGGAGGAACATTTATCGCTTTATATGTACGCCCATTATTTGGCTTGTCTGTACCAAAATCAAAAGATTCGTTTTGTTAAGTGAAACTGCCGGAGATTCTTGCGGCAGTTTTTTACTCTAGAACAAATGAGAACTGGACAAAGGGAGATCGAGTTCTTGGTTTGTAGAACGTGATAGAAGAAGCCAGCTAGTAATCGATAGCACGGTAGCTGTTAGATTTTAGAACAAAAAATACCGCAGTTGATACTGTTTTTAAGCAGCGGCTATCTACATTTCGCCTGTGCGTTTGTAAAACAATCGTTCTATTAGCACCAGTAGTATAAGTGTACATAAATAGAGGCGCTGAAATATAGAGGTTATAACTACGTCCAGAAAAAATTCACACATACGATTTGACGATAAGCCTAGTTTTTTAACTACCAGTTTGTTGTAATTACTCGTCTTCCTAACTTGTGTTATAATAACAAAAATTTCACACTTAATGAAAATATGGTTTAATAATTCTTCAAGGGAGGATATTCATGGGTCATAAAGAGGTGTTAACACAATTCGCAAGCCTTTGTCGAAACATACTGCAGGGAAAGTATGTTGGGGTATATTTGCACGGTTCGCTTGCAATGGGGTGCTATCAATATGGACGAAGTGATATTGATATCTTAGTTATCGTCAATTCTCCAATAACGAAACAAGAAAAAAAGCATTTGATTCACCATCTTATGAGTCTTGAGGCAGACTACCAAGTGCAATTTGAAATGAGTGTCATTGACAAGGCGGTATTATTTCCTTTTCAGTTTCCAACGCCGTTCGAATTACATTACTCTGTCTATCATAAGTATCACTATGAAAATGAGGAGGACTACCTTTGTGATCAAGGAACTGATAAAGATGTAGCCGCGCATCTTGTAGTAACACTACATAGAGGGATGACTGTGGACGGACCAAATATGGAAGAAGTTATTCCGACAATCGATGATAAGTATTTCATATGTTCCATAAAAAATGATATACAAGCAGCAAAAACAGCAATTATACAATCTCCCGTTTATTATGTGTTAAATTTATGTCGAGCTCTTTTTTACGTTCAAGAAGGCGTGGTAGCTTCTAAGCAAGAAGGGGGCATTTGGGCGATGCAAATGGTTGCTGATCATTGGAAACCGTTAATACAGCAAGCTTTAGAACATTATCAGCGGAACTTAACGAACCCAGATTGGAACCAGGAGAACTTGGTCTACTTTGCGACATATATGCTAAAGAAAATAGACTTTATGTAATTTCTAATAGCTTTAGTAGTGGCTATTTGTTTTTGAAGGTTTATATGATAGGTAGGACTATCCATATTCCATCGCAAGCTAACTGATCTATAGTAGCATAATTGAACATTTGCACAAGCCCATTTTATTCCCAACTAGAAGCGTAGTAGTGGGCGAAATTTCATTTTATGTGAACTTTATCACAAACAAGTTCACAAACATGTCACGAAAAAAGGCTTGTTGTATCCGATTGCAAATGATATATTTTGTTTTAGATTGTTAGAATTTGTTATAGAATGAGGGGAGGTATCTATGTTACCACTTGAAAGGAAGGAACGTATTAAAGAGCTGATTTTGCAGAGGAAAAATTTAAAAATAGCAGATTTAAGCGACATGTTTGGTGTATCAGAGATGACCATACATCGTGATGTTAAATCCTTGGAAGAAGAAGGAATTGTCACAAAAACCTTTGGTGGCATTTCCTTAGTGCAAACAGAGGAAAACAGGCAGGATAGGTGTGTTTATTGTGCAAGGTCGATAAATGAAAAAATGGCTTATCGCTTAATATTGACGAATCATAACATCGAAGTTACTTGTTGTGCCCACTGTGGCTTACTACGCCAACAACAACTTGGTGATAAAGTGAATCAAGCCATCTGCCCTGATTTTCTAAGGAGTACAACCATTAGTGCTTCTTTAGCTTGGTATGTGACGGATACTTCTTTACATATGGGCTGCTGTCATCCGCAATTATTAACTTTTGAGTACCGAGAACATGCTGATAAATTTGTAAAGGGTTTTGGAGGAAAAGTGTATTCATTTGATGAGGTACAAGAAGTCTTACATCAACAAATGAAAGGATCGACACAATGCAAGCATCACTAAAATTTTAAATTTAAAAAGGGGATTTGTTGTATCATGAGAAGAAGATTTTGGATGTTTATTGGAATTATTGCGTTAATCTTAATGACCGCATGTGGACAAGAAGAGAAGGTAGAGAAAAGTACGGATGCTAAAGAGGAGGAGCCGAAAGAGTTAAAAGTGGATTTTGAAGTTCCTGAATCAGCTGAAGTAGGAGACACTGTTGAGTTGAAAGCAACGGTAACTTATGGGGAAGAAAAAGTAACAGATGCAGATGAAGTGGTGTTTGAAGTTTGGGAAAAAGGTAAGAAAGATGACAGTACTAATTACGAATCTACCAATCATGAAGATGGCACTTACACTGCAGAAGTTACTTTTGATAATAACGGTGTATACGAGATGTTTGCTCATACAACCGCTAGAGATCTGCATACGATGCCGCAAAAAGCGATTACAGTTGGTGATGTGGAGAATCCAGAAACAAAGGGTGATGAAGAACATGCCAACCACGAGGGAACAGACGGATTTGCGTTACACTTTATGGAACCAGAAAATGTGGCAGCGGGAGAAGAAACAGAGTTAATGGTACATCTACAAATGAATGAAAAACCTTTAGAAGAAGCTTCTGTTCGTTATGAAATCGGTCGGGAAAATACAGCGGATAAAGAATGGGTAGACGCTGAAGAAGGTGAAGCAGGAGAATACACAGGTTCTTATACATTCACAGACAAAGGGAAATATCAATTAATTGTTCATGTAGAAAACGATGATGATTTGCATGAACATGAAGAGTATGAAATTACAGTAGAAAAATAACGACGCGTCTCACTTATAAAAATAGTTGGTAGAAAATTGGAGTCTACACTACTACCTTAAAATATAAAAATAAATTTCTATATGTGGAATGGTTCAATACGTAATCATAAAAAATGTAACAGCGTTATGTTATGTAACAACGACAATAAGCAATGTAGAAAGTAATCCTTCTTATGCTTTATGATTTGGAGGGATTACTTTCTTTGCTACAAAAGTGTAATGATGTAGACTTGTATAAAAAAGTTAGCTTACGCTCAAAGAAAGTTTGCTAAGCTATGTTTTCTAATTTGTATATCTTTACGTTGCTGCATAAAATAAAAAGAGGTGGATTCATGAATGTCAAACGAATCGTAGATATAGCCAAAGAGTTAGACAAAGCTCAAATTACCTGGGGAATTGGCGGTTCTATGCTGTTAGCTTACTATGATATTGTATATCATGTAAATGATATAGACATTATTGTAGAACCAGAGCATATAGATAAGGCTGTCCATGTTTTACAAAAGATGGGAAAAGAAAAAGAAGTAGAGCGCCACAAGCCATTTGCTACCGTATATTTTCATAAGTTTCGTGTAAAAACAGCAACTGTGGATATGATGGCTCAATTTCAGTTAGAGCATACAAATGGTTTGTATACCTATGATTTTTCCAATGATTCCGTTAAGCGGCATAACTATTTAGGGGAAGTACTTCCATTCTGCTTACTAGAAGATTGGTTCGTGCTTTATCAATTAATGCCAAGAAGAGAGCAAAAAGTTAGGTATATGGAAAAATATTTTCGAAAACACGGCATTTCCCATACAAATGTTTTACAAAATGCATGTAAGCAGAATTTACCTGCTTCAATAGAAATGAAAATATATGCTATATTGGAGGAAAACCATAGATTACGTTAAACATACTGATGGAGGAACAGATACATGATTTTATTTCAAATGGATAATTATTCCATAACTATACATGGCCAAACTATCGATCAGTGTAAAAGTAAATGCTAAGACATAGAAGAGAGAGGCACTTTTTACAATACCTCTCTGTTAAAGCCTTTATCGATTGTCTACATCTGTTAGTTCTGCATTTAATTCGTCTTTTTGATATCGTGGGCTACCTAAATCATAATCATCTGATATGCTCCCACTATGGTAGACAGAGAAATAATAAAAACTCTTTACTACGATATTGGGGGCATTTTCTATGTCTAAAAGAAGAAGTAAACATACGTTAGATGAAAGAATCGAGGCGGTATTACGTGTGATTGAGGGGATGGCGTCTGTCAGTACGATTGCTAAAGAATACGCTGTTGACCGTACTACGATTAACTCATGGGTGCGTAAATACGAAGCAGATGGGGTGGATGGTTTAAAGGAAGCGAGGACATGGAAGAAGTATTCCGGCGAACTGAAAAGGGAAGCTGTTGAATTTTATCTAAATGGAGAAGGCAGTCTGAGAATGACTTGTGAGAAGTTTAATATTTCATCTAATTCGGTTTTACGTCAATGGATAAACCAGTATACTAGTGGGAAAGAGATAAAATCTACTAGTAAAGGAAGAGAAACCATGACAAAAGGGCGTAAAACCACACTTCAAGAACGCATTGAAATTGTGCAATATACGATTGCGAACGAGCGCAATTATCATGAGGTGGCTAAAAAGTATAACGTTTCTTATCAACAAGTATATAGCTGGCTGCGTAAATATGAAAAAGATGGGAAACAGGGTCTTCAGGATCGTCGTGGAAAAACACTAGAAACAAAGGCTAGCTTTACCGAAGAGGAGAAATTACAACTTCGTATTAAAGAATTGGAACACCGTAATCAGTATTTAGAGGCGGAGAATGGCTTATTAAAAAAGTTGAAGGAAATCGAAAGGGGGATGGGACAGCGCGACTAGGTAAACATCTAGCTAAATTTCAAGCGATTCATGACTATCACAAGGAGACAACAATACCCATTCTATTACTCTGTGAAATTTTAGATGTATCCCGATCTGGATACTATAAATGGTTGAAACATGAACCTACAGAAGGACAAAGGGAAAATGAGTGGCTCATGAAAAAAGTGAAAGAGGAATTCAGAAAGTATAACGGTAACTTCGGCTATCGTCGAATAACTATGGTGATCAATCGCAAATATAAGAAACAATATGACGAGAAAAGAATTAGACGCTTAATGATTCAAATGGGCTTAAAATCGCATATTCGTCGCTCGAATGGCTATTCCACAAAGACAAGCTATATCAATATTGAAGAAAACATTTTGAATCGTGAATTTACTGCGGAGAATCCGAATGAGAAGTGGGTAACGGATATTACGCATATGACGTATGGCTTTGGTAACAAGGCTTATTTAAGTGCTATTAAAGATCTTTATGACGGTTCGATTGTCGCCTATCAGGTTGGGCGCTATAATGACAATCCTTTGGTTATGAACACGCTAAAAGAAGCTATAAAGGCAAATCCCGATGCAGCCCCTTTAATTCACAGCGATCGTGGTTCACAATACACATCAAAGGAATATCGTTATCTTACGGCAGAAGCTGGGATGAAACGTAGTATGTCACGTGTAGGTAATTGTATTGATAACGCACCAATTGAAAGCTTCTTTGGTCATTTTAAATGTGAAAGCTATGACTTAAAGAATTACAAGAACTTTGAGGAGCTAGAAAAAGATATTGATAAGTATATTACATTTTATAATGAGGAACGATACCAAAAGAGATTAAACAGCCTAGCACCATTAGAATACCGGCGCCAGACTGTGGCATAATTTTTTATTTTTTAACTGTCTACTTGACAGGGCGCAGATCAATCTGTCGTGTGCGTTTTACCACTTATATTTTCCAACAGCTCTTTGACATCAATGCCGGAAGATGCCTTCAATGACTCTTGTAGATTTGCCATTAAGTTTGTTGCATATCCAGAAACTTTATTTGCTCCACCCTCAGCATGATTGCCACCTGTGTCTACTACAGTAATTTTATCAATATTGGAAAGTGGACTAGCGACTTCTTTTGCATATTCTGGAAGCATTTTAATAATCATATCTAGAATAGCTGCTTCTCCGTATTGTTCAAATGCTTGCGCAATTTCTCGTTTTGCTTCTGCTTCTGCTAAACCAGTAAGCCTGATGACTTCTGCTTCTGATTCCCCTTGAGCTCGTTGTGAATCTGCTTTAGCAAGACCGTCCACACGTACACGTTCCGCTTCTGCTTTTGCTTCCGCTTCAATACGATATTGATTTGCCTCTGCTTCTGTCATTTGTTTCATTTTATCTGCTGTAGCTGCTTGCTCTACAGCATAACGATCAGCATCTGCTTTCTTTTTCACTTCTGAATCGTATTGTCGCTCACGCCGTAAGATTTCTTTTTCTTCCAGTTCGATTTGCTTTTGACGTTCAATGATTTTAATTTGCATTTCCTGTTCGGTTACGTCTTGTTTTGCTCTTGCGGTTTCAAAATCATACGCTTGGTCTGCGCGAGCTTTCGCAATATCCTGCTCACGACGATAGTCGGCTGTTTTTAATTGGTTGACTTTTTCTGCTTCAGCGATTTCTGTTGCGCGTTCTAATTCTGCTTTTTTCGCCTCTTTGGCAGCTTCTGCTTGCTTAATCCGCGTTTCTTTATCTGCCTCAGCTGTAGCGATATCTGCATCTCGTTTTACTTGGGCGATTCTAGGTTTACCAAGAGATTCTAAGTAACCATTTTTATCTTTCACATCTTTAATCGTAAAAGAAACAATAATAAGTCCCATTTTTGCTAAATCTTGTGAGGCAACACGCTGGACCTCCTGTGAAAATTTATCCCTGTTTTTATAAATTTCTTCTACCGTCATTGATCCTAAAATAGAACGAAGATGCCCTTCTAATACTTCTTTTGCTTCTACTTCCCGATCTTCTTTCGTTTTTCCAAGAAATTGTTCAGCAGCAGTAGCAATTTCACTAATGGACCCACCTATTTTAATAATCGCTGTTCCATCTGCCATGACTGGAACTCCTTGTTCTGTATAAACTTCAGGTGTTGTTACTTCTAGTTTGCTAGATAGTAGACTGAGAGGCTCTGCTTGTTGGAACACTGGCAATACAAATGAGCCACCACCGCGAATAATTTTAATTTTGTTTCCAGATTCATCGATATGGACATTTTTCCCACCAAGGTAACTTCCAGTGACAATAAGTGCTTCATCCGGACCAGCTGTGCGATATTTGGAAACAAAAATACCGATAAGTGCTACGAGTAAAAATAAAACAATACCAATAATAATCCAAAATCCTTCAAACATAGAATTCCTCCTTAGATTTGTTTTGCTAAACAGATAATCCCTTGCTGAGTGCATTTGAAAATAATTAAAATGCATGCACGGAATGGGCTGAAAAAGTGTAAATTACTAAAGTAACATGCTTAGAACTCGTGCATGTTTCTATGCATCTAAAACATCCTTCGAATAAGGTTCAGCATAGAGCACGCCACCTTTTATATCTAAAATTAATACTTCTGTTCCTTCAGGTATGGGCTGGTTGTGATACGCTGTTACAGGTTTAGAGATTCTACCACTTTTGCTTTCAATAACAACTTCTCCGTATCCATCTGCTGGAACGGGAATGATAATTTTGCCGACACGCCCAATTAAGGATTCCTCTGTATAGCCAAGAGATTCTTCTGCAGAAGCCAAAGGAACCAAAATAAATACATTTAAAAGCGTATCAAGAATAAAGGCAATAAGCATGGCAATGAAAATAATGATTAGACTGGACAAGGATGTTAACGTTTCAAGTAAGTAACCCGTTGCTGAAAAGAAAGTGACAAAGGCAAGAATAAGGATAGGGTTAGCTATAGGAATTACTTCACCAATTCCTTCTAATATATCGCCAAAAAGCATGTAAATAATGGTTAGGGCTGCAGCAATAATCAGCATGTATAAATATAATGTCTCGATTGGCAACCCAAAAACAGTCATATGTATTCCCCCTTTTTAAGCCGTAGCGTATAAAACCTTAGGCTTTGTAGTATAAGAAAAACGACAATTTTCAACATGTTAGGCAATGAAGCTCGTTTTTCTACAAAAGTAATGGAAATCATTTACTTATAATACGAGTGAGTGAATAAATAGTTTCAGATTAAAGTAAATTAATTTTAGAAAATGTACCGAATTTTAGACGTCTCGCTTATTTCGCTATAAGATACCCATTTCAAGATTTGAAAGAGGAGGATGGGCAAATTTAAGTGGAGAAGAAAACCATGTATCGCTTATGAAAGATGGATATTATAAAGACCGTTATGCATTATTTTTAGTACTAGTAGTGCTTCTCTGTCACTGCTCCCTTGAAAATATTCGTCTATTTCAAGGGAGCAGTGTATATACATTTTTTCTGGGAGCTAACTAAAGACGCCTTTGTAATTACTATTATTCAACTGATTTCAGCTCTTCTCATTTATACCATAGGAAAGTATTTTATTTTTTGGCTTTATCGTATAAGAAAAACAAAGAATTTCGCCATAAGGTTTGGCGACAAGTTATGTTTATCTCATATTCTTTTATTCCACATAAGTTACCTCTCTGTCGTTACTTGCTCAGAATTTTTGTAATATTCTCCAATTACTTCCCCTAAAGCTTTCGTTGTATTGGATAGTTCTTCTTTATTATTATCTACGCCACCAACTTCGATTAGGATGGACTGTTTGGATAAATCTTGATTGTAAATACCATTACCATCTGTGTGATCTTTTAAAAAGATACCGCGACTTATGCCAGGATAATTTTCTTCTAGTTGGGCATTGAGCTTTTCTACAAATGCAAGATTTTCTTTGTAATTTTCATGTTCCTCACCAACAATAAAATACAATTTGGCAAATGGCTCTCCGTGAATCGTCGTAGTAGTAATATCTTTACGCTGGGCATCACGATGAATATCAATAAAATATTGTATTTTCTGGTTGCTTGCCATCGCTGCTTCTACCGTTTTTCGAGATAATCGGTAGGAGTCGTAATAATCCCAACCTTGCTCGTGTAGAGCAGCAGTAACGTTTGTTCGATCATGAAAAGTAGGTATACCTTGCTTTTCTAATTGCTCCGTTAACATGGAGCCCACTAGAACAATATTCTTTGCATTATCCGTACTAGATGCTTGTGATGGTTTTTGTTTATCTTCTCCTAATAAGGGTAAAAACCCCTCCCAACTATGACTATGGTAAACATACACTTCTGCTTCTTGCTGATCCGTTTTATTTTTATCGTCTGTTTGCTCTTCTTCTGGTTCTTCTTTTAATAATTCCTCAAAATCTGGTGGCGGGGATTCAATAGGCATGGATGCTTCATCTATACCGTTTGAAACAAATGAAAAATGAAAGTCAGGGTTTCTTCCAGGAAGCGCTAAATCTAGTAAGCTTGAGAAATTTCTAGGAGAAACACCAGATGCGGTTTCTAATAGTAGTTTTGGCAAATTTGCCATTTGTATATCATTTGCTTCAAGTGTAGTTTCCATTTGCGGTATTTCTGTGCTCATAACTGTATAGAGTGCATCAGAAAAAACAACCGACTCTGTTATTCCATCAAGCAACGGTAGCTGAAAGAATTTGCTTTGAAATTGAGGTAAAGTAAGGAAAAAAATGAGTGAAAATATACTTGTAATAGCTATTAACCCGGTTAATAATACACGTTTCATTCTATGTCAGCCTTTCTTTGTTTCTTTAACACATTCTATGCAAGAGAGACTTTTTAATAGAACGAACAAATATGAAAACAAGCCATTTTTCTAGCGAGAAGAACGATAGTAGAAAATTTCTACTTCAGTGGACAGCTTATCCATGGATCCATTTGGCAAACATATTGCATTTCTTCCTATCTGGTCTTTCCATTGCTATTTCTTATTGGACAAGGAAAGCTATGCATGCGAACAATGAACGAAGAAACTGATTGTCATTTTCAAGGAGTAACGGTGCTTCTCCTCCGCTACCTTATTCTAGCATTGTTTGCCAGAAGGAGGATTGTTCAAATAAAGCTAGACGATAGCTTAAAGTGCAAAAACACCTAATTTAACTCTTCTACATGGAATATTAAGGAAATGTTAAAAACATTAAAATAAAGCAAATATTATGTAAAAATACCCAAAAACAATAATTATTATGTTTAAATAAACGTGAAAAAGGAGCCTTAGAAGTAAGTTATTACATTGAGGGAGGGTGAAGAATGAGTAAAGTGGAGTTATGGGATATCTCCAAATCTTATGACAAACAGGCTAATGTATTAAATGGTATTAACCTGTCCATAGAAGCGGGGGAGTTTTTTGTGCTAGTAGGACCTTCTGGTTCAGGAAAAAGTACGTTATTACGTATGATTGCTGGTTTAGAAGAAATTACAGGAGGCACATTAAAGATTGCCGATCGTATAGTAAATCATTTACGCCCAAAGGATCGTAATTTATCCATGGTTTTTCAAAATTATGCATTGTACCCGCATTTAAATGTAGAGCAAAACATTTTATTTGGCTTACATGCAAAAAAAGTAAGCAAACAAGAGCAGCAGGATAGATTGAAAAAGACCACAGAAATGATGGGGTTATCGGAGTTGTTAAAAAGAAAGCCTAGGGAACTTTCTGGAGGACAACGACAAAGGGTAGCACTTGCTAGATCTGTTGTCAGTGAAGCACCTCTTTGTTTAATGGATGAGCCATTGTCTAATTTAGATGCGAAACTCCGTGCGCATATGCGTATAGAAGTTAGAAGATTACAAAAAAAGTTAGGTTTAACCATGATTTATGTAACACATGATCAAGTGGAAGCCATGACGATGGGTGATCGAATTATGGTTTTAAACGATGGGGAAATTCAACAAGTTGGAGAGCCGATTGCATTGTATAATGAGCCCGCTAACTTATTCGTTGCCTCATTTATCGGATCACCAAAAATGAATCTCGGAAAAGCTGTGTTCAATCAGCAAATGTTAAAGGTAGAAGATTTTCTTGAGATTGATATGGGTTCTATACAACCTGCCACAAAAATTGTCCAAGCTAAAAATCTTACCATTGGTATTCGTGCAGAGCATATTTTACCTGCCGTTGATCGGGAAGCTACGCATCATCTAGATGTAATTAATGTAGAACAGCTTGGAAATGAAACACTAGCTACATTTGAAATAGGTCCAGAATTATGGACGGCTAAATGGTTAGGACAATGGTCGATAAAAGTTGGGGAAAAGGTACCCGTACATATTTCCAGAGACAAACTGTGCTTTTTTGATACAGATTCAGGTCTATTACTAAAAGCAGCTTCTCCAACAAAGGAGAAAGAGGTTGCGGTCGTATGAAAGAAGCAGTCGTACTACAAGAGCAATATAGGAAAATTGACTTCCTTAAAATTAAGAAAAAGCAAAAACGAGTTCGCTTTGTTAAAGGAATGCTGTTTCTATTACCTTCTATGATATTGTTTAGTGTATTTTTATTTTACCCAATGGCGCGAACATTATATTTAAGTTTTTTTCTGACTGATAACAGTGGAGCCACAACGGTTTTTGTAGGCTTGGATAACTTTAAAAACATCTTCACATCACCTATTTTTTTGAAAAGCTTACAATCCACTTTTTTATTCGTGCTTTACACCGTGCCGGGTACGATTGTAATTAGTTTGTTTCTCGCTGTGATTGCCAATGAAAAATTAAAAGGAATCGGTTTTTTTCGAATGATTTTTTCCTCTACCATGGGGATTTCTGTAGCTGCGGCATCTGTATTTTGGATGTTTTTATTCCATCCGACGATGGGGTGGCTTAATCAACTGTTAGAGGCGGTAGGGTTAGAGGGAATTGGTTGGCTAACAGATCCAAAATGGGCGCTTATTTCTGTATCTATATCCACAATTTGGATGAATCTTGGCTTTACCTTTTTAATTCTTTTAGGTGGTTTACAATCGATAGATTCGCATTTGTATGAAAGTGCAGAAATTGATGGCGCTAGTTATTTATATAAATTACGAAGAATAACGATACCAATGCTGTCGCCTACGTTGTTTTTTGTCATTACCGTCTCGTTCATTAATGCGTTTCAAACATTTGGTCAAATTGACATGTTAACCCGTGGTGGACCGCAAAATGAAACGAACTTACTTGTGTACTCTATATATCAAGAAGCATTTGAAAATTATCAATATGGGACAGCGAGCGCACAAGCAGTTGTTTTGTTTGTCATTATTCTTTTGATGACATTGTTACAATTTAAGTTGGGAGAGAGGAAGGTGCATTACCAATGACGATGTCTAGTAGTAAAAAGCTGGTTTTTTACCTTCTTCTTACCGTATCTGCATTGTTACTGTTCGCCCCAGCGATTGTGGCGTTTTTAATGAGCTTTATGTCGAGCCAAGATATTTTAACAGGGAAGATTCTACCAGAAACATGGACGTTGGACAATTATATAAAAGCCTTTGAACGTTTCCCTTTATTTGGTTATTTGATGAATAGTTTTATTGTCTCGTTGTTTATTACGCTTGGACAATTGTTGTTATCAAGTATGGCTGCATATGCTTTTGTGTTTTTGGAGTTTAAAGGGAGAGATACGTTGTTTTTTATTTTTATTGCGACAATGATGATTCCTTTTGAGGCTTCGATTATACCTAATTTCCAAACGATAAGAGGGCTTGATTTATTAAATACGTATACTGGGTTGTCCTTGCCATTCTTTGCAGTTGCGTTTGGCACGTTTCTGTTACGGCAACATTTCAAACAAATTCCAAAAGAATTAAAAGAGGCGAGTGAAATAACGGGGATGGGCGATGTCAAATTTTATCTAACCGTCGTTCTACCTGTAGCCAAGACGAGTTTAGTAACCTTAGGAGTATATGGCTTTTTAACTTCTTGGAATATGTATCTCTGGCCTTTACTTTCTACCACAGATGATACGGTTCGAACCGTTCAAATAGGATTAAAACAACTGCAATCGCAGGAACAGCTTAATGAGTGGGGAGTAATTATGGCTGGCGGGCTAATTGTGGTTTTACCAACATTAATTTTATTGTTTTTAGGGCAAAAGAAATTGCAAAAAGGTTTAACAGAAGGCGCAATAAAATAACGCAATCCTATCTTAATAAAATAAATAACATTGTCAAAAGGAGCGAAGAAAATTGAAAAGAATACTCGTATTTACTTTAGTTATTTTTACGTTCATACTTGCTGCCTGTAGTTCCGTGGAAAAAGATAGTGAAGGTACAGCAAAAGCGAAAGAAGATGGAGAATCAGGTGGCAAAACAGAGGTAACGTTTTGGCATGCAATGGGCGGTCAAGCACAGGTTGCCTTGGATGAAATCGTAAAGAAATATAACGAATCCCAAGATGAAGTTCAAGTCAATGCGGAATATCAAGGGACATATGAAGAAACACTATCAAAATACCATAGTGTAGGTGGAACTGACGATGCACCAACCATTGTGCAAGTAAATGAAATTGGAACGATGTCGATGGTTCACAGTGGTAACGTGGAACCAATTCAAAAGTTTATTGATGAAGAAGGATATGATATGAGTAATTTGGAGGAAAATATTACGAATTATTACAAGGTTGATGGAAAGTTTTATTCCATGCCTTTTAACTCCTCTACACCAGTCATGTATTATAATAAAGATGCATTTAAAGAGGCTGGTTTAGATCCAGAAGCACCACCAGAGACCTATGAGGAAGTAGAAGCAGCAGGCAAAGCAATTAAGGAATCCAATTCTGACATGAAAGGCTTTGCGCTGCAAGCTTATGGCTGGTTATTTGAAGAATTGTTAGCAAATCAAGGTGGTCTGTTATTAAATAATGATAATGGACGTGGTGATACAGCGACTGAAGTAGCCTTTGATAATAAAAAAGGGAAATCGATTTTTGAATGGGTCAAACGTATGATGGATGAAGATACATTTGCAAATTATGGAACGAATTCAGACAATATGGTAACTGGATTTTTAAGTGGCGATGTAGCTATGTTTATGCAGTCTTCCGCTAGTGCTAGAGATGTGATTGATAATGCACCATTTGAAGTAGGCGTTGCTTTTATCCCATATCCTGAGAAAGAGGAGCGTCATGGAGTTGTAATTGGTGGCGCAAGCCTTTGGATGTCGAAAGGAAAGGCAGAAGAGGAACAAAAGGCCGCTTGGGATTTCTTAAAGTATGTGCAAAAACCAGAAGTACAAGCTGAATGGCATGTAGGGACAGGGTATTTTGCCATCAATCCTAAAGCATATGAACAGCAAGTTGTGCAAGAAGCGTATCAAAAAATGCCGCAATTACAAGTAACGGTAGAGCAATTACAGGCTACCAAACCTTCCATAGCTACACAGGGAGGACTCATGGATATGATACCTGAAGAGCGTAAAATTATTGAAACAGCATTAGAGACGGTATACAATGGCGGCGATGTCGATGAAGCATTCTCGACTGCTGTAGAACAAGTGAATGCGGCGATTGAACAAGCAAACACTGCTCGAGGAGAGTAGATTATAAGAAGAGAATGAAGCTAGTAGTTTCATTTTCTTCTCTATATAAAGTGATTTATCTCGGATGTGAAATGCTGTAAGACTCGGACTTCAAAAATGCGATGCGATCTGGGTAAGTCGAAATTTCTATTTGAGAGAAGAAAGTAAATTTTCCCTAATAAGGATCTTACGTGGTAAGTATAAAATGGATCACTTTTACTATTTAAGGAGGGACTTTATGGAAACAAAAATTTATGGTCATCGAGGCAGCATGGGAACATACCCAGAAAATACGTTGTTAGGATTTATGCAAGCTATAAAAGAAGGTGTTGACGGGATTGAATTAGATGTGCATATGACAAAGGATGGAGAAATTGTCGTTATTCATGATGAATTTTTAGATCGCACAACAGATGGAACAGGATATATAAAGGACTTAACGTTAGAAGAAATAAGAAGACATAGTGCTGGGGTGAAGTTTTCTCACTTTGACTTATTTGAGGATCAATGGCGCTTGGAACAGGTTCCTACTTTACAAGAAGTTTTAGAATTGTTAAAACCGTATCCAATTGAACTAAATATTGAATTAAAAACGACGAAGTTTACGTATAAAGGAATAGAAGAAAAAGTGCAACAAATTGTGCAAATTTATGGAAATAATAGAAAAGTGGTTTACTCATCCTTTCATTTACCAACGTTGCTTCGAATAAAACAATTAGACCCAAATCATGAGATCGCGCTACTCGTAGAAGGAAACTTACCGCATCCACATGAGTATATGGATTGTTTTCATTTAGAAGCTATTCACGTTTCTCAAAAAGGAATTTTAAAAGGGGTAGACTATTGGCGTCCTAGTTTTCCAAGGCTACGAGCATGGACAGTGAACGATATGAATGATATGAAGCAGTTGCTTGATCTTCGGGTAGCTGCAATCATAACGGATTATCCAGAAAAGGCAGTGTTCTACAAAAGTGAAAGAAAATCATTTGTTTAAAAGAATAGGAGGATTTTTGTTCATACTACTATTGCTTACAAGCTTATCATTATATGCTCATGCAGAAATTCAAATAACGCCTATGGTTACAGAAAAAGCAGAAATCTATGCGCATAGAGGGGCAAATGATCGTTTTAATGAAAGTACCGTTACTGCTTATGAGATAGCGGCTAGAGATGGTGTGGATGCGTTAGAATTAGATTTACGAATGACAGAAGATGGAGAGCTTGTTGTCATGCATGATGACACCATTGATAGAACAACGAACGGTAGCGGCAAAGTATCTGCGTATACGTTTGCGGAATTGAGGGAGTTTGAGACTGTTGAAGTCTTTCAGCAAGAGGAGAAACGGGAAACAATACCAACTTTAGAAGAAGTATTGCAAGTTTTTGAAAAAAAGGAGCATTATTATATTGAAACACGGCTCGTTCATGGTAAAGCGAAGATGGAAACAAAATTAATTGAATTATTAAAGGAATATGATCTGCTTGATCGACAACATGTCTCTTTTCAATCATTCTCAGAATCCAGCTTGGAACAATTGCAGCTGCTTGCTCCGTCCATTCCGTTAACATTACTGTTTAAAAAAGGGGCATTTAATCTTGAAAAAGCAAAAGAGGTGCCATATTCTGCTATTGGAGTAGAGTCGACGGATGTGAGTTTACAAGTTGTAAATGAGCTTCATAAGCAAGGAAAAGAAGTACACGTGTATTTTACCGATTTGGCAACACAAAAACAAGAACAAAAACGTGTCAAATCTTTTAATGTTGATGGCTATTTTACTGACTTTATCAATTATACACAACAGTTATTAAACGATAAGACGATAAAGTAGTTGAAAGCATGTTTTTCATGGGAAAGTAAGAAGGCTTTTCTATTTTTACGGGGAAAAATAATCTACAATTCTATACAAATTAAAAAAAGCAGGTCGCAATAGGGACCTGCTTTTTCCTGTAGTGGTAAAATCTTAAAAGCATGCTGCTCCAACGATAATGAGTAAGATGAATAGAACAACAATTAAAGCAAACCCGCCGATACCACAGCCATATCCAGCAGGTGCGGAGTAACCGTATCCTCCACAACCGCAATTATATCCATATCCCATAGTTTATCCTCCTATCTTTATGAATTGTTAACAGATGTAGGCAACCCCTACAATAATTAACAGAATAAACAATACGACAATTAAGGCAAATCCACCGCCGTAGCCATAACCTGCAACAGCTTCACCCATTTAAACACCTCCAGTTCTTTTACAATAATAATGTATGCCTACGCAATGGAAATGATATGGGTGATCACCTATTATGCTTGAATTTATTTGAAAGAAATTTCGTTAAATGGCGCTATACATACTAATATCCCTACAATTTTTTACACTCTAGGAAAGCCAAAAAATTTTTTAAGGTTTGTAGTATAAGAAAAATAGCTTACGCCTTAAGACTGGACGACAAGCTGAATTTTGCTAAAGGAAACTTTTTAACATTAATTTTCCGCTGATTACCTGAGTAATTTGTCTTTTACAGGGCTAATTACTATCTCATATGATGTTGTATCTGACTTATACATTGGGGGTGAAATTTATATGTCAGGTTCGCATTATTATTCATTATGTCAACGTCATATGGGAAAGGCCGTAGAGATTAAAACACATTGCGGGAAAGTTCATCGAGGTATCATTGAAAAAGTGAGCCCAAACCGAGTTTACATGAGGCCGTTAGATAGAGGACGTGGACTGGGAGGCTTTGGTTTTGGTTTTTATGGATTTGGATATGGATTCGGCTACGGTGTTGCTTTAGGTGCAATTGCATCATTAGCCATATTACCATTTTTCTTTTGGTAGATTATTCGTTATTTTTGCGTACTATTCGAAGGTGCTTTTATAGGAGAGGTTTAGAGCTGATTCTATTACATGAATCAGCTCTCTTCAGTTGAGCATTTAATGGAGTAAACATTATATCGGGACATTAGTCCTGTTTTGGACGAGGTACTTATTTCCTATTTTTACCATGTGAAAAATGTACATTCTGTATAAAATGGGTCTTTATTATCAATTATCCAAAAAATGCATATAGTCAATTGACATAGAAAATTCGGTTGATTAGTCTTGTAGAAAGAGGTTCACTAATTTAATTTTGCCTCTAAAGTAAATTAACAAAGGGAGATGAGATGTAGTGGCAGGACAAATTCGTATGACGCCTGAACAGCTACAGGCAAAAGCAAAACGGTATGGGGCGAGTTCTGATCAAATTGAACAAATTCTAAGAGATCTATCAAACCTACAAGAGGAGCTGCGCGGTGAATGGGAAGGTCGTGCTTTCGAACGCTTTGATGATCAATTCCGCGAATTGAAGCCTAAAGTGCAAGATTTTGCTCATTTAATGAAAGAAATTGAGATGCAATTAACAAAAACTGCTGAGGCTGTTGCACAACAAGACGAAGCATTGTCCCAAAATTTTGGACTTAGATAAGGCTTATATATGAGCGAAAAATTGTCGTAAACAACGTTTCGTGACTCATTATGAGAGCTGCACGGCTTAAGTTGTGCAGCTTCTGTTTTGGAAAGATAGTATAAAAAAACGAACAAGATTTTGCGATTAGTGATTCATGTAACAAAATAAATTGTGAAACTTCTAGGAGCTGTTTGTTATGAAAAAATTGGATAAACGCTGGTTCCTGTTTTTAGTATTAATCGTTATCTTAGCATCAGGCTTATCCTATCTTGCTTTAAGTCAACAAGAACAAACAGAAAAGGATGAATCAGAATCAAATAAAGCAATGGCTGTAGCGCTTGTTAATGAAGATGAGGGGTCTATCTTAAATGGACAAGAACTAGCTTTTGGAGAGGCTTTCGTCCAAGGGGTGAACAATGAAGACAATCATGAGTGGTTTGTAGTTAGCCGCGGGGTAGCAGAAAGTGGCTTAAAACGTGGTACATATGACATGATGATTGTGATTCCTAATGATTTTTCCGAAAAAGCGCTATCTATTGATTCGGAATCGCCAGACCAAGTCGTTTTAAATTATAAGATTAACGCAACGGATAATGAGCAAATAAAAGCGGAAGCAGAAAAAACAGCCAGTAATATTCTTAATCAATTTAATCGTAGGATTATTGACGTTTATTTTGCAAGTATTGTCGGAAATCTGCAGAATGCGCAGGATAATATTGGTGGCATTATTGAAAAACAAGCCGTATTTACAAACACTATGAGCAGTGAAGTGTATAATCCTTTAGATAATTATACCAATCAATTTAGCACGATAAAAGATAGCACAGAGGTATCGAAGGATAGCTTTCAAGGCTTTCAGGAAATAATGAATAACTTTGAAAAAGAGCTGTTAGATGATGCAGAACTGGATGAAGATTATTTGTCATCTGTTCATGATGTTAAAAAATTAAAAGAGCAAAATAATACGCAAATTCTCGAATTCTATCAAACTTTAAATGAATTTGATCGCTCCTTAAAGCAACAGGAAGTAGAACAAGAGTTGGAACGTTTACAGTTGGCAAATAAATTGATTAATGAACAATTACAGAATAACGGCGGTATGGAAGAAATTAAACCACCTGTGAATTCTGTAATGTATAAAAGTAATCCCGGGGGTAATATTGCAACAAGAGCGAATGTATTAAGGAAGCATTTAGATGATTCATTAACGCAAGTCCAGAAAACGTATAATGATATTGAAAAACGAATAAACCCAGAATATTGGGGCGGTTTTACTGGGGTAATTTCAGATCGTTTAGATGGACTACTTACCAATAAGCTGGGTAAAGATGATCAACTGGTAAATATGCTTTTAAAAAAGCCAGCTGTTCATGCAAAAGACAATATTCATAAGCACATAAGAAGATTACCTTCAATGGATATGGAGGACTTTGAAGAAGTCGGTTTGCCAAAGCGGACAATCAAGGAAATTAGAAATGTTATTGCGGTAACAGAAAAATATATGAATGAAGACGGCTTAGGCAAAGATGAAAATCTTAACCCGGGTGGTGACCCAACCAAACTCCTATCATATAAGATAAACAAACTAAAAGAAAAGTTGCATACTTCAGGGATGACGATGTCTGATTCCGTCAAGTTGCCAAAAAATAAAAAATCAGCACAAACATTCAAATTAAAAATACCAAAGCGTATTCTCGAAAAATATAATGTGGAAAACTTACATCTTACCATTCCTGGTATTGGCGAAGAAGATTATACAAGAGAATATTATGATGGTGAAATTATTCTTCCAGCGAATGAAGAAGGTGTATTTACCGTTCAGGTTACACTACGGTTGCGTGATAAAAATTCAAATATAGACATATTCCAACCAATTCCTTGGAAGTGGAAGCTTCATCAAAAAGATATTAATAATGTAGATGTTCCTGAAACAGCCCAAATTGAAACAGCAGAAACACCACTTGTTGCGAATGCAGAGGTAGAGGTGGAGCAACAAGGAAAAAATGTTGACACTTCAGATAATAAAGCGAAGCAAAAACCAACTTCAGAAGAAAAGTCTGAGGGAAGCGATGAACAGAGCGATTCTGAAGAAGGTGGAAGTTTAGGTGAGGATGGAGAAACACCTGGAAATAATAATCCGGACGAGCCAGGGGGCGGGGATGTCTCAGATGAGGATGAACCATCGGACGAAGAAGATAGTGTCCCGCTTGAGAAGCTAAAACCAGCAACCAAAAGAGTTAAAGTCATTAATAATCGCATTAACCATGAAATTATGACTCCGATGGAAGGAATGGATAAAGCGACGAATCAATTAATTAAAGCTGTAACGAACACGGTAACCCCTTACCAAAAACTATTCTCAACCTACGAAAGTTATTTTGGTTTGCATATGGGGGGGGCGAATTTACCGGAACAAATTAAAGGTAAACCTTTAAAAGAATTAGCTACTAAAGATTCGTTATATTATCTTTTTAATAAAAAAGATGTTCCTGGTTTAATCAAAGACTATATAGTCTTACAAATTAGTGATGAAGTGGCTAAAGAAATCCGCACTCCATGGGAACAATTACAAGCTCAAATAGAAATTCATGAAGAGAAAGTTGCATTAATGAACAGCAATGCGGATGCTTTAGTGAATAAAATAGATGAAACTGCTGAAAGGGCTAGGGTCTTGAATAAAAGTCTTGAAACAACTTTAAGTAATGTAGAAGCTTGGCGAGAGAAAAGCTTGAACTTACTGGAATCTCAAGAACAAATTCAAACAAAAGAAGATGAAGAGCAGTCTGCCATCGTTTCCTTGGATGACAGCTTTCAGCCACTACTATCAGCTAGTCAATCTTTGTCGGAGCAAGCACAGAGAAATGTAAATGAAGGTGATGTAGTTTATGATACTTTCGATAGTATTAATGAGCAAGCGACGACGATTCAAGAAAGTGGCGATGATATTGTTCAACAAGTAGAAACGTTGTCAGAAAATATGACAAATAAATTAATGGATGATGAGAATTTTGCCGAGAACTTCACTGGTGTATTAGCAAATAGTCGTATTGGTGACAGGCAAAATGAAGACTTATATGATTTCTTATCCAATCCAGTTCAAACAAGTAATGAAGGAACGATTACATCCAGTGATTCATTTACACCATACTATCTTGTGTTAATCTGTTTCATTGTTGTCTTGTTTACAGCCTATGTTATTTCAACAATAAACCAGAAGCGTATGGAGAGAGATCCATTTTCGGAAGGAAAAACAATAATGAGCCTGAACATACCAATTACACTTATAACGATTGGTATTGGCGTATTAGAAGGTATTGTGATTGGTGTTGTATCTAGTTATACAATGGAAATTGCTGATAGTGATATGTTAATGCTTACAACGCTTATTGTCTTATTAATTACGGGAATGTTACTTTTTTCCACTTATTTATTAAGACAAGTTAAAATGATTGGTATGTTTATACTTTTAGTGGTGCTCAGTCTATATCTGTTCTTAACAAATGCTTTTGGAACAGGTATAAAAGGAATGGAGACGTGGAAAGAATTCTCGCCACTGCAATATGTTGAAACCCTTTTGTTTCGTGTTGTACAAGGAGAAGCTAATTACTCCGCGTCCATCTTTATTATGATTGGTGTTGTAATAGTAGGTGCTTTAGCCAATTTGTTTGTTGTACATCGCTCAACACAAAAAGGGGATGTGGGCAATGAAAAAGAAGCAGAGGCTAGTTAAAGCGACCCTCACACTTGTTATTAGCGTGCTGGTTGTTTGGGGATACCAAACACCAGCGGCTAGTGCCGATAGTGATGGAGACTTAGAAATGAAAATTGACCGTATTGTGGAAGATGATAAGAAAAATACAGTTAACCAGGAAACAGAGTTAGAAAAGATTTTCCCTACACTATTTACAGAAGAAACATCTAAAATCATTGCTGAAAAGAAAGCGGAGCAGCAGCAGTCTTTAGAAGAACTGGAGTCAGATCTCTTTGCAAAGGATGTGCAAACAAATAAGACATTGGATTCCGTTAAAGACGACCTGTTCACGAAAGATTATGAAGAGATTGCCGCATCTACCTCGAAGCCGAATAAAGATCAGATAGCAGAGACAAGCCAATCTAGTAATACATGGTTATATGTGTTAACAGGTTTTGCTTTACTTTTATGTGGTGGAATCTATGTAATGATGCAAAAAATGTTAAATTAGGAGAAATAACAAATGGCACAAGATACCCATATTAATGTGACAATGGATTTTAACAACATTGGATGCGGAGTTTACGACCTCCGTATCCCCACACAATTAACGGTAAAACAATTACTCTATTATGTAACAGATGCCCTACATATTACGCTACCAGAGCATTCTTACTATGCCATCAAAGTTACCACGAAGAAACTGTTCATTGCAGATGATGATTATATCGTCAATTACCCTGTTACAGATGGAGATATATTAGTTGTTCAATAACAAGAAACATATGGCTAAAATGATCGAGCTTGACACAATATGTCGTGTTGTAAGCGGAATATGCATTTTTACTGGAGGACAAAGGAGTTAATGGGAAATGAAGGAAAAAACAATCGAATTTGAAAACCTCACATTGCAATTTGAAATGGATCAAACTAATTGGAAAATGCGTTTACCGAAATCACAAACCGCTGTACATGATGTTCGCCAAATGGATATCATGTTACATCCTTCTGATTTTTTTGCCCCGCTCACTATAGAGGAAGAAAAAGATGCATTTCAATTTACATTTAAGTTAGAGCCTAGATGGAAAAACTGGGATCAACTACTGCAATTACATAGAAATGAAAAATTACGATTACTGTGCAACATGTTTCAATTAGAGCCTATTTTGAACACGAGGATAACCTTTGTTCTTCATCCTGATAACCTGATGGTTAATGATAATCTGATGCCTGTTGTTATCTATCGAGGGATTCGCAAGCTTGTACCACCTTATGAATGGGATGAAGCAGATTTTTTAAAACAATTAAAATGCTATGTGATCGCTTTATTCTCTAAAAAATTTAATTTTGATCAGCTTTATCATGGGTCGTTACAAAATGCAACGGAAACCGAATTTCAACGACAGGTAAGTGAAGTAGCCGACTTAGCAGAGCTCAAAGATTTATTGTATAAAAGTTATCAGGAAGAACAAGTCAAAACAGAACAAACGATGACAGTTGTACCAACGAAACGCTTTCGTTTATTTAAGCAACTTTCCATTATTATGATTATCGTTTCCGTATTGTTAACCGTTCCCGTCATTTATTACGGCATTATAAAAGCACCTTACCAAGATAATCTATTAGAAGCTCACGGTGAGTATTTGGCTTCTTCCTATGGCGATGTTATTTCCACTTTAGAGGGGGAAGATCCAGAAAAGCTACCGATTCAAACGATGTATATTTTAGCTCATTCCTATATTAACGTGGAAAACTTACCTGATGCAGAGAAGGAAGTTATTTTAAAAAATGTCAGTTTGAAAAGTGATCCTGATTACTTAACCTATTGGATTTACAATGGCAGGGGAGAATTTGATACATCGCTTGAAAAGGCCAAGTACATTGATGACCCTGTCTTAATTATACACGGACTTATTCAAAAGATAGAGGAAGCTAAAAACAATCCAGACTTAACAGGATCAGAGAGAGAAAAGACTGTTAAAAAGTTACAAGATGAATTAGAACAGTACCGTGAGGAGTTTGATTTACAAGACGAGGATGAAGAAATAGTACCGGCAAGTGAGTCAGAGGCGGAAGATACTAACCAAACAGAACAAGAAGCGCAATCAAATGAGGACAATAAAAAGAAAGAAGATAGTGGTGATAAAGAAAAGGAAAAATAGCTTTTTAGCCATCTATTAAATTAATCTTTCGTGTTGCTTCATCGATACACACGCTCATTACAGGTATGACATCAAGCGCCGTGTATCTTGCGTGGTATAAACATTGGCGTCCAGAAACTGTCCACATATTTTATATTGTAACGTTTTAGAGAGGGAGAAACGTAATGGCAAACAAAATACTCATGGTCACTTATGATAATCAATTGCATAAATGCCATTTACCAGATCAAGAAAAAAAGGAAATGATAATTGGTAATAGCTGGTCAGATAATATAACTTTTTCCAACTTAGAGCAAACACATAAACTAATGTGGAATGGCAACGAGGCTTTTATTGGGGAAGCGAAATTAGAAAAACAACTGTCTCTCCCTGAAGCGGATCATCTGTTGGAATTATATTTGTTACATAGGGAAGAAACCAGATTCTATGACGCTGCAGGTGCAGAAACAATAACGGTTGGCACGCATTCATATGACGATATTATGCTACCTAATTCGTCTGTTGATTTCGTCTTGCACAGACAGGAAAATGGGTTTACTTTTCAGCTAGAAAATAATGGTGCAACCATTTTTCATAACTTTAAGGCTGTTGAAAAGCAAGCAGTCGTATGTCCTGGAGACCAATTATTTGTTGCTGGAACGATGTTTTGCGTAGGTGAAAAGGAATTACAAGTGATGACATCACATCTTGATTTTACAAGTAAGCTTGTGGAATTGGTAGAAGTGACTACTCCTTACAGCGGGGAGTATCCAGATTATCATCGTTCACCTAGAATTATTTATCGGGAACCTGAAGAAGATCGAACGATTGCTAAACCAGCACATAAGCCTTCAAAGCCTAGTGAACAATTGGCAAGAACGATCGTACCTCCAATAGTAATGGTTGTAGCACTGATTGTTATTTCACTAATTCAACCTAGAGGGGTTTACATCATCGTGATGCTATCGATTACCATTGTCACGATAATATTTTCGATTACTTCCTATGTGAAAAGTGTTAAAAAATATAAAGCGGATATGAAACATCGTGAAGAGACATATAAAGCGTATTTGCAACGGAAAACGAAAGAACTGCACTTAGTAAGTGAGGAGCAACGCCACGCTTTATTTTATCATTATCCTGATATCGTAACGATTAGAGATATGGTTAGAAATATGGAGGCAAGAATTTATGAAAAAACCATGTATCAGCATGATTTCCTGCATTTTCGTGCGGGTTTAGGAACGGTTTCATCTAGCTTTAAAATTGACTTTAATGATGAAGAATTTACCCAAGAAAAGGATGAACTTATAGATCAAGCAAGAGAGCTTTTATCTCAATATAAAGAAATTGAAAATGTACCCGTTGTTACATCATTAACCAAAGGACCTGTTGGCTATATCGGTCATCGTCCGCTTGTGTTAGAGCAGTTGCAGTTATTAGTTACACAACTTGCATTATTTCATAGTTATCACGACGTGCAATTTATTACAATTTTTCCAGAAGAAGAAAAGCAAGAATGGGATTGGATGCGCTGGCTACCACATGCTAGTTTAAGAGATGTTAACGTGCGCGGGTTTATATATCACGAACGTTCTCGTGATCAAGTGTTGTATTCCTTGTACCAATTATTAAAAGAACGTAGACAAACCATAGAAGAGAAAACGAACAAAAATGAAAAGCTTTATTTTTCTCCCCATTATATCGTACTTATTACAGATGAGAAGATGATATTAGATCATATTATTATGGAATTTTTCAATGAAGATCTAAGTGAAATTGGTGTATCCTTAGTATTTGTGCAAGATGTCATGCAGGCACTTCCAGAACATGTGAAAACGGTTATCGACATTCGTGATGCAAAGCATGGAAACATTTTATTAGAAGAAGGAGAATTAGTGAATAAAAAATTCCATCTGGATCATTATCCGGAAGGGTTTGATAAGGAAGAAATAACCCGTGCCTTGGCACCGATCAATCATCTACAAAATCTAAAAAACTCTATACCTGAAAAAGTGACTTTTCTAGAAATGTATGATGTGGAAAATGTAACGGATTTAAATATTGAACATCGTTGGAAGGTGAATGAAACGTATAAAAGTTTAGCCGTTCCATTAGGTCTTCGGGGTAAAGAAGATATCGTTCAATTAAACTTACATGAGAAGGCTCATGGTCCACATGGTCTTGTTGCTGGTACAACTGGTTCAGGGAAATCTGAAATTATTCAGTCCTATATTTTGTCTTTAGGGATCAATTTTCATCCTTATGAAGTTGCCTTTTTACTCATAGATTATAAGGGCGGTGGAATGGCAAATTTATTTCATGACATGCCACATTTGTTAGGAACGATAACGAATTTGGATAAAGCGCAATCAATGCGGGCGCTCGCTTCGATAAAAGCAGAGCTGCAAAAACGTCAACGGCTATTTGGGGAGCATAATGTCAATCATATTAATCAATATCAGAAGCTTTACAAGCAAGGTAAAGCAAGCGAAGCGATGCCACACTTGTTTTTGATTTCGGACGAATTTGCAGAACTGAAATCCGAACAGCCAGATTTTATGAAAGAGCTTGTATCCACTGCGAGAATTGGGCGTTCTCTTGGTATCCATCTTATCCTTGCAACACAAAAGCCAAGTGGAGTTGTCGATGACCAAATTTGGTCGAACTCAAAATTTAAATTGGCGCTCAAAGTACAAAATGCGAGTGATTCGAATGAAATATTGAAAACACCTGATGCAGCGGAGATTACGTTACCAGGACGGGCGTACTTGCAAGTTGGGAACAATGAAATCTATGAACTGTTTCAAAGTGCGTGGAGTGGCGCAGATTACGTGCCAGATAAAGAAGATCATGAATTTATAGATACAACGGTTTATGCGATTAATGACTTAGGTCAATATGATATTCTTACCGAGGATTTAAGTGGATTGGCCAATAAACAAGATGTGGAGAAAAAACCAACTGAATTGGAAGCGGTGATTGATTACATTGCTACTTACACAGAAAAATGCCAAATTGATCCTCTTCCAAGACCATGGCTTCCGCCGTTACCAGAACGAATATTGCCAAAGGAAATACATGATGTTCATTTTAAAGAAGTGTGGCAAGAGGAAAGCAAGAAATCGCTAGTTGTTACATTAGGTTTACTAGACCAGCCAGAATTGCAATCGCAATCGCCACTTACGCTTGATTTAACGAAGCATGGACATATTGCTGTTTTTTCCAGCCCGGGCTACGGAAAATCAACGTTCTTGCAAACAGTTACTATGAATCTTGTGCATCAGCACCATCCCGAACATTTACATGTGTACTTACTAGATTTTGGTACCAATGGTTTATTACCGTTAAAAACGTTACCACATGTTGCGGATACGATGCTACTGGATGAGGAAGAGAAAGTAGCTAAATTCATCCGTCTTATGAGCAGTAAAATCAAGGAACGGAAACAGAAGTTAAGCAATTATGGCGTTGCAAGTATGGATATGTATGAAAAAGCGAGCGGAGATATAGTGGAAAATCAATTAATTGTTATTGATAACTATGATTCTGTCCGTGATGCAGCATTCTCTGATGAGTTCGAAAAGCTAATTACGCAAATTGCTAGAGAGGGTGCAAGTATTGGCATTCATCTAGCCATTAGTGCCGGACGACAAAGTGCCATGCGCATGCCGTTATTGTCGAATATTAAAACTCAAATTCCACTTTATTTAATTGAAGAAACCGAGGCTCGTGGAATTGTCGGTAGGACAGAGATTGAAATTGAAGAAATACCAGGAAGAGGGATGATTAAGCTGGACGAACCAGCATTATTCCAAACCATGCTTCCTGCAGAAGGTGAAGAGACATTAGCAATTATTGATGCGATTCAAGCAACTGCAAAAGAAATGGAAGCATTCTGGGATGGTGAATTACCAGAGGAAATTCCGATGATGCCTGAAGGAGTGGTTGACTTTGAGAAGTTTAAAAACAATAGAAAGACGAAACAGCTTGTAAAGGGAATGCAAGTCCCCCTAGGATTGGAATTTGAGGAAGTACAACCACTTGCTTTTGATCCAATCCAACATGGTCATTTAACTGTTGTAAGTGACCGGCAAGATGGTTTAGATAGATTACGTCAATCATTAGCAAAAAATGTGTCTCTTCTTTCTGGTTTTTATCAAACGATGTTAATTGATACGGCAGAACAACAACTGTCCGATATTGGAAAAAGCCTACATGCATATATATCTGAAAAAGAAGGAGTTATTTCTGTGAAAAATGATCTTATGACAGAAATTAACATCCGTACTAAACAGACAACGGGGGAGAATGTTAGGTGGCTTGTTCTTATTGCCGATGTAAAAGATTTTTGTGATCGTACTCAATTAGAAGTGGATGAAATAACCCTTCTAATAGAACAGGGCAAAAAGGCCGGCATCCATTTCATATTCATAGGGGATTACAGTTATATTGGACTGAGCTTTGAACAAGTTGCTAAGTATATACGTTCGCAAGCCATAGTAGGATTGATGAGTATGCGACTTGGCGATCAGGATATATTCAAGCAACCATTTATTAGACAGGAAAAATATCCAAACCCATTTGAATGTTATTTAGCAATGGATCATCAGCATACAAAATTGAAAATACCTGAATAAGGGGGAGTGAGGGATGAGCACATCATTAAGTCTTTTGCGTGAGCAGAGAAGGACTGTGTTACTTGGTATGAATAATGCAAGGAATGAAATATCAGTTTTGCAAGATAAGGTTAGCAGGTTACAGGAAGCTTCTAATACATTGGAAACTAATATTACACATTTAAGAACAACTAAAAAATCCATTGATCAGTTAGAGAAAGATGGCAGAAGATGGAGAGGAAATAATAAAGATACGTATGATAATAAGTATAGCTTATATAGAGATAGTATTCAGCAATATTTATCTAAATCGATGGATGCAAAAGAGACTATTGATAGTGATATTAGAAGGTATGAGGCCAATCAAGCTTCATATGCAGCAGGATTAAATAATCTGCAAAGCTCTCTCCATTCACTGGAGAGTCAAATAAGGGCAAAGGAAAGGGAGTAGATTAAATGGGGGAGCAAGTAGGTATAAACATAGAAGTTTTTCGGGAGAATGTTTCTAGGTTAAAAGCTGCTGTTTCCAATATAAACAGTAGTACTAATAAGAATTGGACTTTTGATAAAACGGATATTACGCCGTTTACTAATGATTTGGAAAATGCGGTTAAAGCAATGACTATACTGGAAAGATACGTAACTCTTTTAAGTAATGATATAGACACATTGAAAAATATAGGAGAAAGTATGAAAGAAAAAGATGAAGAGTTAAGTAAGGGAACGTCTAAGATAACTAGTGACTGATGGAACATTTATAACGAAAGGAGGGTTTAGATGGGGAATAAAGTGGATATATCAGAGGTTATCGAGTTTTCTAGTGACTTCCAAAAGGTATCTACTCATATTAAATCAAGTTTGAAAGAAATATCAACTAATATCGAACAAATTATTGGAATGGATACTTTCTCTGGAAAGGCAGCAAAGAACGCTAAAGGTTATTTCGATAGCTTCCATAAGCATGGAATTATTGAAGCACTTACTGAATTGTTTACCGACTTGAATCACAATCTAAAAGATCATTTAGAAGCATTTCATTCAAATGTAGATTCTCATGAGAATGCGATCATTCAAAGTGACTACTTAAACGATCAACAAATCAAAATAAATATAGATTATCAAAAGTTGAGGGATTTAGATGATCGTATTCAAAAAGCAATTCACAATGTTTCTGACATTACAAGTGCAGGTATTCCATCTTTTTATACGATTGTACAGGATGAAAAAGAAGTGGTTGAGACTATTACTGAATTAGAAGAGAATTTTAATTCGTTTACCAATGAAGGAAAATCACACAATTCCCAAACAAAGGCTTTAATAGAACATATTGAAAAGACAATGAACTCCGTTAAAGGATCTGCAGGTGTAGAAAGGTTTAGTGATTATAAAAACGACGAAAACTTTAAAAAGCTAAGTAGTTTAACCAGTACGTATCTTGCCCCTTCAATATCTGGGTATACCTCTTCAAAAGCAATAGCTAGAGCAGCTGAAAATGACGGGTTAAGCGTATCGAAATATGAAAAAAACGGAAGGATAACTTATCGTATTAATGCAAGCGAAGCAGCTTTAAAAGAATTAGGTATAAAACCGAATAAACATGCAAAATATTCACTATACCAAAGTGGCAAATCAGGAAGAGCAAAAACTCCTTTAAATTATTATGATAAGAAAACAGGAAAGCAAGTATGGTCTCCTGAGGGGAGAAATATAATTAAAGAATATCCCGAAATGAGAGCTTACAATGACAAGGCAACAAATTGGGATAAATTTAAAGCTGTTGGAAAATCAACAGTTCATGGAGCAAAAGACAATATAAGTGGTATAAATCCCAAAAATATACTGGGGAATGGGCATTTAAGAACTGCTGGAAAAGCGCTTGGACCACTTGGAGCAGGGTTAAGCTATTACAATAATTATAACGATGCTAGAGCAGATGGTTTAACAAGAGAAGAAGCATATTCTAGAGCTGCTGTAGACACAACAGTTGAAACTGCAATAAGCGGAGCTGTGCAAGCTGGTTTTACAGCTGCAGGGACTGCCTTTATTCCAATTCCAGGTGTCGGAACTGCAGTTGGAGCTGGGTTTGGTATAGCTTTTAACTGGGCATTGAATAAAAAATTAGGTAAAAGTGATAAGTCTTTAATGGATAGAGCGAAAGGTGCTTTTCATAAATTAAAAGATTGGTTCAGCTAGAAACAAGGGAGAGGAAATGTAAATGAAATTATTAGATCAATTACAAGAAGAAGATTTTGCTGTGTTAAGAAAGCCTTTAGAATCCGGTAGGCAAGGGCCAAATAATTTAGGGGCAATCTTGCTTTTGGCTGCTTGTTTGCAAGTATTAACTTTCATTGTAACGTATGTGGTTGTAGCAGATCAGTCTTATTATCCTTTTAAAAAGTACATTTTTTCTATCCATTTAATAATTACGATTGTTTTAATCATATTCTCTATTATGTATTCATTTTCAAAGATATATAAAAAAAGAGAGAAAACACAGTATTTGGTTACTATTTTAGTGTCACAAAATCTTTTTGGGGTATTTGCATATCTATTTACTATATTTATACTAGGAAGTGTAGACACAACAACAGCGTCTATGCTAACGGCGACCATTGTCACTCTTATACTAGGAATATTGATTTTCGTCTTTACTTGCGTGCGATTTTATAAATTATTACGAGCAGGGCATTATAAAGAAGGTTCTAAAAAAGGTGAAATAAGAGCGAGATTTGAAAAAAAATCTTTTATGCCTCTGGCAATATTTGGTGGGTTAGGAGCAGTATATTTAATTCAATTTTTGTCTAAAAACTTTTATTTTATTCACATCGATTATATATTTATAGGCATCCTTTGTTTAGCAATATTTTACACCATGCTTTTTGTGCTACCTGAACAATTAGTTATTCTTTATTGCAAAAAACGTTTTGAAAGTTTTAATTTTGATAAGGATGGGAATCTAAAGCCAATGGGATCGGAAAGGGAGGATGATTGATTTGCAATTTGAAACTCGCTCACTTATTTTTGATAATTTATTAATCTATGAAACAAGGCAGTTAAGAAAAAATTGGCAACAAGGTTTTTTCATTATGGAAGATTTTATACTTGCTGAAGGTATTTACCAAAATGGTCCCATATTTTTTTCGGTTTCTCCTGAAAAGAACGAAGATAAATTTGGTAAGTTCACATATTATTTGCCAATTAGCGAGCCTGTTAAGTTATCAGATGAAACCGACTTTCATTTCCAAGAGAAACTATATATTAAAGACGCTTTAGTTTTACGCCAGGCGGATCAAGCAACTGATTTCCATGCTGCTTATCAGCGAATTCAAGAATATGCTCATCTTCATGATGTACCAATAGATGCTACATTTTATTGTGTACTGTTGGAAGTATATGATGATTTTATCATTGATCTATATGTACCTTTCAATCATAGAGGTGAGGGGTCATGATTGTAGAACAACATCATATTGCTTATACAAATGTAGTTTCAAAATATTATCAGTTTGTACCGGAAGAAATTGATATAGCCATTAAAGATTTTCAATCTATTTTGGAAAAGGAAGGATACCATCCAGATGGTAGAATGTTATTTACTATTTTGAGCGACCCAACAAGTGAGGTTATGCAGGCAGAAATTTTTTTGCCAATTCTTGAAAGTAATTTTACAATTTCGGATGAAGAGCAGCAAGTATATTTTCATAGTTACTTTTCTGTCAAGCCAATGATAATGACACGCTTAATGGATGATTTTAAAGCAGCATCTCAAGTGAAGTTTTGGGAGCTAATGCACTATATAAGACAAAATGGATTGCAACAGAAAACCCCTGTGTTTGTAGAGTATAAGACTAGCCATATGGGAAGAAGATATGTGGAGATGAGTGTAGGAGTTTAAACGCAATAGCCATTGGGGAGGGAGAATGAATAATGAAAAGGTTTTTAATGCTAATCATGATTGCGCTTTTGTTTTTATTGGTTGCATGTAGTAATGATGCAAAGGAAATTGATGACAGTGAGAAGCAATCTGAAGATACAGAAGCGCAGGCGAAAACAGATAATGGAAATGAACAAAACACAAGTGAACATGCTGGAGGTCAAATGCACGACTTACAATTGAAATTACATAAACAGGACAAAGATGCGGGGATGACAATTCAAAATAATGAAATCTATACGGTTTTAGATGAAGCAATTAAAGCAGATCCCAAAATGGGAGTTCCAAATGATTTTAGCCTCTATCCGTTTGATATTTCAATTAACCCTGATGGAAGTCGATCTATTTTATTTCTGGCTATTAATCGACTAAAAGATCCTATGAAGAATATCAAATTTGATATGACATTTGGAAATCAAGATGGAGAATACATATTTGAAAATATGGAGTTAGTGCTTACTGAAGAAGAGTTTGGCATCCTTCATGCTGATACCGCAATACCATTTATGCTGGATGTAACTCCACAACAGGAGCAAATGTTTAATCGTTTAACAAAAGATAACGTGTATATAGACATGGCTAATTTTGAAATGGATATAGAAAAGTAAGCATTTAAGCTATTATTGATAGACAGGAATTACTCTTAGGTAATAGTTTGGATACGTTAGCCAGCACTAAATAGCAGGCTTTTGACGGCTGGATCTGGGGCTCTCCATATGAAGTATTAATTATTCATGCGCATGTATAGTGCACAACACATTATACATGCTGATACAGATAATTAAAAATTTAAAATGAATTTAAATGTAAAATGTGAGTTTTGTGTAAGTAGGTGGAGATAGGATGAAGAGCATATTTACTGGGTCTTTTTCTCAAGTGGAAGAGGCAATTAGCGAGAACTTTATGAAAGAGGCAATAAACTCTATAAAAAATTTTAAAATGCATAAATTCATTATATTTTTATTATTTTTTTCAGGTAGTTCTTATGTTGTTTACGGGGTAAGTTTTTTCTTTACTAACAATATAGATGATTTAGCAGTATCATTTGATAAAAATAATGAATTTATCCCTTTATTTTCAAGTATATGGTATATACATGTCCAGGCTTTTATATTTTTTATTGCTGGATTGATAGCTTTTATATATAAAGAAAAAAATCATGCGAAAGGTTACTTTCTATTTATCTTTTTTTTGTCTCTTGGTGGGTTACTATTTTTGCTTTTCGCCTTCAAATTTATCCAATTAATAGTAAATAGCTATACATTACGTATGTTATATACGGTATTATTTTTATGTAGTTTTATTTTCGTTTTTTATCAAAGTTATCAAAATGCAAAGAAAATGGTGTATGGTACAAAAAAGAAAAGGACAGCGTTGGTTGAGTGGCTAAGCAAAAATAGAAAAAATGTGTTAAGTATACTATTTGGATTCGGAGCTTTATATTATTTAACAAAAGTTATTTCTCCAGAAGTAGATGATTTAGAAACTAGAATATTTGGTTCATTAATTGATTTTGCACCTTTAGCTGTATGTTTCGCATGTTTATTATTTTTATATTTTAACAGTGTCGCAATAAGAAGTTACTATTTATACAAGTACTCGGAGAGATTTAGGCAGAAATTTGGAGTTACAGAGGCAGATTGGTATGGGGGAAAATATAAGGGTTAAATATCATGAACACTAAAAATGAGAATGGTAATAAACTTTTGCAATACATGTATTTTTCTAATAAACCTGTTTACACCTTATTTTTCTTTAATCGGAAGTTTTCCTAGGTGGTTATGAAAAGGGTGAAAGGATGAAAAGCGTATTTAATGGATCATTTTCTCAAGTAGAAGAAACTGTTAGTGAGAGTTTTGCAAAGAATTCAATTAATACGATTAAGGGATTTAATTTATTAAAGGCATTCATATTCATGGTGTTTTGTATTGGATTAGCTTCATATGCTTTGTATGGGGCTAGTATCTATATAAGTAATATTATGAATCAAGTTACAATACCATTAGATCAAAATAAAAATTTTATCACTATATTTGATAATATCTGGTATATGCACATTCAGTCTATTTTAATACTAACAGTAGTGATTGGTACATTAGTATATAGAAAGAAAGATAATATTAAAAGTTTTTTTGTATACAATACATTTTTGACTATATTTCTACTTTTATTCATGAAAATTCAGCTTACAGTTTAAAAGAAATATATATCAAATGAGAGGCTAAAAGACTATTTCAATAAGGCAGTAAGAACGAAATATTTAGGGTAGAAAAATGAATTTATTCTAGCTTTGAGGATGCTTCAGCTTAAAGTCTTTTAACAGCATTATAGTCTGGGAAACGACTTTATTCGTCGATGTTTATAAATCCACCTGCTTTAAGCAGTCGTTGTTTAAACCGCTATAATAGGCGTATACATGTTGTTATAGGAGTGAGAATTAGGTTGATTCCGATCTACAGAGAAAAAGAAATTTATACAATGTTTTATGATAGTAAACAGAACAAACTTTATAGGTATGCACATAGAGAGAAGTCCTCTTTTTTATACATTTTACTGTTTATAATAATTATTAATAGTTCTGGATTGTTAAACCAAATTTATCAGCCATATAAAGGATTTCTATTAAATATTATTTTACTTATTATATCTAACTTCGTTTGTTACTTTGTGGCCAAATATCTATATAGCCGTTACTATATTCAAACCACTGGGAAAGGCATTTTTTTAGACCAAGAGAGTATGAAAGAATACGCTAGAAAAGGTGAAGAACAATATTACCTTGAATTGAATTTAGGTGGTGGAATTTGTTTGTTCGTAGTTGTAATTGGTTTTGCGTTATTTTGTATATTTAACCAAATACAATTTCTAATAATCGGATCTTTAGGGAGCATCCCATTATTTATGATTTTT